>JAQWGK010000011.1 GCA_029238255.1 Porticoccaceae bacterium | reverse complement strand
CCTTGAGTGCCGCGCTGTACCAGTCATCTATATGTTGATTGGAAATACCGAAGCCAAGGGACTTCTTAAGCAACCATCCCTGATGTAGCAGTCCGGCAAAATCATCGATATTGCCGCTGCCCGAAATAACATTTTTCATTTCTTCAGCTAGATCACGCATCTCTTTAAGGACAGCGAAAGTGTCCTGGCGTTGGGTGCCAGCACTCTGTTTAATCAAAATATCGTCGGCACTGCGCTGCTGTGCGGTATATAACAGTAGTGTTCGCGACTCTAACTCGCGCAGGGTCTCAGGCTTGTAGGGCACAGGCTCAACATCAACGCTGTCATCAGAATTAAAGCGAATATAGTTAAGTGAACCAAACGCTGCGGCGTACTGATCCTGTTTACCAATCGGTTTTTTTAGAATATCTATCTCGATAGCACAGGCTTTTTCGGCTAGCTGTTGAGGACTGCTAATCTGACCTTTGTAGGCATTTAATGCATTGATTAAACCCACTGCCAAGCTACTACTAGAACCCAGACCAGTTCCGGAGGGCACATCGCCAATAGTGGTGATTTCGAGATGTTTGCCAAGATCAGTCATGCGCAACGCCTCACGGGCGATGGTGTGCTCTATCTGGTCGATGCTATCGGCAATTTCAGTTTTGGTGTAAGCGATACGGGTCGAGGCTTTAAAGCGTGGACTCACCGTCACATACATATGCTGAGACAGACCCACCGATAGCACAGCACCCATCTCTCTTTGATAAAAAGATGGCAGATCTGTGCCGCCCCCAGCAAAACTTACCCTGTAGGGGGTTTGCGAAATAATCATTGGCTAATTCCTTTAGCATTGGTTTTATTGACGTTATCTGTGTTGTGACTATTGTCCTGAATACTTCCTGTGAATTTTTCAAACAGCGGGTTTAGGCAAGTTGATAAATCAAAGAAACGCTCGACTTGCTGGCGGCCATTTTGAGAAAGCCTGCCCTGCAAAGCGTCGTTATCAATGAGTTGTTGAAGCTTATCAGCCAGGTCATCACTATTATTCGGTTCAGCTAGCAACCCTGTTTCACCATCGACAATTAGATCCGGAATCCCCACCAATTTTGTTGATACCACGGGCACACCGCAGGCCATGGCTTCCATTAACATCTGCGGCAAACCGTCGACATCGCCATCATCTGCCCATACGCAAGGCAGACAGTAGATATCTCCGCTGCGCATAAAGTTGGGGATATCTTCTTGTAGTATTGGGCGACCAGTGAGAGTCACTCGGCTGCCTAAATTGAGCTGCTGAATTTGGTACTCGAGCTCATTTAAAAGCGGGCCGTCGCCCGCAATGGTGCAAGTAAAATCAACGCCCTGCTGCTCAAGATTTTTACAGGCTGAAATAAGGTACTTCAATCCCTTTTTATCCACCAAACGAGCTGAAGAGAGCAGCCTGACTGGGGCTTTCGATGCGCCTTCTGAGCTCGGAGAAGACGCTTTTCGGGGAGAAAACATAGCTGTATCTATGCCGCAGAAACTAATAATTAACTGACGGGGGTCGGCGCCTTCGGAAAGATAAAAACCCCTATGAAATGAGGAGATACAGACAATAAACTGGGAGCGTTTTATTTTGTCCTTTAAAGAACATCGCTCGCGAAATAAATCCGCCGCATGGCCCGTAAAACTAAAGGGTTTATTTAACAACCAAGCGGCATACATACCCACAGTTCCACAGGAGTTGATCCACTGAGAATGAATATGTGAGACCTGCTGTTTGCGCAGTGATCTAGCCCATGAGCAGGCTACACAAAAATGCACAATGGATTTTATGCGAATAGAAAATGATTCTTTGCGCCCAAAAAAACTATTCCATAACGCAGGAAAAAAATACCTTGGGAATATAAAAGGTGCCATTAATAGGCTTGTAACAATACGCCAAATACTCAGGGGATAAATATAATTTGTCTGCTCGGCAATCTGTTTTACATGATCAGATTTAAAGAAGGTCGCTGCAGGTTTATGCAGGGAGTGAAGATGAAAGGGAATACCCCTGACCGACAGAGCCATTAACTCATTGCCAACCCAGGCATTGCCCACACCAGTACTGGTTATATAGTGAATCATCCTAATCCTTTAGCGAAAAACCGCTTCCCTAATTCTGTTTATCTTCTATTTTGTACTCAATTATTTCACTGGTTTTACCCAGCGCCTTATTCAAATAGTAGTGCAAAACTCCCTGAGCCTCGGGAAACTTTCCCAATACAATAAAGCACGCATATAAGACTGAATGGCTATTAATTGCTTTGATCCCGGTAGATTTTGATGCTGCGGCCTTAAGTAAAATCCGCGTATAAAACAGCACCACTAACACCAATCCAGTGAGCAATAATAGCTGCCCTAAATCTGATGGATTAGAGTTAAGCATAAGGGTAATCAAAATCATTAAACTCGGCAGTACCAGACCATAAACCAGACTACTGAGCATGGATTTCTTGTTGTAGATGCCGCTGCCGTCTCTAGGGGTATGTCTGTGCAGATCATAACCATGAGCATAGGCGTGACCGCAGCGAACCGACCGTTTCCACCACTGGGAAAAGTACTTCATATCGGCATCATGAATCGTCATTGGGGTATCTAGCCGCATAAGGCGAGAACCAAGATTACGTATCCGCAAACACAGATCCGCCTCTTCGCCAGCGATCATAGTTTCATTAAAGTAGCCCGCAGCCTGAATCTTATCAATGCGATAAATCGCATCACCCCCACAGGCATCCACCTCAGCCTCGGCACCCTGCCACTCCATATCGATAAGCTGATTGTAAATTGTCGCCTCGGGAAACCGCTCACTGCGATTGCCGCAGACACCACCGTAATCCTGATGATCTTGCAAAAACTGCAACCCAGTTTCTATCCAACCAGCAGCCATTTCGCAGTCACCATCGATAAACTGCACAAACTGACAATCGGGATAACTATTTACCAAAAAACCAAAGCCAGCGTTTCTGCCCCGAGCCATGGTGAAAGGAATACTGATATCAAGCTCAACAACATCCACTTTGATAAATCTGGCGTGATCTACACTGCCATCCGTTGAACCAGAGTCTACATAAACCACAGGCCCTCTGTGCTGACTCTGAATCGAACTCAGACAGCGTTTTAAACGCTCTCCCTCATTGCGACCAATAACCACAACCCCTATTGGGCAATGCTCAGTCACATTGAGCCTCAGCAGTCATGCGCTGATGGGAATACGCCATAATGTACTGAGTCGTGACATGCATAAGACTCTGATGCGCATCCTCAGCCATTCCGTAGTTCTCTATGGGTATCCACACACAATGTCTGGCAATATCCCGCAGCTTGCCGCCCTTAAAGCCAACAAAGGCAATAGTGGGTATACCGCGACTGTTGGCATATTCACAGGCTTTTACAACATTCGGGGAATTGCCGCTGGAACTGACCAATAGCAACGCATCATTTTTACCCAAATAGTATTTAAGCTGCTGACTAAAAACCTGCTCATAAGACAGATCGTTACCCAGCGCAGTTAGCATGGCTGAATTGGAGGTTAATGAAATTGACTTGATCGTCGGCTGTCCATCCTGATGGGTGCCTTTGGTCACATCACAAACTGTGTGGTCGCCAATTGCTGCGCTGCCGCCATTGCCTGCCACCCAGAGTGTTCCATTGTTCTCTCTGACCTTTAGAAAAGTATCCAGCACTGGTTCAAGTGATGACTTGTCAAAACTGTTCAGTACGCGGATATATTGTTGATAGTAATCTTCTACAAAATCTTTGAAGTCCATTTTATGGCATCCTTTTTTTACTTATCCAATGTTTCTTGTCTAGGCTTTAACAACATTGTCCGCCTGTTTGTAATATCCTCGGGTATCGACAATTAACGCTGCATTTTCTCTAATCATTGAGTAATCAAAACTGTCATGGTTAGTCGCCAATACGATGCAATCGTAGGACTGCACTACCGTCTCAGACAGCTCTACCGATTGCAGGTCAAACTGGTATTTGCGCATCCTTGGGAAAACCGGAACAAAGGGATCTGAGTAATCAACAATGGCGCCTTTATTTGCCAACAGCTGCATTAACTCAACGGAGGGCGATTCACGCATATCATCAATATTCTTTTTGTAAGCGATCCCCAAGACTAATATGCGACTGCCTTTTACTGGTAAGGACCTTTCATTTAAAGCGTCGCTCAATTTGCTTATGACCCATTCAGGCATAGCCGTATTGACCTCACCTGCAAGCTCGATAAAACGCGTATTCAGCCCATATTCACGGGCCTTCCAGGTCAGATAGAACGGATCAATTGGAATGCAATGCCCACCCAGACCAGGACCTGGATAATATGCAGTAAAACCAAATGGTTTGGTTGCTGCTGCATCAATGACTTCGTGGATATCAATACCCATTTTGTCAGCAACAATCTTCATTTCGTTGACCAAGCCAATATTCACCGCCCGATGAATATTTTCCAGTAACTTTGTCAGCTCTGCGACTTTGGTCGAGCTAACCACAACCACGCGGTCAATAGCCCCCGAATAAAGAGCTTGCCCCAGATCTTTACAATTCTCAGTGTGGCCACCACAGATCTTAGGGATGGTTTTAGTTTCAAACTTCTGGTTGCCCGGGTCTTCACGCTCAGGAGAATAGACTAGGAAAATATCCTTACCTACGACCAATCCTGTCGACTCAATTCTCGGCAAAAGCTCTTCTTCGGTAGTGCCTGGGTAGGTTGTGCTCTCCAGAGAAACAATCTGTCCCGCCCGAACATAGGGCAACATTAAATCCATGGTAGAGGTGACAAAGCTAAGATCGGGCTCACGGCTTTTGTTGAGGGGCGTAGGAACACAAATAATCAGGGCATCAGCCTGACTTAGTTGAGAGAAGTCTGTTGTGGAAGACAGCCCAGAGGAAATAGCCGAGACTATTTTTGAGTCATCAATATGCTTGAAATAAGACTTTCCACTTTCAATATTAATAATTTTTTCTTCATCAATATCAAAACCAATTACCCTAAAGCCCGCCTCTACAAATCTAATTGCTAAAGGAAGCCCAACGTAACCCAGGCCAAATATCCCAATCACCGCAGATTTGCTTTCAAACTTGTCTAGAAGAATCCCTTTCATACACTCCATAATCCTTTCCTTGCTAGTTCCCCTGATAGGGGATGTCATATCCTTTTTTGTCTGGCTGCCAATAAGCCGCTCGCTCAACATTAAGATTCTCAGTGGCTTTTTTCTTACCTTTAAGCAAGCATTGCCATTGATAACGGTTCATTAAACGAACCATTTCTGGATCTTCCAAACGCTCCACTCGCTTTATAGCACTACTGACAAAACCCCATAACATCGCTAAAGCGCCAGTAAAGTAGGGTTTCTTATTTAATCTATAGACTGTCGAAGCCAATATATAAGCAAGCCCGGTGCCCATATAATACTGGCCGAATCCATGCCTAACTCGACCGGTTAATATCCCCTTTTGGCTAGAACCCATAGGCCGCAAATGAATAAATCGCACCTCTTCCGCGTCCCAGCTCATTGATATCCATCCAAGTAACCTGCAGCGATGACTATCAATACCATCCCACATAACCTGACGAACAAAACCACCAATTTGCTTAAAACAGCTGACCCGATAAAACTTGGCAGCTCCAATTGACGATTCATCACCACATTCTTCGGGAAGTAACTCTCCTGACCCGCCTGCTTTAAAGTATGTCTTGCCGCTACAGGTTCCCAAGCGTGGACTATTTTTCATACGCTCAATCATTAGTTCGAAATAACGTGGTGGCATAATCAAATCCAAATCCAATTTGCAGACAAATTGATAACTATTAAGATCAACGACTTCCAAGCCCGCATAAAAAGCCCCTATCACCCCCGGCCCGACACTACGATGGCCACGGTTGTCGCGAGTCACTATTTGAATAAAATCGTATTGAACGGAATATTTCTGAAGAATATCCGGCGTGGTATCAGTTGAACCGTCATCGACAATAATCCATTTGGCAGGCGTTATTGACTGGTTAACAACGCTCTCCAGCGTGCTGACCATAAAATCGGCTTCATTTCGGCAAGGCGAAATAAGTAAGTAAGAATCGTCCATATATTCTCTAAATTACTGTCAAAATTAAAAGTCACAAACTGTCTGTAAATATATCTCTAAATTCTACAACCAGAAAATTTAAGCTGTGCAACTCTACTTAACACAAACAGGGAAAGGAATATCAAAGATAGTTTGAGACGGTCTTTAACTTCAATTAGCCAACTGGTTCACATAATGAGTTACGTCTATAAATATAGCCTAAATTTAAAAATATGCGTAATTGATTAGAAAACCAATTAAGAAAAATCTAATTCGCCTACTTAGCAAGAAAAATAGAGCGTAAAAATGTTCTCACTGACACCATAGCTGACTTTTTCGTAAATATTCGGCTAATTTGATAACTTAGAAATATGATGCTAACTTTTAGAACCTCACAAAAACCCCTAACAGTTGGCTGACTATAACTTGGCTGATAACCGCATAATCTAAGATCACGTCCAATAATTCGCTCAATTATCCATATTTCAGTTGAACTAAGATCTTTCTTTTCCTTTTCCTGAAATGATGAGTTCCTCTTCTTTACTTCTAAACTATCTGGCGCAGGTACTCCTATGTACTCTGCTAAGCCTTTAATTACAGAAGATGGGTACTTAATCATGTTTTCAAATTTAACAGCTAGAAAGTCACCATTTTGATTGTTCAACTTCATCATTTTTTTCGCACAAGACTTCCAATATAGAGAATAAGCTATCGGATGATACTGTTTAGGATTACCATCCATATCATGCACATATTTCAAAGACCTCATCATTTCTCTTGGATCTCTTTGGATAAAAATAAATTTAACCCCAGGAAAAAGTTCTTTTAACATCTCCACATTTAAAAAATCCTGCGGTGCTTTATAGCCCCACCTAATCGCGCCTTGATTTACTGCCAAACGCATCATCCATTCTTCTAATAACTCAAACCACCTTACCTTTTTCCCGGTATATAGTTGACGTAAAGCAGAATTCATAACTTCTACATCATCAATCGTCATCATTGGAATTGAAAATGTACCGTGCTTGATCCTTGCTCTGATTTGCCAACCAAGAAAAAACAATAGACTCTCTAATTGAGATTCAGTTAGGTATCCTGTATCCGCTCCTATTGCTTTAGCTTCCCTATATAAATACAAATCATCGAATACGTATAGGTCTTGCAGCTGACTTAAAATATCTGACAGGAAAGATGACCCACTACGTGGCAACCCAACTACAATAATCGGAGGTTTAACTTCAACAGCAGTCTTGATGCTAACAGGTGAAAATAGTAATGGATTTATTAGTGGCTTATTCATAGGAACTTACTTTATTTTTTTGTGAATCGTAAAATAATGATTTGTTAGTTAGTCATTTTAAATCAATAACTTATAAACGATTTACTGATCAGATTTTTCATGTAACGAAAACCCCAAACTGTCACAGGTCAATTCATCACCTAACCAAGCACGAACTATTTTTAAGTCCCTATTAAATATTTCAGTAATTCTCTCAAGTTGAATTGCTGATATCTCCGGTCGATTTTGTATAGTGAACTGCTTTTTCACTCGATTCCTGAGAGTCTGAGGAATTAAATTTTTCCGCACCCAAGCCATTGGCTTCCAATTAACCAGCAACTCATAACCATAAAACCGTCGAATACGCTGACTGGAAATATTGTCCTGCGTCAAATCATCAATCCAGATAAGAGGCTCAGTGCAGCCAATAAACTCACCCACCCTGTTAAGAGCCCTATCTCTGCTATTTTTGAGGTCATCAAAGAAAAGCGGCAACACCGCCTCAGAACCAAACTCTTTCAGATAAGGGGTTATCTGCATTCCATAACAACTGTAATCAACCAATTCAGGGTAGCGATCTATCGCCTGATTGATATCGCAGGAAATAACCCCCTCAGACCACTGATGCATATAGTGAGAAATAAGACGATCAACCGGGTGGCGCATTACATAGATCAACTTTGGCTGGGGAATAGCCTCCTTTAATCGCTGAATAGTTTCCGGGTGATCAAGCAACTTGGTGTAATGAGTACTTGATTCACCACAGATATCCTCGGCACTTGCATCGCTAAACAGCCCTGAATACCAATTCAAACCCTGACTATAGATATCATCATCACTAAAAAAGTTGGGCTCTTTGGGGCTGGACATAAAAATACCGGGCTGGGCACTCAACTGATTATGCAGAGTACTGGTGGCGCTTTTCATCGCACCGATAATAATAAAGTCAGGCAATTTGGTGGAGTTGGCCATCAGTAATTATCCGGATGAATATAGGGGGCGGCTGGATTGCAGAAATTAGTCCAAATATCCCGCCACTGCTTTTCACAGATATTCGGCTGGTAACTTCTGCTGAATAATTTGCGTACCATTGCCACCAGCCAACCCAGATGCCAATAGATATTGGCCCTGAAAAGACCAAAACGGCCAAAATACTTGCGGTAGTAACGGCTGCGGGATTCATAGAAATAGCGCGGCAAGCGCTTCTTTTTCGCCGCCTGACTTTTAACCGGCGAACTGCCCCCGCGCAGATGAACTACACGAGCCTCGGGATTATGGATAATCTGCCAACCGGCCTCACGAGCACGCTTGCAGAAATCTACATCCTCAAAATACATAAAGAACTCTTCATCGAGTAACCCTATATCCTCAAATACTTGCCTGCGTATCAGCACACAGGCAAAACTTGTCCATTCGGGATATAGGACCCTTTCAGAGACCCTTAGTGGCACCTCATAACGCTTAAAAAGCTTGGTTATTGGCCCAGTGGCAGCTGATCGGATTAGCTCGTTGATTGGTCGGTGGAATCTGAAACAGCTTTCTTGAGGGCTGCCATCTGGCCACTCCAGACGCGGGCTAGCCATACCCATCTGTGGATTGTCTTGAAGGGTTTTGACAAGCAAGTCGATAGCGCCGGGGCGGACAATGGTGTCGCTATTGAGCAGGAGAAAAAACTCACTGCTGGATGCGTTAATGCCGATATTGTTGCCGGAGGAGAAGCCTGCATTTTTATTGCTAGCAATTAGTTCAGCAGAATCGAGTAAATTATTACAACTTAGATAATCGGATATTAAGTCAATGGAGTTATCCATAGAGTTATTATCAACAATAACTCTCGTCAAACCCAAA
>JAQWGK010000065.1 GCA_029238255.1 Porticoccaceae bacterium | reverse complement strand
TCAAGACGGCAATCAAGCCAACAACCTTTCAGAACTATCCGAAAAAGAAGCCTATGAAATCCTCGGCCTTGAAGCAGATGCACCCAAAGACGATATTATCAAAGCTCATAAACGGCTGATGCAGCGAATGCATCCAGATCGTGGCGGCAGTGATTATCTGGCAGCGAAAATAAATGCGGCCAAAGATAAGCTGGTTTAAGACTCATGACCGTCTGCGCCCCCCCATTGAGCTCTTAGAACTTCCTTTAAAGTAAAATGATAACTGGTTCCCATTATCAACCTGCACTGGTTGCAGCTCTCCTGTGAAGTCATAAAATCGCCACATTCGTTATATATATTAATGTTGGCAGGCGGCTGACAAGGAGACAGGAAAGGATGGACATCACCAAAACTACTATTAGCAAACTGATTGGCGCCCTAGCAGCAGCGCTTTTAATTAACCTCTCAGTGTTTGCTGAAACCGTTGAAATCACCTACGAAGGTCTGGGTACTACCACCACATTGGATGTTAAAGGAAGCTCGGATATTACAACTGGCGCCTTCGAATTAACCATTGATGGGGATAACCGTTTAGCGGTCACCAACGACAACTCCAGACATTATCTCAACACCTGGAATGCAACGGTCAACACCTATAACGATATTCAGAACGGTGCCGGTAAATTCAATAATCGCCGTAATGACAAGACAAAATACAGTCAGGCTGGCTATCTATTTTCCCTGATGGATTTCTCTCAATCCCTCAGCGCAACAGCGGCTAAATACAATGCGCTGGTTAACTATGTGATCTGGGATATTATGGGGTCGGTACCAAAGCTTGAAGATCGTTCCGATCGCCGCACCGTTAAAGAATTAAAAAATAAAGCCAGCGACCAGAAAAACTTTGATTGGTCGAGCACCATGTTGGTCTATACCTCAAATGAACGTCTTGCCAGCAGAGAACTCTTTGCATCAATTCAACCGCCTATAGCAACGCCAATTCCCAGCGCGCTTTTTTTATTTGGTTCTATGGCTTTGGGATTATTTGGAATAGCCACAAGAAAGCGGCTTAAGGCATAGAGAAAAAAACATTCTGTCCAAAAATAAAAAGGCTCCTCAGGGAGCCTTTTTATTTTTGGGCCATTTAAAGCTATTTTTAACCGCTAAAGACAATATAAGCCGCAACCGCATATAGCCTGAAAAGCATTTGATCTCTACAATAGAGACATTCAATAGAAGGGCAATTCAATGTCTCAGCCATCAGCAACCATCGCACTAACTCAAGATTTAATTCGCCGCCGTTCAGTTACCCCTGAGGACTGCGGATGCCAGCAGGTGATGATCGATCGCTTAGCCGCCATTGGCTTCCATATCGAGAAGCTGCGCTTTGAGGATGTAGATAATTTTTGGGCTGTACGCGGCACTGAGGGTCCAACACTCTGTTTTGCCGGCCATACCGATGTAGTTCCTACCGGACCGGAAGAAAACTGGCAGTTACCGCCCTTTGAAGCCACTATCAAAGAGGGTTATCTCTACGGCCGTGGCGCTGCAGATATGAAAGGCTCGCTAGCCGCTATGGTAGTTGCTGTTGAACGCTTTGTAGCTGAGAACCCCGATCATCAGGGACGCATTGCTTTTCTGATCACCAGTGATGAAGAAGGTATCGCCACCAATGGTACGGTGAAGGTAGTTGAGTGGTTGCGCGACCGCGATATGCTTCCAGAATGGTGTCTGGTTGGTGAACCCTCAAGTACGGCACAGTGCGGTGATGTTATTAAGAACGGACGCCGTGGATCACTTGGCTGTACTCTGACCGTAAAAGGTCTACAGGGTCATGTGGCCTACCCTCACCTGGCCGATAATCCGGTTCATCGCGCTGCACCGGCACTGGCCGAATTAGCCGCTGAAGAGTGGGACAAGGGCAATCAGTTCTTTCCTGCCACCAGCTTTCAGATTTCCAATATCAATGGCGGAACCGGTGCGACCAACGTTATCCCCGGTGAAGTTGAGGTTATCTTTAACTTCCGTTTTTCTACTGAACTAACTGAGCAACAGTTAATTGAACGCACGGAAAAGATTCTCGACAAACATGGCCTCCAGTATTCCGCCAACTGGAATCTAAGCGGCCTGCCCTTTTTAACCGCTGAGGGTGAACTGGTTGCCGCCACTGTTGCCAGTATTACCGAGATCACCGGACTGGATCCGGAATTATCGACCGCCGGCGGCACCTCTGACGGCCGTTTTATTGCCCCCCATGGTGTTCAGGTAATTGAACTGGGACCAGTCAATGCGACTATTCATAAGATTGATGAAAATATCAGCGTCGACGATCTGGATACACTGACGGATATTTACCAATCCCTACTGACCAAGCTGTTTGTATAGATATCTGGCCGTAACGATAAAAGCCGCTCAGCAAAGCCAACAAGGAGTCGGCTATTAACCCTATAACGAGTTTTTTGTATCTATCGACAATCTTGATCTGGGGTTCAACCTGGCTGGCTATTACCTATCAGCTTGGGGAAGTCGATCCATTAGTCTCAATTATCTATCGTATGACGCTGGGTTCAGCGCTGCTGTATATCTGGTGTTGGGCGAGAAAAATCTCCCTAAAAATAAACCCTGTCACCCATGGGTTTCTTCTCGCTCAGGGCGGCCTCTTATTCGGCTTAAATTTCTGGGCTATTTATATCGCTGAAATCTATTTAACCAGCGGCATAGTGGCGGTTATATTTTCACTCTTAGTATTTTTTAATATTATTAATGGACGGATTTTTCTAAAACAGCCTATTTCAGGAGCCACTCTGATTGGGGGACTTATGGGTATCCTCGGCGTGGCAATGCTGTTTTACCCTGAGATTGTAAAGTACGCTTCCACTGAAAATACACTGTTTGGATTTACCATGGCGGTATTGAGCGTGGTCATAGCTTCGTTGGGAAATATTGCCGCCACTCGCAATGGCCGCACAGGCCTTTCTGTGTGGTCAATCAATGCCTGGTCGATGCTCTACGGTTCTCTTATCTTACTGGCAATCGCACTGTTGAGCGGCGCTGAGTTTACCTATGAGAACAGTTTTGAGTACACCGCTTCATTAATTTATCTGTCTGTATTTGGCACTGTGTTGGTGTTTGGTGCCTATCTGAAATTACTGGTTAGCATAGGGCCGGACCGCGCCAGCTTTACTGCGTTGATTATCCCTTTTGTCGCCATAATGCTATCGACTGTCTTTGAGAACTATCAGTGGACTTCTCTGGGGATTGCAGGGTTTATCTGCGTGGTATGCGGTAACTTTCTGGTTATTGCGAGGCGTTAGCAATAAAACCGAGGTATTAGCCGGGAAGCTTTTTCAGGGTATAGATATCATAGCGGGTCGACTTGCCTTCAAGCGAATAGCTGGGTTTCTTTTCCGCCAGATAAATGGCACCAGCCGGACGCTTAACAACTACCCGGTAAGTAGCCACATTGAGAGCCAGCGCTAACAGTCCATCTGCATCTGAATCAGTACCCACAATGGCATGAAAAGCCTGCATCTGTTTTTTAACTTTGGCGGACTTCTTGCGCTCGGGAAACATTGGATCCAGATAAACCACATCTATTGAAGCTAAGTCACGTCCTTCGACTGCCCCACCCTTTTCTGCCTGTTGCAAATAGTCTACGGAATTGGCCTCGACCAAACGGCATCTGTGCATAATCTCTCGCAGCTCAGAATCGTCCTCTGCGTTGGTTACAGCTCTTGCTAGCCCATCGGCAAGCAGACTGTGGACAATGGGATTGCGCTCAACCATGGTCACAGAACAACCCAGTGAGGCGAGCACAAAGCCATCGCCACCCAAACCGGCGGTAAGGTCCAGAACCCGTGGAGAAAACTTGCCGGAAACACCGATGGCCTTGGCAATGGCCTGACCGTTACCACCACCAAAACGACGGCGGTGACTATGGCTACCACCGACAAAATCACAGCTTATAGGCCCATACCCTTTATCCGCAGAAGGAACCAGAGATAAGCCCGACTCTGATAGCTCAAGAAGGTAATCATAGTTTACAGAATCACCTTCACGCAGAGGCAATTGAAGCTTTTCAGAGAGCTGCTGGGCGCGGTGGTTTAGATTTGGAGAGGTAAAGACTATTTCGATAATCGGCATTGCGCTATTTTGCCATTTAACTCTATTGATAGGCAGACTTTTACCGCTTTATTTAGACTCATATAAAAAGCTAGCCAATCAACTTACAAGATAAGCCTAAATATAAACAATAGTAACCAAGCAGTTATTTATCACACCGATGCCTCTATGACAGCTTTATTACAAAATCAAAAAGATACCCACAAAAGCTGTGGATAACTTTGTGGATTAAATGGGGTTTGGGTAGGTTAAACCCCCAAAAAACCAACAGTTTTGTTAAATTGATCAATTTTTAACCACATCAATAAGTCCATATAAATCAATGGGTTAGGAATTTAGAAGGCAAAAATCAATAACTTACGGTAGTTTTATGAAAAAAAATCTAGTTTTAAATGAACTCTGTGGAAAAAAGTCATAAAAAAGTTGAAAAAGTTGCCTTAAAAGGACAAAAAGTGTTTGCAGTGATTAAAAAAAAATGGTTTCAATTTAAACTAAAAGAAATAAAAAGGGATAAAAGAGGACACTATAAGTACAGATACTCAACACAAACCAAAACTACAATCAGCTGAGTTCAAGCCAATCAAAGCCCTGCTGCTGACAGGCGTAATAAAGATTACCGCTATTTGAAATAACCGGCTCCACCGCAGTCCTGACTTTATCAATCGTATTATTTTTATCGCTGATATGACCGATAACCAGCTGCTGAATACGCGCCTGATCAATAGCCGCCAGCAGAGTTGCAGTCTGTTGGTTATTTAAGTGTCCCCAGGGGCCGGAAACGCGGTCTTTAAGGAATTCAGGATAGGGCCCGGCCATCAGCATATCAAAATCGTGGTTGGCTTCGACCAGCAGTCCATCGCAGTTGGCATAGGCAGACTCTATATGAGGGGTTAGTGAGCCAACATCGGTCAATATACCTAACTGATGGTTATCGCTGTTAAAAAGGAACTGAACAGGCTCCCGGGCATCATGAGGCACCGGAACAGGGGTTACCGAGAGATCACCGATCTGAAATTGGGTATGGCTGTCGATAATATAAAAGGGAAAGGCTCGATCTTCAGCTTTACGGCTGCGCATGCAGCCAGCGGTGACATAGACATCAATATCGAATTTTGCCGATAGAGGAACAACGCCTTTCCAGTGATCACTGTGTTCATGGGTTACCAGAATCGCATCTATATCAGCTGGTGTCTTACCGAGCTTTTCCAGACGTTTGGTGGTATCCCTAATAGAGAAACCGCAGTCGATCATAACGCAGGTATCACGCCATTCGACCAGCGTGGCATTACCTTTGCTGCCACTGCCGAGAGATGCAAAGCGCATTGGCAGTGCGCCTTAGGACATATTGTTGCGTAAAATCTTTAACAACCGAAGCGCTTCGGCTTTGCCAAGTCCTTCAGAATCAGGACCTACCACTCTAACTTCTACATTGGCGCCCACCACCTGAACCAGTACATGGTAGTTGACCTCAAGAATTTCGTCGCCACTACCTTCGCCAAACCAGCGGGCAAAGAAACCCGGCTCATCTGAGGATTCATTGGTGTAATTGACGTACAGGATACCCTCTGAACGGTTCTGATCGACCAGCGTAAAGCCACCGCGAGCGGCAGAGTAAAGAATCGAAGCCCAGGCGCGATCAAAGCTCAGTTTGACTTGAATAAATGGATCGGCAACCTCTGGGGTAATAACCGATACTTTTGCCTCACCGCCAATATCTTGAGCCAGCAGTGATACCGACGCGTAGTTTGTCGCGCCAGCCAGTTCATTGGCGAGCATGGTCAGCATATTTTTTTCACGCTCGTCGCTATCAGAGACCTGCGGCCACTGAGCCTGTTCTTCTTCAGAGCGGGCAACCTGATTGTGCAGCAGCGATATTTCCGAACTGTTTACCTGAACGCCCGGAGAAATCTGGAAGCGAAAACGGTGGGAGTTATCTTCATCGGAATTAAACTTTACCCAGACGGTTTCAATAATCCCTGAAGACCCTTCAGCCACGGCGGCGGGAACACCACTGCGGTTTAAAACACTGCGCACACGGGGCCAGAGCTCACTGGGGGGAATATTGATCAAGACCCAGCGACGACCTTCAAGACTCTGGATCTTAACCAGCTGCTCAAAGGTATTAACCGAGGCCGGTTGTGGACGTGGCGCTTCAAATTTAACCAGTTCAACAGATTCGGTGGCAATCTGCGGGATCGGATAGAGCTGACCGATAACCGATCGATCAAGATCGGCGGGAATAGCGGTTACCTTGGTCTCTTCAGCGAGCAGATAGTCATTGCTACGATCGCGCAAACCAAGCCAACCACAGCCCGTTAAACTCAGGATCACAAAGATGTTCAGCGCGCATATCAATGATTTCATTTTAATCGGTAGCCCCGTATATTTTTTTTATAAAAAGTCGTTAAACCAACTCTGCACTGAGCATAGCATCTCGAACTACCTCATAATGCGATTCGGACAATGGTGTCATTGGCAGACGCAGAGCGTTGGCCAGTAACCCCAGTTCAGCCACGGCCCATTTAACCGGTATGGGATTGGCTTCAACAAACAGACTGCTGTGCAGTGGTGCCAACTTTGAATCCAATTCCAGTGCCCTGTCCGCATCACCGGACAGCGCCGCAGCGCACATCTCTGACATCAGTTTTGGGGCAACGTTTGCAGTCACCGAAATATCGCCGTGACCACCGAGCAGCATCAGCTCTCTGGCGGTTGCATCATCACCGGAGTAAACCGCGAAATCTTCAGGACAGAGCGCTATCACTTCTCTGGCTCGCTCAAGGTCACCAGTGGCTTCCTTGATACCGACAATATTGTTGATCTGGCTGAGACGCTGGACTGTCTCGGGTAACATATCGCAGGCGGTACGACCCGGCACATTGTAAAGAATCTGATCTATATCCACCGCCTCGGCAATAGCTCTGTAATGGAGATACAGGCCCTCTTGAGTCGGCTTGTTGTAATAGGGAGTCACTAAAAGACAGGCGGCGGCACCAGCATCTGCGGCGGCCTGAGTTAGCTCAATAGCTTCGCGAGTGGAATTGGCACCAGTGCCAGCGATAATCGGGATACGACCGGCAGCCTGTTCAACCACCACCGTAATAACCTGAGCGTGTTCAGCAACACTGAGGGTCGCTGACTCTCCAGTGGTACCAACCGCAACTATGCTGTCGGTGCCCTGCTCTATATGCCATTCGACAAGCTTCTTCAGCGCGTCCCAATCCACCTCTAGAGAATCTGAGTGCATCGGTGTTAATAACGCGACAATACTTCCGCTAATCATGACCTACTTCCTTTTAAAACTATTCTGTGAAAAACACGTAATGGTACTGTTGGCACTGAGGCTACACAAGCTAAACCTACACTCATATTGCCGCTCGGCGACTTTTCTTTTTACTCGGCAAGTTATAGAGATCCGGTTCGCCCTCGGGGCGGTTTTTAAAGCGTCGATGAACCCAGAGATATTGATCTGGCTGCAGCATAATAAACGCTTCGACAATCTTGTTAATTCGCGTGGTATCCACAAGATCATCGCCAACCGGAAAGTTTTCCAATGCCGGATGGATAGTAATTTTGTAACCCTGAGAACCGGGCAATCGGATATGACTAAACGGCACAACCGCGGCGCCGGTTTTTTCAGCAAAGCGCGCTGTGGCATAGACCGTGGCGGCCTGAGTATTAAAAAACGGAACAAACAGCCCCTGCTGCAGACCGTAGTCCTGATCCGGGCCATACCAAAGCGCTCGACCCTTCTTTAAAGCCTTCATAGTCCCGCGCACATCTCGGCGCTCGTAAACCACGCCGTTGAGTATGCCCTTATCCAATCGACCGCGGGCCTGCAAAAAGTCATAGACCGGATTGCCATGGGCGCGGTACATACCATCCATTTCAATCAGTGTGGAAATAGCAGCTGCGCCAATCTCCAGAGTGGTGAAATGAATACCCAAAAGCATAATACCGCGATCTTTGACCGCGTCCAGATGCTCTTGCCCTTCAAATTGAAGCAGCTTGGTAAAACGTTTTTTCGACCACCACCAGGCGATACCCACTTCCATCACCGCAATACCGGTACTGATAAAATTAGCTCTCAGCATGGATTGCTGTTGGTCAGCACTAAGATCCGGAAAGCAGATTTCGATATTGCGCCGGGCAATGGTTTTGCGGCGACTTGGCAGCGCATAGAAGATTAGGCCAATTGCCCTACCCAAAACCAGCAGCACCGGAAATGGCAGAAAGGTAACTAGACGCCATAGGCCAAAAGCAACCCAAGTAAACCAGTAGCGCGGATGCAGCAGCGCAGATTTAAATTGGGTGGCTTTTGAACTCATAGATTATGACTTATACCAGATTGCTAATTTGAACATTGGGGTCGACATCCGCATCGTAATCAACACCGTCGATCTCAAAGCCAAACAGATTGAGGAACTCCTGCTTGTAGCCAACAAAATCAGTTAGCTCGGCAAGGTTCTCAGTGCTGATGTTAGACCAGGCTTCCGCAACCACATCCTGAACTTCCGGAAGCAGCTCCAGCTCATCGACACGCAGACGACCCTCTTCGTCGGTGCGCGGTGAGTCACTGTAGAGACATTCGCTGTAGAGTCTGTAGAGCTGTTCAATACAACCCTCATGAGTGCCTCTGCGCTTCATCTCTTTAAACAACATGGCCAGATAGAGCGGCATAATTGGAATGGCCGAACTGGCCTGAGTCACAACGGCTTTAAGCACAGAAACCCGTGCATCACCGCCACTGGCCGCCAGCTTTTCACGAATTGAAATCACGCGCTTATCCAGATCTTTCTTGGCCTGGCCGATCGTGCCATCCCAGTAAAGATCCCAGGTCATTTTCTCGCCGATATAAGTAAAGGCCGTGGTCTTTGCACCCTCAGCCAGAACACCAGCTTCATCCAGCGCATCGATCCACATCTGCCAGTCTTCACCACCCATCACGGCCACTGTGTCAGATATCTCCTGCTCAGAGGCGGCTTCAAGGCTAAATTCCTGAATGGTTTCCTTATCGGTATTCACGCCACGCATGGTGACATTCTTACCCACCGGCTTAAGGGTTGAATTAAACACCTCACCGGTTTTTGGATGCTGACGACGGGGAGCCGCCAGACTGTATATAACCAGATCCACCTGACCCCAATCCTGCTTGATGGTCTCAATAGTCTTGGCTTTAATCTCGTCGGAGAAGGCGTCGCCATTAATGCTTTTAGCGTACAGGCCATCCTGCTCAGCATACTTGTGAAAAGCTGCAGAGTTGTACCAGCCAGCAGTGCCGGTCTTGGTTTCAGTGCTCGGCTTTTCAAAGAAAATACCCAGCGTCGATGCACCGCCACCAAAGGCTGCGCCAATTCGCGCGGCAAGGCCGTAACCGGTCGAAGAACCAATTACCAGCACGCGCTTGGGCGACTTTACCGGTGACTGAGCTTTAATAAAATCAATCTGATTTTTAACATTGGTTTCGCAACCCACTGGATGAGTTGTAATACACATAAAGCCGCGAACGCGGGGCTTGATTATCATTGAACAGTCTCCGTACCTAGCCGATTAGTGTTGAAGCTGCGCATGATACCCTAATGGCAATATTTACCCAAAAATTAAGCGTAAAAATCTCTTTAATTAATCAGATAAGCGCAGGTTGTTGATCATCTTGTCGCCCCAGACCGTACAATAGGCATTAAAAATCTATCTGAGTTAATCCATTGAATCCCGACGCGCAAAAGCCATCTCCCAATCAGCCCTTAGAATATCCATTCTTACGCAGTGAATTTTTGCAGGCACTGGAAGATAGCGAGAGCGCCTGTGAAGCCAGTGGCTGGAACCCGATCCATCTATTATTAAATTCCAATACTGATCAAGCGGATTCCGATAGCGCCTTTATGCCCCTGTATCTGAAAGACCATTCCATGGGCGAATATGTTTTCGACTGGGCCTGGGCCAATGCCTACCATGACAATGGCCTCGACTATTACCCAAAGCTGGTCACCTCGATTCCATTTACACCTTCGGTTGGACCGCGAGTTAGAAGCAGCCAGCCACTAACTGAGGACGACTGCAGCCAACTAGTCGATGAGGTTTTGGCCGTGGCTGAGGATACCGGAGCTTCAAGTTGGCATTTTTTATTTCCCGGTGCCGAGCATCTGGGTTTATTTGAAGACCCGAGATTACTCCAGCGCACGGGTGTTCAATACCAGTGGCACAACCGCGGTTACAAGAATTTCGAAGACTTTACCGCGACCATGATGTCGCGCAAGCGCAAGATGATCCGCAAAGAACGCAAAGGGATTGTCGATCAGGGCATCAGCATTAGTATTGAAGTGGGCGAGGCTATTAGCCCAGAAATCTGGCGACTGTTCTATCAGCTCTACGAACGCACCTATATTAAACGCAATGGCACCAGAGGTTACCTAACCGAGGAGTTCTTTAGGCAGATAGCCGCGACTATGCCCGAACAGATCGCTATGGCTGTTGCCTGGCACGATGAGATTCCAATCGCCTGCGCGCTGTACTTTTTTGATGATGAAACACTCTATGGACGCTACTGGGGCAGTGTCGATGAGTTTTCCTATCTGCATTTTGAGCTCTGTTATTACAGCGGTATTGAGTTTGCCATTAGCCGTGGTATTAAACGCTACGATGCTGGCGCTCAGGGTGAGCACAAGATTGTTCGCGGCTTTGAACCGGTTAAAACCTATTCATTGCACTGGATTAAGCATCCACAGTTTCGTGATGCCATTGCGCGATTTTTGCAGCGTGAGGGCGAAGGGATAGACGAGCATATACTGCAGGCGCAAGAGATGCTGCCCTACCGTAAAGATTAATCTTCTTTTACCATTTGCCAGTATTGGGCATCGACAGCCAGGGCTCACAGGGCTCTAGTGAACCGTTCTCCTGAAGAATTTCAATCGAGATATTATCCGGCGAGCGTACAAAGGCCATATGCCCATCCCGTGGCGGTCGGTTAATTACCACACCGGCATCAGCGAGTCGTTGACAGGTTTTATAGATATTCTCGACTCTATAGGCAAGATGTCCAAAATTGCGCCCCTCGGTATATTGTTCGGGCTCGCTGCCATCTTCCGGCTCCCAGTTATAGGTCAGCTCCAATAGCGGTGCCTTGGTCTCCATAGCCTTATCCATATCATCAGGAGCGCCGAGAAATACCAGTGTAAAACGGCCCTGACTATATTCATTGCGATACATTTCGACCAACCCAAGTCCCTTGCAGTAAAAATCCAGCGACTTCTGTAAATCGGTTACCCGCACCATACTGTGTAAATATCTCATCAAGCCTTCCTTCGAGCAGTAAAAAGATAGAATAAAAAAACCAAAAAAAAGACCTTTGATTTCTCAAAGGCCTTTTATCATACCGCGATTACCGCTAACTCAGAGTGCCAAATGGCGAATATCACTGAGCAGCTTAACCAGATGGGTCATAAAGCGACCGGCATCACCACCGTTGATCACACGGTGATCGTAGGACAGCGCCATCGGCAACATTAGACGCGGCACAAACTCCGAGCCGTTCCAAACCGGTTTAATCTGAGACTTGGACACACCGAGAATACCCACTTCCGGAGCATTGACGATTGGCGTAAAGCCATTGCCACCAATAGCACCCAGACTGGACAATGTGAAACAACCACCGGACATCTCAGCAGGCGTTAACTTGCCATCGCGAGCTTTGGCAGCCAGATCCATAATATCCGCAGAAATCTCCCAGATACCTTTTTGATCAACATCTTTAATCACTGGAACAACCAGACCACGAGGTGTATCCACGGCCATACCAATATTGATGTAGTGTTTCTGTACCACATGCTGACCATCAGCGCCCATAGAGCGAGCAAAGATAGGATTGGCCTGCAGTGTTGCGGCCAGAGCCTTGATCAGGAATGCGACAGGAGTTACACGCACACCGCGCTTTTCGCCTTCAGCTTTAAGACCTTTACGGAAATCTTCCTGCTCAGTGATATCAGCATCATCAAACTGAGTAACATGCGGGATATTTAACCAGTTGCGCTGCATATTGGCGGCAGTCAGCTTCTGGATCTTGCTTAACTTAACCTCTTCGACCTCACCAAACTGGCTGAAATCAACCGCAGGAATTGGTGGGATACCAGCGCCACCAGAAACTGGAGCTGCAGCGCTATCTTTATTTTTCATTACCTTCTTAACGAAGTTGCTAACATCATCTTTCTGGATACGACCCTTGGGGCCAGTACCTGAAACCTGAGTTAAGTCGACACCCAGCTCACGAGCCAGCAGACGTACTGCCGGGCCGGCATAGACATCAGCACCAGCAGAGCTTTCAGTCGCGGCAGGCTTTTCAGCAGCAGCGGGAGCTACAGGAGCAGCTTCGGCTACCGGTGCCGGCGCTGGAGCAACAGCCTGAGGTGCGGGTTCCGCGGATGATTCAGGGGCAGGAGCAGAAGCTTCAGGAGCCGGCTGCTCTTCACCAGAGGTCACTTCAAACAGAGCCACATCATCGCCAGTACCGAGCTTATCGCCCTCGGCAACCACAATCTTTAAAACCTTACCGGAATGGGTGGATGGAATATCCATGGTCGCTTTATCCGACTCAAGAATAACCAGAGTATCGCCTTCGCTGACCTCGTCACCTACCGCAACACAGATCTCGATCACATCAACCTTGTCGTCGTTGCCAATATCTGGCACCTGAACCATTAGTTCAGAAGCAGCAGCTGGAGCGCTTGCAGCGACTTCAGGTGCAGCTTGCTCAGCAGCAGGCGCTTCTTCAGCAACGGCTGCCGGTGCTTCTTCAGCCGGCGCTTCAGTCACAGCTTCATCGGCAACTTCGATCTCAGCGATAGGATCGCCAACACTTACCGTGGCACCCTCTTCAACCAGGTACTTTGTAAATACGCCGGTTGCCGGGCTGGGTATGTCCATAGTTGCCTTGTCAGATTCCAGAACCAGCAGGGAATCTTCAACTTCAACATTGTCACCAGGCGCTAAACCCAACTCGATAACTTCAACGGTCTCGGCACCGCCAAGATCTGGAACTACTACTGTTTGTATTGTCACATTGAATCCTTTGTTAGCAATTTATCACTACTGTAATAGCGTTATTAAACGTGTAATGGATTGGCCTTCTCAGGATCAATACCAAATTTCTTAATCGCTTTAGCCACTACCGCTGCCTTGATCTTACCCTCATCGGCCAGTGCTTTCAGCGCTGTAACAGTAATAAAGTGTCTGTCCACTTCGAAGAAGTGACGCAGCGCAGCACGGCTATCACTGCGGCCGTAGCCATCAGTACCCAGTACATAGAGTGGGTTGTCGATATAGGCACGCAACTGCTCAGAGTAGTTCTTCATATAGTCAGTGGCGATAACCACTGGCTCGGAACTACCTTCCAACTGCTCGGCGACATAAGACTTCTTGGCTTTCTTGTCTGGGTGCAACAGATTCCAGCGATCAACTGACTGACCTTCACGGGTCAATTCGTTAACGCTAGTCAGACTCCAGATATCCGCTTCAACCGAGAACTCTTTCTTAAGGATTTTAGCCGCTTCGCGAACTTCGTTAAGAATCGTACCTGCACCCATCAGCTGAACTTTGAGATCGCCTTTAGCGCCCTGCTCAAACTTATACATACCTTTGATAATGCCTTCTTCAGCACCTTCAGGCATGGCAGGCTGAACATAGTTCTCGTTCATGGTGGTCAGGTAGTAGAAGCAGTTCTCTTTATCTTCGAACATACGCTTAACACCGTCCTGAACAACAACGGCCAGCTCATAGCTATAAGCGGCATCGTAGCTCTTACAGTTTGGCACTGTGTTGGCAAGAATAAGACTGTGGCCATCCTGGTGCTGCAGACCTTCACCGTTAAGTGTGGTTCTACCGGCTGTTGCACCAATCAGGAATCCGCGTGCCTGACTGTCACCAGCAGCCCAGGCCAGATCGCCAACACGTTGGAAGCCAAACATGGAATAGAAGATATAGAATGGAATCATCGGGCAGTCACTGGTGCTGTAGGCAGTTGCCAGAGCTAGCCAGGCCGACATAGCACCGGCTTCGTTAATACCTTCTTCAAGGATAACGCCCTTCTTATCTTCCTTGTAATACATCACCTGCTGGTGATCGTGAGGCACATATTTCTGCCCTTCAGAGGTATAGATACCCAGCTGACGGAACATGCCTTCCATACCAAAGGTACGGGCTTCATCGGGAACAATTGGCACTACAGAGCTGCCGATCGACTTATCTTTAACCAGCGACGAAAGAACACGGACAAACGCCATAGTGGTTGAGATCTCTCTCGTGCCACTGCTTTCAAGCTGCTTCTTAAAGGCCTCCAAACCCGGCGCTTTCATCGCGGTAAAGTCCGCCTGACGGGCCGGCAGTGAACCACCCAGTGACTTGCGACGACGGCGCATATACTCAAGCTCAGGGCTGTCTTCCGCAGGACGGTAGTAAGGCACTGATTCGAGATTGTCATCAGATACTGGAATACCAAAGCGATCACGGAAGCCTTTCAGACTGTCAATATCAAGCTTCTTCACCGAGTGAGTGTCATTAGCTGCTTCGCCGGCACCACCCAGTCCATAACCTTTAACGGTCTGAGCCAGAATAACTGTTGGCTGACCTTTGTGCGCTGATGCTTCTGCATAAGCAGCGTAAACCTTATAGGGGTCGTGACCACCGCGGTTCAAATACATAATCTGTTCGTCGGTCATATCCTTAACCAACTCGAGCAGCTCTGGATACTTACCAAAGAAGTGCTCACGGGTATAGGCACCGCCATTAAACTTGTAGTTCTGCAACTAGCCGTCACAAACTTCGTTCATACGCTTAACCAGCAGACCGGAAGTGTCTTTCTCCAGCAGGCGATCCCAGTGGCGACCCCAGACAACTTTAATTACATTCCAGCCAGCACCGCGGAATACACCTTCCAGTTCCTGCATGATTTTACCGTTACCGCGCACAGGGCCATCGAGACGCTGCAGGTTACAGTTAACCACAAAGGTCAGGTTTTCCAGCTGCTCACGACCGGCCAGCGAGATAGCACCGAGGCTTTCCGGCTCATCACACTCACCGTCACCAAGGAATGCCCAAACCTTGCGATCGCCACGAGCCACTAGGCCACGGGCTGACAGATAACGCATAACGTGCGCCTGATAGATCGCCTGAATTGGGCCAAGACCCATAGATACGGTTGGGAACTGCCAGTAATCCGGCATCAACCAGGGGTGTGGGTAAGAAGAGAGACCGCCGCCATCAACTTCACGACGGAAATTATCCAGCTGATCTTCAGTCAAACGTCCTTCAAGGAAGGAGCGCGCATACATACCTGGAGCACTGTGTCCCTGGAAGAACACCAGATCACCGAGATGATCGCCTTCAGGTCCACGGAAGAAATAGTTAAAACCAACATCATATAAGGTTGCTGCAGAAGCGAAGCTGGCGATATGACCGCCGATACCTTCACTCTTCTTATTAGCACGCATCACCATCGCCAGAGCATTCCAGCGGATAATCGAACGGATACGACGCTCCATAAACAGATCGCCAGGCATGCGCTTTTCGCGATTGGCCGGAATAGTATTATGGTAGGGAGTGGTAACCGAGGAAGGCAGCTTTAGGCCTTGTTTATTAGCGTGGTCTTGCAGCTGATTGAGAAGAAATGTGGCTCTTTCATCGCCATGTGTCTTACAAACAGAATCGAAGGCTTCTAGCCATTCTTGAGTTTCAAACGGATCTAAATCCTGAGTCATTCGTCACCAACCATTTATTAATTAGTCATTCTTTCGTAGCCGCTTGTATACAAGTGTTACTGTATAACATGCCACAAAAAATCAGGTGCCAATTTTAATGTAGCCACACTACAAAATCAACGGGATGGCGGGATTTAAAATGCCACCAAGCCTGATTAGACTAAAAACCAAAAAATGTAACTGACTGTTTTATATGGATATTTCCTAAGTCAATCTAAGTTAGTAGAATTACAAAAAGAAATGACCCTCAATATTTAGAAGTCATATTGGTAAACCGCACCCTGCTCACGCAGATCAATAGCCGTATTTTCCTGCTCCGGCGCAGCGGTCTGAACGGATAAACCGCGAATATCACCTACCACAACAGCACTATAAGCACGGTTTAAACTGCTTAAAGTGACCGCGGCAATCTGATCGGCCAGCTGTTGGCGAAAATCAAACCGGCTATAACCAAAGCCTAAAGATTCCATAAATCGATTATTAAGCTGGGCCAGATTTTTCGGTGTCTCCTGCAAATTACTCAGGACTGATGTTTTGTAGCGCTTAAGATCTGCTTCATTAAGTCTTGCTACCTCCTCAGCATAGTCACTCAGAAACTGATCATATTCAGATCGCAGCATCTGCACATCCGCAGTAGGTGATTGCACCAACAGTCCCAATCCGGGAACGCGGATATGATTGCTGGCAAAAGCAGTCACCACATAACCCAACTGCTTCTCTGTGCGCATACTGGTATAGAAAGGTGAAGAGAGCATTTCACCGATCAGCAACATATGGGCGCGCTCTTCCAATGTGTCGCCGCGACCCTGTATATAGAGCATTAGAGCTGCATCACTATGATCGACCGGTATCTCTGCGCTATATTCCCCCACATCCAACTGGGCAACGGACTGCTGTGTCTGAACCGCTTTTAGTTGAGTCCAGCTCGACAGGTTGGCGACAATTTCCTCGGCGGATTGGCGATCATGGTTGCCGCTGACCAGAACCTTTAACTCAAGATTCTGATTAAACTCTTTAACTAGCGCAGCAAGCTCAGACATAGAGAACTGCTCTGCGGCACTGGCTTTCTGTAGCGGAGTCCACTCCCCTTTAATCATTGAATAGAGGCTTGCGACAACCTGACGAAAGGGATACTCGCGGCGGAAATTGCTCAGGTCTCGAACCATTGATTGCTGAACACGATCAAACCTCTCCTGATGCCACTGTGGATTCTTGAGGGCGGCAAGAATATCCCTTAACAGGGTTAACTGACGGTCAGAATAACCGCCAACGACAATATTAAATCCCTTACTGTTTTGCAGTAGATGGAAACTTAACCCCGCCTCTGTGGCCGGATAAACCTTGGCTCCCAACTGATCATTAATATAGGCGAGGTAGAGCTGTATAGCAGCGGCGTTGGCCGGGGAATCAATATCGGCGGATTCCAGTGCGGCGATAATATGAGCCTTTGGCACACCAAAACGGGTATCCTGAAAATGCCAGGCAGTTACCCTATCGCTCTCCACCAACAGCTCTGGAACCGGACTCTCTGTAGAAGCCAACAATTCCAAATCCTCTGCTATATAAGGGTTATTTGGCGGCAGCTTAAGCTCGGAAAAAGTTTGCGGAGTGCGCCACTGCTCAAGCTGGGCAGCTGAAAAACCGGCGACCGAATAGGGAGTCTGATACATCTGACTTATCTGATTGCCCTGCACCTCTGGTGCAGTCAACCGCAGTATCAGATTAGACGGGGTCAAAAGCCCACACACCTCTGACAGCAGATTTTGATCAAAATCATTCATCACAAAGTTAGCCTGCAAGACATCGGACACCGGATATAGCTGCATCATCGAAGCCAGCGATGAAACATAGCTAACCGGATTCTGCTTTTCCTGAAATCTAAACTGCAGTGCACTTAATTGAGACTGCTCCTCAAAACGCCAGCGTTCGATCCCCTGCTCACGAATTAACTTAACCCAGGAAAAAAACATCTCCACAATCTGGTCCTGATGCTTTAAACCCTGTGGGGTTAGAGAAATATTCACAGAGAAGAGCGCGCTTCCGCGATCTTCCAGACCCAGACCGGCACCCAGTGCATCCGCCCAGCCGCGCTTCTTTAACTGATCGAGAAGACTGCCATCGCCCTCATGGCCAATAAGTGTGCCCAGATAACTGGCGGGCTTGGTCTGCCAGTGAGGCAGCATCTTTGGCACCTGAAAGGAAAGACTTAGACTGCGAGAATCCTGCAGTGGTTTAACTGATATTTGCACAGGCAGACTCTGGGATTCAAAAAATGGGGCGCGGTGAATATCGACCTGCACATCATTGTTAGCAACCGCCGCAAAACGTGGCTCAACCATAGCCTGCAATTGATCCAGATCTTCCCTGCCCAACACGACCAGCTTCATAATATTGGCCGAATAATACTTTTCGTAGATTTCCAATAAGTCATCGCGCACCGGGCGACCATCGAGATCAGCGAGAGTATCAAGATTGCCAACAGTGAATTTCGATAGCGGATGCTGGGAATTAATCTGCTCCTGAAGTACATCCTGACCACGCCTGCCATCATCTTTAATTTTTAAGCGATACTCGGATTCCACCGCATTGCGCTCGCGATCGACATACTTGGCATCAAAATTTGGCGAGCTAAAGAACGGGGCAAAACGATCCAGCGCAGACTCCAGATAAGCCGCATCAATATCAAAATAGTAATTGGTGTTCTCAAGACCTGTACCGGCATTGTGACTGCCGCCATGCTCACTGATAAAACTCTGATACTCGCCGGGATCCGGATACTTTTCGGTACCTAAAAACAGCATATGCTCAAGAAAATGAACCAGCCCCTCGCGATCGGCAGGATTCTGATAGCTGCCAATATGAACATCCAGAGAGGCCGCCGCTTTATCAGCCTCGGGATCGGAGATCAGTAATATATCGAGCTTATTATCCAGACGGATATGACGGTACTGTCGATCATCATTTGGACTGACCACTATCTCCGCATGCTGGTTATAATCAGGTAGAACCGAACAGCCCTGTTGAAGCACCGCTACAAAAACCGCAAAAAACAAAAAACCGGAGAGACCCATCAAACGACGCATATAAAATTCCTTTGCTTATCAGTGATAACAATGTTGCTGCTTTAAAATTTAGCCTAAGCTCTTTTTCTCGCCACCGGACTAATCGCGACTAGTCGCTACTACTCGCTACTACTCGCTACTAGAAGAACCGGAAGGCAGATCCAGAGGCGGCTGAAACTCCATTTCCCGCTGTGCTTTGCGCGGCCAGGCGTTAAATACGGCCTTGACCAGAGTGGCCAACGGGATCGCGAAAAACACACCCCAGAAACCCCATATCCCGCCAAACAATAGAACGGAAATAATAATAAATACCGGATGCAGATTAACCACCTCGGAAAACAGCACCGGGATCAAGACATTGCCATCGAGGAACTGAATAACCCCGTAGACACCAAATAGCCAAAAGAACTCATTGCTAAAGCCCCACTGCATATAGCCAACTAGCAGAACCGGCACAGTAACCACCGTAGCGCCAATATAGGGGATCAGAACCGAGAGGCCGACCAACAGTGCCAGAAGAGCCGCATAGTTAACACCCAACAGTAAAAAGGCAATATAGGAAACCGAACCGACAATCAGGATTTCAATGGCTTTACCGCGCACATAGTTGGTAAATTGCATATCCATTTCATTCCAGATGGTGCGCATTACTGAGCGTTCCTCAGGCAACAGGCTGCCTAAAAACAGCAACAGCTGATCTTTATCCTTAAGCATAAACAGCACCAATAGAGGCACCAGCACCACATAGATCATCAGTCCGATAATGCTCGGAAAGCTACTAATAGAAAAGCTGAGAGCCTGCTCCGCCAGACGGCCAATCTCTTCGGTTAGACGGGCCATAATCGATTGAAACTGCTCGGGACTCACATACTCGGCATAGCGCTCTGGCAGCGCTATCGCCAACTCGCGCAGGCGGCCAATCATACTGGGAAGCTCACCCACAAGAAGCGAAGTCTGCCGACCCACCATAGGTATCAAGCCGACAATCACCGACAGGAAAGCGACCATAAACAGCAGATAGGTTCCCATAATCGCAACAGCGTTGGGGACCCCGTAGCGACGCAGCGTATTGACCACACCCTGAAGCAGGAACGAGAGGATTACTGCGGCAAAAACCGGGCCAAGCACCGCGCCCAGAGTGGCAAAAATTACCAGTGACACAATAAGGATTATGGTCAGCAGCAAGGCCTCTTCAGTGCCAAAATAGCGCTCAATCCACTTGTGTAATATCTTCTTCATCCCTTCTATCCCTTTTTATGGTGCTAGTTTTTAACTGGCTGTTTGTAATATTCACTTAAAGCGTTAAGTGCCAGTATCTGACCTGAAACTTGTGGATATTTCAACTGTCGAACTGTGCATAATTTTCCGCTACAGTGATGCTATCACGGCAGCGCCAGGCATATGTAACCTGATATAGGACTATTTTGAAAAAACCTCTGTTCACAGACTCTTTCTTGCTCGTACTTTCAGGGCAAAGATCTATTCTTAAAATCCTGCTTCTTTTAGGTAGCCTGATAATGCCACTCGGCAATAGTCAGGCCGCCAATGAAATTAAACTGCCAGTGCTCGGTGATACCGCATCGGGTATTATCTCCAAACAACAGGAATATGAACTTGGACGAATCTGGTTAAAGGTATTCCGCAGTCGGGTCAAAGCCTACGACGACCCACTGATGCAAATCTATCTCGAGCAGTTACTCTACAACCTCGCCACCTACAGCGACCTCGAAGATCCGCGCCTGGAACTGGTTATAGTCAAAAACCCATCGATGAATGCCTTTGCAGTTCCCGGTGGCGTAGTCGGCTTTCATACCGGTGTATTTGCCTATGCTGAAAATGAAGATCAAATGGCCTCAGTTCTCGCCCACGAACTGGCCCACCTTAGCCAGAGACATTTTTCAAGAGGTGCTGAAGCACAGAAAAAAACGTCCGTACTGAGTATGGCGGGCTTATTAGCCAGCGTGGTTCTGGCCGCCACTGCCGGCGGCGATGCAGCCACGGCTGCAATGATTAGCTCACAGGCGCTGGCCATGGACAGCCAGCTACGTTTTAGTCGGGCCAATGAGCGCGAAGCCGACCGAGTTGGACTGGCAACCATGGAGCGCGCCAACCGCGATCCCGGCGCTGTTGCCGATATGTTTGCCACCCTGCTTAAAGCCACTCGCTATACCGGCAGCCGTCCCCCGGAATTTTTATTAACCCACCCAATTACGGAGAAACGTATTGGCGATGCCCGCAACCGATCGATGGGCACTTCGATGCGCCAATACGCGCAAAACCCCCAGTTCTATCTGATGCGCGCACGCGCGCTGGTGGCGATGGAGCACAACAGCAAGATCAGTATCAACCGCTTTAATGGAGAACTTACAGCCAATACCTTAAGGGCGGATGCGGCTAATTACGGTCTGGCACTGGCTTACTTAAAGGGCAAACAGCTGACTAAAGCCAAGCAGATAATCAGTAAATTGGTGGCTAGTAATCCAAATAATCTGACCTTCCACTACACGGATATTGAAATCGATATTGCCCAGAAAGAATATCCATTAGCCGTGACCAAACTAAATAAGCTGCTGACACTAAATCCCAATAACTACCCATTGATGGTGCTTAAATCCGAAGCCCTCTGGCAGCAACACAGTTACGACAGTGCAGACTCGGTGTTAACTGCCCTCTCACGTATGCGCTCCGAAGATCCAATGATCTGGTATCGTCTGGCAGAAGTTCGAGGTCTGGCGGGAAATATTTCCGGCCTACATCAGGCACGGGCGGAATACTTTATTCTAATTGGCGTATTTGATAAGGCGCGGGAACAGTTGGGTCTGGCGGCTAAACTGGCGAGCAGCGACTTTAAGCAGTCGGCGATTATTCGACAGCGACTAAGAGATCTAGCAGAGATGGAGGATCGAGCGGAAAAGCTTTAATTACGAGCTTTGCTGCTCGCGGAAATCAATCATACGGCCCAGAGACTTCATCGCCAGCTCACCAACCTGAGCATCGACAAACACTTCATTACTGCCCTCTTGCAGGGAAGCCAGTAAGTTCTCCAGACTATTCATACCCATCCAAGGGCAGTTGGCACAGCTGCGACAGGTTGCGCTGCTGCCACCGGTCGGTGCGACCAATAATTCTTTATCCGGTACTGCCTGCTGCATTTTGAAAAAGATGCCCTGGTCTGTAGCTACAATCATCTTCTGCTGAGGCAGGCTTGCCGCCGCGGCAATTAGCTGGGATGTAGAACCCACAGCATCAGCTATATCGATGACTGATTGGGGTGATTCAGGATGAACTAAAACTGCTGCATCCGGATGAACCGCCTTTAGCTCCTGCAGACGTTTGGCCTTAAACTCTTCGTGGACAATACAGCTGCCATCCCAGAGCAACATATCAGCGCCAGTTTTACCCTGCACATAGCTGCCGAGATACTTATCTGGAGCCCAGAGAATTTTTTCACCGAGACTATCCAGATGGTCAACCACATCCAGCGCAATACTGGAGGTCACCACCCAGTCAGCGCGAGCCTTAACCGCTGCCGAAGTATTGGCATAAACCACTACCGTGCGATCCGGATGCTGATCACAGAACTCGGCGAATTTATCGGCTGGGCAGCCAATATCCAACGAACAGGTTGCCTCGAGCGTTGGCATTAATACGCGCTTTTCAGGGGTGAGAATTTTTGCTGTCTCACCCATAAACTTAACCCCGGCAATGACCAGCGTCTGAGCGCTGTGAGTGCTGCCAAAACGTGCCATCTCAAGGGAGTCTGAAACCACCCCGCCAGTCTCTTCAGCCAATGCCTGAATTAACGGATCGGTGTAGTAATGAGCGATAAGAACAGCGTCTTTTTCAATCAGCTGCTGTTTGATCTGTTGCTGTAACTGAGCAATTTTCTCTGCATTAATCTCAGGCTCAAGCTGAACCCGGTTAAGGTAATCCTCAACCATAGATCGTTGACTTACATTCTCAGCCAGCTGCAGTCTATCGCTCATATTTCTCTAGTCTCAATAAATTTGAATACAGAATCTTAAACCTGAACTACTAGCCCAGGTTAGAAAGCCAGTAAACAACAGTAACAATAATTATAGACAGCACAGCAACCGTGGCAATTGCATCGGCTTTGCTATCACCAGCACTGTAATCTTGGTCTTGATTGTTGTCGTTAGACATAGGGGATACCTTAAACTTAAAAATATTAATCTGAATAAATGTTTGTTCGAGGATCGAAGTTATCGACGCTCTTAAGGGCGCGCATTCTAGCAACTGCATTCTCGGCTGTCTTGCCTTTTGAAAACAAAGCAATCGACAGACGCTAAAAAGTGATTAGTTCGTTAAAAATCTTCAGGGATAAAAACCAAAAATACCTACAACTAGAGGCCAAAAGCCGTGGATATTCCAAAAACAACCTCTATATATTCAAATAGTAATTTAAAAGCGCCGCTCGTGACGCTATTATTGCGCCCCTTAAACAAAGGTGAGATTTTAGGTTTAAAGATTTTAGCTAATATTTCACCTGTGCAAGCCGGTCAGGCAAAGGATAAAGAGGCAAGAAGCATCCATGTATATCTATGATCAGTACGATCAAAAACTCGTCGATGAACGAGTCGAACAGTATCGAGATCAAACCAAGCGCTATTTAGAAGGCCAGATCAGCGAAGAAGAGTTTCTTCCCCTGCGTCTGCAAAATGGTCTCTACGTTCAACGTCTGGCACCTATGCTACGCATCGCCGTTCCCTATGGACTGATGTCCAGCCGTCAGGTTCGCAAGATCGCCTCGATCAGCAGAACCTACGACAAAGGCTATGTGCACTTTACTACCCGTCAAAATATCCAGCTCAACTGGCCTGTATTAGAAGAGGTTCCCGATATTCTCGCTGAACTGGCCTCCGTTGAGATGCACGCCATTCAAACCAGTGGCAACTGTATTCGCAATACTACGACTGATCAATTTGCGGGCGTAGCCGAGGATGAAATCGAAGATCCTCGCCCTTGGTGTGAACTTATTCGTCAATGGTCGACTATTCACCCTGAATTTGCGTTTTTACCTCGAAAATTCAAAATTGCAGTCTGTGGCTCACAAGAGGACCGCGCAGCCTTTTTGCTTCATGATATAGGCCTTCAGTTGGTTAAAAACGATTCTGGCGAACTTGGATTTGAAGTTTATGTGGGTGGCGGTTTGGGTCGTACTCCCATCATTGGCTCATCAATTAGAAAGTTTCTCCCCAAACAGCATCTTCTGTCTTATCTAGATGCTATTGTTAGGGTTTATAACCGTTACGGTAATAGAGATAATAAATACAAAGCACGTATTAAAATATTGGTTAAAGCTTGGACTCCAGAGGTATTTGCTCAACGTGTAGAAGCTGAATGGGAGCATATAAAAGATGGGCCCTCCACG
>JAQWGK010000041.1 GCA_029238255.1 Porticoccaceae bacterium | reverse complement strand
CAGGGGCAGCGACTTTCCTCAATGTTTCGTATTGACTTATCTTTATATATGCAAGTCATTAACCCAATTAGATCAATGACTTACAATTGAAAAATTATTCCCACTCAATGGTAGCCGGCGGCTTGCTCGATACATCATAGGCAACACGGGAAACATCGGCAATCTCATTGATAATGCGATTGGAAACCTTCTCCAGCAGCTCGTAAGGCAGGTGCGCCCAGCGGGCGGTCATAAAGTCGATGGTCTCAACAGCGCGCAGTGCAATCACCCACTCGTAACGACGGGCATCGCCCACGACACCCACCGACTTAACCGGCAGGAATACCGCAAAGGCCTGACTGGTTTTATGGTACCAATCAAAGTTATGTAACTCTTCGAGGAAGATTGCATCAGCTTCGCGGAGAATATCGGCATACTCTTTTTTAACTTCACCGAGAATACGCACACCCAGACCCGGACCGGGGAACGGGTGGCGATAGACCATGTCGTAAGGCAGACCCAATTCGAGACCGATCTTACGCACTTCGTCTTTAAACAGTTCGCGCAATGGCTCAACCAAATCCAGCGCCATATCGTCGGGCAGACCGCCAACATTGTGGTGCGACTTAATCACGTGGGCCTTGCCGGTTTTAGAGGCGGCAGACTCGATCACATCCGGGTAGATAGTGCCCTGAGCGAGGAATTTAACATTTTCAATTTTCTGCGACTCTTCATCGAAGACTTCGATAAAGGTATTGCCGATAACTTTGCGCTTTTTCTCTGGATCGCTAATACCGACCAAGCCATCGAGGAACTTATCCTGAGCATCGGCGCGAATCACTTTTACGCCCATATTTTTGGCGAACATCTCCATCACCGCATCGCCTTCGTTTTTGCGCAACAGACCGTTGTCGACAAAAACACAGGTTAGCTGATCGCCGATCGCTTTATGCAGCAGTGCGGCAACCACTGAGGAGTCAACACCACCGGAAAGCCCCAACAAGACATGGCTATCGCCAACCTGCTCGCGTACTCGAGCGATCTGATCTTCAATAATAGCCGCCGCGGTCCACAGTGCTTCACAGCCACAGATCTGCAGTGCAAAGTGTTGGAAAATACGCTCGCCCTGAAGGGTGTGAGTGACTTCCGGATGGAACTGAATACCGTAGAATTTTTTCTCTTCATTGACCATTCCGGCAATCGGGCAGGATGGCGTTGAAGCCATCAGCTCAAAGCCCTCAGGCATTGCGGTAACCTTGTCACCGTGGCTCATCCATACGTCGAGCAGAGATTCACCCTCTGAACCTATATGGTCTTTAATATCTTCTAGCAGAGTATTTGCCGACTCAACTTTAATCTGCGCATAACCAAATTCGCGCACATCAGACGTCTCAACACGACCACCTAGCTGACCGGCCATGGTCTGCATACCGTAGCAAATACCCAGTATAGGTAGACCCATCGTAAATACGCAGTCTGGCGCACGGGGTGCCTCAGCACCGCCAGTCACCGACTCGGGACCACCGGAGAGGATAATGCCGCGGGGGTTAAACTCGCGAATTTCTTCTTCACTGATATCCCAGGCGCGAATCTCGGAGAACACACCAATTTCGCGAATACGACGCGCAATCAACTGGGTGTACTGGGAACCAAAATCGAGAATAAGAATTTTTTGCGAATGAATATCAGACATTAAATGATCCTATAAAAACAAAAAGAGGGCTGCACTCACAGCACAACCCCCCATAACATGTGTAAAAAGCGCTGACGCGACTTTTAAATAACGACCTTAACGACCACCGGCCGGATAATTGGGAGCTTCTTTGGTAATCTGCACATCGTGCACATGGCTCTCGCCCATACCTGCAGAAGTAACCCGAACAAATTCTGGCTCGGTGCGCATCTGCTCAATCGTGGTACAGCCGGTGTAACCCATTGCTGATCTCAAGCCACCCAACATCTGGTGGATAATAGCCGCAACCGGCCCCTTGTATGGCACACGACCTTCAATACCCTCGGGAACCAGCTTCTCAGCACCTGCATTGGCATCCTGAAAGTAGCGGTCACTGGAACCCTGATTGCGCGCCATAGCGCCCAGAGAGCCCATACCGCGGTAAGATTTGTAAGAACGACCCTGATAGATTTCGATTTCACCCGGCGCCTCTTCAGTACCGGCAAGCATAGAACCCATCATCACAGCACTGGCGCCGGCAACAATCGCCTTCGACATATCACCTGAGTAACGAATACCACCATCGGCGATAACAGGAACACCTGTGCCTTTAAGTGCCTCAACAGCACCGGCAATCGCCGTAACCTGAGGAACACCAATACCGGTAACAATTCTTGTAGTACAGATAGAACCTGGACCAATACCGACCTTAACACCATCAGCGCCAGCATCCGCCAGAGCCTTGGCACCGCTGCCAGTTGCTACATTGCCACCGATCACCTGAACTTCAGGATAATTTTCTTTAATCCAGCGCACGCGATCGAGTACATTTTTGGAATGGCCGTGGGCTGTATCAACGACCAATACATCGACACCAGCAGCTACCAGAGCACGAATGCGCTCATCGGTACCCTCACCAACACCAATCGACGCACCCACACGCAAACGGCCCTGATCATCTTTACAGGCATTGGGGAACTGCTCGGCTTTATCAATATCGGTTACGGTAATCAGACCCTTAAGTTCAAAGTCATCATTTACAACCAATACTTTTTCAATACGGTTTTTGTGCAGTAGAGCGCGCACTTCATCGGGTTCTGCACCCTCTTTAACGGTCACCAAACGCTCTTTCGGTGTCATAACCGAAGTAACAGGTGCAGCCATATCTGAGGCAAAGCGAACATCGCGACGGGTAACAATACCAATCAGGTTATTCTTATCGAGAATAGGTACGCCTGAAATATTGTTGGCTTCAGTAAAGGCGTGAAGATCAGCCAGAGTTGCAGTTCCCTGAAGAGTGAAGGGGTTTTTAACCACGCCACTTTCATATTTTTTAACTGCCCAGACTTCTTTAGCCTGCTGCTCAATAGTCATGCTCTTGTGGACAATACCCACTCCGCCTTCCTGAGCAATAGCAATTGCCAGACGAGATTCGGTGACGGTATCCATAGCCGCTGAGACCAGTGGAATATTCATGGTAATACCACGAGTCAACTGGGAGCTGGTAGTAACATCTTTCGCCGTAACCTCTGAATAGCCGGGTACCAGAAGTACATCGTCAAAGGTTAGAGCTTCGTGAGAAATGCGTAACATAAGGGACGCTTACCTCAATGAGGGTTTAAAAAGTAAGCGGCGCATTATAAATCAGCCACCGATTTAAGGGAACAACTATTTAACCGCCTCGCGGGGCTAGTCTGGAGGCTAAAACTGCTTATATAGCCGCGCTTTTATCACTACAATGGCAGCATGAATTCAAATAGTGGCGACCGCCAAATATTTAGCGTTAGCGAACTTAATAGAAACGTTCGTCAACTGCTCGAAACCCGCCTGCCGATGCTCTGGGTGGAAGGTGAAATATCCAACTTTGCCCGTCCCGCCTCTGGCCACTGGTATCTAACCCTTAAAGACGGTCAGGCTCAGGTGCGCTGCGCAATGTTTCGCAACAGCAATATGCGGGTCAACTTTAAACCGGGCAATGGCACTCAGGTATTGGTGCGGGGACGGGTGGGACTCTATGAGGGTCGCGGCGACTATCAGCTAATTATCGAACATATGGAAGAAGCCGGCTTTGGTGCACTGCAGCGGCAGTTTGATGAGCTTAAACAAAAGCTCGCCAGTGAAGGTCTATTTGAGGCTAGCCATAAGCGGCCAATGCCCGAATCCGTTGCTCATGTAGGAGTTATTACTTCGCCTACTGGTGCGGCGGTAAAAGATATTCTCTCCGTGCTTAAGCGCCGCTTCCCGTCGATTAAAGTCAGTATCTTTCCCACCGCAGTTCAGGGTGAGCAAGCTGCCGGGCAAATTGTTGAGGCTCTTAAAACAGCCCAGGTGAGTCAATGCGATGCAATTATTTGCGGTCGCGGTGGCGGTTCTCTGGAAGATCTCTGGCCGTTTAATGAAGAGTCGGTAGCCAGAGCAATTTTTGCCAGTGAGATTCCGATTATCAGCGCGGTTGGCCATGAGATTGATTTTACCATCGCCGACTTTGTCGCCGATCTGCGTGCGCCCACACCTTCGGTCGCCGCTGAGATGATTAGCCCCGACGGTGAGGATATGCTCAACCAGTTTGAGGGCTATGAAATACTGCTAGCCGAAGCGATGGCCAGAACAACCCAGCAGCTTCGCCAACAGATCACCAATCTTCAAAAACGCCTGCAGCATCCGGGGCGTAAATTGCAGGAACAGGCGCAACATCTGGATCATCTGGATATCCGTCTGCGCCGTGCAATTAATACTAAGTTGCAGCAGCAGCGCTACCAGATGGACAGCCTGCAGGGGAAGTTAGCCCGCGTGCATCCCGCTGATGGGATTGCCCATCGTCAGCAGTTACTGGCCGGTTATATCAAACAGATGTCGCGAAGTATTCAGCTGCAACTTGAGACTAAAAAGAATAAAACTGCCCAGGCGATGCACCTGCTGGATACGGTGAGTCCCCTAAAGACCCTTGGACGTGGTTATTCGATTATTCGTGATGATCAGGGGGCTGTGGTTAAGACTGTGGCCGGTGTTAGTGCTGGCGATAATCTGAAGGGTCAGGTGGCGGACGGTGAGATTTATTTTACGGTGGATAGGACTACGGATAAAACCCTTTAGGGTTCAGCAACCTCATCCTTCTAACAGATCACTGTTATATCGACGAAGCACCGTCATCCCAGCGAAGGCTGGGACCTCTAGAACCTCGCTGTTAAACCATTGTTACAGTATGCAGTGATAAAGACAGGTCCTAGCCTTCGCTAGGATGAAGGTACCTGAATTAGCGCTTTTTCGTATTCTTAGGGTTTTTCGGGTCATTGCGCTTACTAAACTTAGTTACCGGCTTGCGCTTAAAGGTCGGTTTAGTATCCGGCTTGGCCTTGCTGTAAGGGTTCTCGGAAGTACGGAATTCAACCTTGACCGGCGTACCATGCAAACCCAACTCGCGGCGGAATATCTTCTCCAGATAACGGCTGTACTGGGCTGGCACAGAATCTGTCTGATTGCCGTGAATAATAATCACCGGCGGATTGCGGCCACCAGCATGGGCAAATCGCAGCTTGATACGGCGACCGTGAACCATCGGCGGCTGGTGCTCTTCCACCGCACCCTCAAGCACTTTGGTTAAACGCGAAGTACTCAACGCATCTGTAGCCGCACGGTAGGCATTTTCAATCGAGTCGTAGAGATTGCCTACGCCGGTTCCATGCAGTGCGGAGATAAAATGCACATCGGCAAACTCGGCAAAGCGCAGACGACGTTTAATATCTTCTTTAATCTTTTCGCGCTTTTCCGGGACCAACCCATCCCATTTATTGATCCCCACCACGAGACCGCGACCGGCATCAATTACCGAGCCCATCAGGTGCATATCCTGCTCTACCAGCCCTTCCTGAGCATCGACCATTAATACCACCACATTGGCGTCATCAATAGCTTGCAGGGTTTTAACAATTGAGAATTTCTCAATCGCTAACTTAATATTTTTGCGCTTGCGGATACCCGCAGTGTCGATCAGCGTATAGTTTTTACCATGGCGCTCATAATCGATATAAACACTGTCTCTAGTAGTACCGGCTTCATCGTAAACCACTACGCGATCTTCCCCGAGCAGGCGGTTGACCAGCGTTGATTTACCTACGTTGGGACGGCCGACAATGCCAATCTTAATGCCGTTTAAGCCGCTGTTATCAGGCTCTACATATTCTGGGAAAGGTTCTAGCAACTCTTCCATCATCGACTTAACACCGCGACCATGGGTAGCTGTAGTCGGGTACATTCCGGAGAAACCCAGCTGATAAAAATCAGCCAATGCTTCAGCGGGATCCAAACCATCAATCTTGTTTGCTACCAGATAGACTTTGCGGTTCTTCTGGCGGAGTTTTTCAGCGATCATATAGTCTGCGGCGCTAATACCTGAGCGGCAGTCGACCACAAAGAGAACGATATCTGCTTCATCCATCGCCAGCAGCGACTGCTCGGCCATACCAACATCAATGCCCTCTTCTTCACCGCTGATACCACCGGTATCAATCACCATAAAACGGCGATCGAACATTTCACCATCGCCGTACTTGCGATCGCGGGTCAGGCCGGAATAGTTGGCCACCAGCGCGTCGCGACTGCGGGTGAGTCGATTAAAGAGTGTTGATTTACCAACATTGGGACGGCCCACTAGGGCGATAACAGGAATCATAGAAATAAAAAATGCCGCAGGTTTAAGTGCGGCATTCTACTGTAAATAGTGAGATTAATCGCTATTGAATTTTAAACGCGCTCAACGAGCCATTATTGGACTGGACTATCAATACATCACCCACTGTTAGCATCGGTGCGCTTACACCGCTGCCATGAACTTTGCTGCGGGCAACAAAGTGACCATCAACAGGATCGAGCAGATGGAGATAGCCTTCCGCATCGGCGACGGCAATAGTGCCTCCAAGTGTTACTGGGCCAGTGACACGGCGTAAGAACAGGCCTTCGTTGCTCCAGATAACCTGACCACTACCGGCACGAAAGGCGCGAACAGTGCTGTCGGCTTCGCTGACATAGACCTGTTCAAGTCCGTAAGCTGGGGCCTGAAATGAGTTGCTGTCCTGAAACCAGAGGCTGCGACCGGTACCACGCGAGAGTGCGCCCAGTCTTCCCTGATAGGTTACCGCGTAGATTACATCGCCAACCAAAAGCGGTGAGCCGTCGAGATCCACCATACGCTCAAGATCTGTGCGACCCTTGGGCAGTGCTAGTCGCGCTTCCCAAATCAGCGAACCATTTTCCGGATTGAACGCGATCAGCTTTCCCGAATCAAAACCGCTTAAAACCATTTTATCGGTAATGACAGCAGAGCTAGTACCGCGCATACTTAACAGCGGAGCGCTATCATCATGCTGCCAGATAGTAGAACCATCGGCGGCATCAAGGGCAAAGAGCTTATTATCGATAGTCTGAACTACCACTACCTGACCGTTGCTCTGGGGGCTTGAAAGTATCTCGGAGCTAACAGTGCTAGTCCAGGCGATAGAGCCGTCGTTGGCATTAAGGGCATAGACCTGACCCTCAATAGTGCCGACCATAACCAGTCCAGAGCCGTATCCAACACCACCGGAAACCAATACTTCCAGTTCAGTACTCCAGCGGCGCTTGCCTGTAGCTAAATCAATAGCGCTAATCACGCCTTCATGATTAGCGGCAAAAACCAGCTCATTGCTGGCAACAGGTCGCAGACTGTTCCAAAAATCTTTATTGCCCGAGCCTATATTCACCGACCACTGTTTCTTAAGGGTCAGCTCCTGATCAAATGCAACCAGTTCTGCAGGCTTGATCTCAGCATCTTCGTCATCGCCGCCAAACCAGCTACAGCCGGAGACTAGCAATGAGCAGAACACTGCACTGAGCAATAAATTTAACTTTTTCATGGAACGTTTTCCTATTCGACCGGCTGCTCGGCAGCTAGCTGGTATATCCCTTACTCTTCAGCTGCAGGCTCTTCGAGCGGTGCAGGCTGAACCAAACCAATTTTAAGCTGTAACAGTGCACGCACGGATGCGTCACCTGAGTTATCTGTCGCCGCCGCAGACTGATAAGCGCTGTAAGCAGCTGCTGTGTTGCCCTGCTCCAGATAGAAGTCACCTTTGGCTTCTTCAAACGCTGATTTCATTTCACCGGCATCAACACCCTGAACCAGCTGAAGTGCTGCATCCAGATCGCCACGGGCCGCCTGAACTCGGGCCAATCTCAGTCGAGCAATAGATTCGCTAACTTCATCGGCATTATCCATGGCCCACTGCAGTTCAACTGCTGCGTCATCCAGATTATTCGCTTCAACCGCAAGCTTGGCCTTGGTCAGTGCTGCATAGACTGCGTACTGAGTGTCGCTGTAATCTGCCTTGAGCTTGTCTGCCAACAGGCCAACCGCAAGCTGCTTTTCTTCCGCAAGGGTTTCACCGGGCGCTAAGCCAACCAGATTGTCGAGCATTTCCTGATAGGTCAATGACGCAGCAGATGCCTGTTCAACGTTGTGATCGGTCCAGGCTTGCCAGCCAAAATATCCGCCAACTATCAGTGCTATACCCAGAATGGTTTGCTTGCCGT
>JAQWGK010000036.1 GCA_029238255.1 Porticoccaceae bacterium | reverse complement strand
TATGCAAGAGCGCGCCCGAGAGCTATGGCAGCTCAGGGCGAAGGCCAGTGGACTTGATCTAAATATCGAGGTAGATAAAAGCTAATTGCCAAGGCTATTAAAATCAAAAGCCAGCTGTAAAAGTAGAGGGTAATAAACCCGCTAATCAGCAGTATTCTAAAAAAACTCTTATCCCCCTAATCCCTGAGTTACCCATTTAACTCTATTTCCCAGCTTACTATCGCTTTTTTACATCAAATGTTATGAAATTTTGATATGTTCCAAAAAAATTTGAAGCCAGAGTTAATGGCAATTACAGGCGGTATTCAGGGGGAAAAATGTTATCAAGAATTAAACTTTTACCAATAATTTTATTTGCTGGTTTTTTGGGTCTTCAGGGCTGTGGTGGCGGAGGCGGCGATACTCCGGAACCTAATCCACCGGTTGGTTCTACCGATGGCGGAGCTACTGGTGGAGGCTCTTCCGACGGTGGAGCTACAGATGGTGGAACTACAGATGGTGGAACTACGGATGGTGGAACTACGGACGGCAGTTCAGACGGTGGTTCCAGCGATGGATCAACCGACGGCGCTGTTGTTACTGACCGAACTCCTGCAGAGATTCTCGGCAATCCACAGTATCAAGCTATTTCATACGGTGGCTACAGATCAACCAGCCGCTCAAATGGCCCCAGCATTGCCGAGATCAAGGAAGACCTGCAAATTATGTCAGCCATGGGTATTAGAGTGCTGCGAACCTACAACACCTCCGGCTATCCTTTTGCAGCTAACACTCTGCAAGCTATCAGCGAAATCAAGCAGACCGACCCAAGCTTTGAAATGTATGTGATGCTGGGTATCTGGATTAGCTGTAAGAACGCATGGACAAATGCCCCGGACCATACCCAGGAAGATCTGGTCAATAACACCAGAGAAATGGACACCGCGATTGATCTGGTCAATGACTATCCGGGTATCGTTAAGTTTCTTGCCGTAGGTAATGAGGCGATGGTGCAATGGGCAACCAGTTATTATGTAGTGCCTGAGATTATCCTTAACCATGTGAACTCACTGCAGAACCTTAAGGCCAATGGTGGTATCCCGGCTGATACCTGGATCACCAGTTCAGATAACTTCGCCTCATGGGGCGGCGGTGGTGGCGAATACCACAATGCCGATCTCAATGCGTTGATCAATGCTGTGGACTTTGTGTCGCTGCATACCTACCCATTCCACGATACTCATTACAATCCAGTTTTCTGGCATGTGCCTGCCGCTGAAGAAAACCTTAGTGATCAGGCTAAAACTGAAGCTGCAATGCTGCGCGCTAAGAACTATGCAATTTCCCAGTATGAGTCGACGAAGAGCTATATCGACAGCAAATCCCTAAGCAGCAAGCCAATTCATATTGGTGAAACTGGCTGGTCTACCATAGCCAACTGGCAGTACGGCAATCCGGGATCAAATGCCGCGGACGAATACAAAGAGAAGCTCTACTTCGACCATATGCGTGAGTGGACCGATCAGAATGGTATCTCCATGTTCTATTTTGAAGCCTTTAACGAACCCTGGAAGGACTCGTCTAATAGTCAGGGTTCAGAAAACCATTTTGGCCTCTTCACTGTTGAAGGTGAGGCGAAATACGCTCTCTGGGATATGGTTGATAACGGCGTATTTGATGGTTTGACTCGTGGCGGTTCTGCAATCACTAAAACCTATGATGGTAACGAGCAGACGCTTCTCAATGCCGTCTATGCACCGCCAATGAACTCTTCCGGTGGCAACGGTTCTACTTCAAATGTGAATGACAACCGCACAGCCGGTGAGTTGGTGACTGAATCTACCTATGTGGTTGATGATAGCTCGTTAGTTCCCAATGGTTCTAACAGTATCACCTATCCCAGCAGCACATTGTTGGTAAACCCTTGGGAAGGTACCTCTGAATTAAGTCTTGCAGACGGCGTTGTAACCGTAACTACAGGAACTGGTAGCTGGTGGGGCGCTGCTTTGGAAATCGAAGCATCTGCCGGAGAAAATCTCTCAGGTTTTGCCAGTGGTACGCTGGTCTTTGATATCAAAGGTGATACTGCTTCAACCTTTGAATTAGGATTTCAGTCAGGCAAATGGGACAACAGCTCAAGACCACAGGTTAATAATTTTGTGAAGTTTGGGCCAACTCAAACTCGCTCAATTACATCTTCCTGGGTAACCTATGAGATTCCGGTCACTGAGCTAAATAAAGGCGCGGATCTAGCTGATGTTACATCGTTGATATATTTTTGGGGAAATTCTGGTTTAGACGCCAAAACCATCGAAGTTAGAAATATCTCCTATAGAAAATAATCCTTATTATCTTCGTAGAATAGCTATCTTCGCAGCGCTAAAATCATTAGCGTTGCGGGGATAGTTCTCAAGTTTCAGCTTTATCCAATTTCCCCTTTTATCCTGAGAATTGATTCTTTTTTAAGTGCTATGCTTATCAGAGTGCTATCAGGAGGGTTTAAGGATGAACCGATTTGCCAGCTCGCGTGCATTTACGCTTATAGAATTAATTATCACAGTTACCATAGTGGCAATCCTGCTAATGATTGCCACCCCTTCATTTACCAACTTCACCCAAAAGCGCGCGGTCAGTCAAAAGACCGTTCAGGTTCGCAATGCTCTGGAATTAGCCCGCGGTCTGGCCGTGTCTCAGCAGAAGATATGGACAGTGTGCACCGTCAATGCCACCAATGCCTGTGTTAAAGAAGGTGGACTTCGTCTGTTGGTTTTTCACGACAGCAACCTTGATAAAAGCTTCAGCCCCGGCGAATCTCTGCAGCAAGATATTGAAACCAGTTCTGTTGAAATTAAATTAGCCGCTGCTTTTGGGCGCAGTTATATTCGGCTTTCAGGTACCGGAGAGGCGATGGAGTCCGGCAACTATCAGCTATGTTCCCACAACCAGAATTTCGCCTATGGGCGCAGGGTAATTATCTTTCGCAGCGGCCGAGTGCGTCTTTCCAATGACTCCGATGCTGATGGTTATGATGATATTCGCGGTGTAAAAATACACTGCCACTCTGACTGAATTTCCCACCGGTCAAAAAGACCCGCAGATAACGTTAGTCTGAGCTTTTACTACGTTAGTCAGTTGCCTGTGGTTTTTTAAAATCAGTTGATTAGAGTATTGATCTTGAAAAGGCTTAAAGGAATAAGCCGCAACTGATTTACAAGAAGGGAATCACAATGGGTCAATATAAAGCCGCAGGGTTTTCCTTGCTCGAATTAATGATTGTTATCGTTATTGTCGCCACCTTATCCACTCTCGCCTATCCCAGTTATCAACAGCATATTATTCGTAGCAACCGTGCTGCAGCACAGCAATATCTGCTCGAAGTCGCTAGCTTGCAGCATCAATTTATTCTCGATAATCGCAGTTATGCGACAACACTTGCAGCGCTGGGGGCCAGCCCTAATACAAGGGTTGCTGATCACTACATAGTCACTATTGCCGATAGTGACAACAGTGTCTCACCGCCGACATTTACCCTGCAGGCCGCCCCTCGATCAGGCTCAGTGCAACAGGGTAGCGACACAGTCAGCATTAATCATTTGGGGCAGAAAAATGTTAGCTGGTATCAATAATTGCCACAGTATGTCCATTTACAAAACCAGATTTCGAAATACTAAAGTCAGGGGTTTTACCCTGATTGAAGTGCTGGTCACGCTACTGGTTTTCTCGGTGGGCCTGCTTGGCTATGCCGCATTGCAAAGTCGCATTGTAAAAGCGCAGCTAGAGGTCTATCAGCGAGTTTACGCACTTAATCTAGTTGACTATATAGTGGACCAGATCAGGGCTAATCCAGCCGCTCAGGGCTGTTATGATCTGGCCAATCTCGAAGTGGGCAGTGGTTATTCCGGCTCTTATAGCTGTTCCAGTCACGGCACCGCCGATACTCAGGCGCAGGTGATTGAAGCGGTTAATCAATGGAGTGATTTACTCAAAGGCAGCGCTGAGGTTTCCGCTGGCAGCGATGTAGGAGGGCTGCCAAATGCGCGGGGCTGTATTGTCTTTGATAGCCTCAATAAAACCTTTGTTATTTCAGTTGTCTGGCAGGGGCTAATAGAGACTGTTGCACCAATAAGTACCAATTGTGGCAATACAAATTATGGTGGGCCTTCCAGTGCATTTCGTCGCGCCCTAACCTATAAGCTGCAAACGCCGATCATGGATAATTAGTGGTGGCTATTTATTGGCAGAGAAAGAATGGCCGCAGTGGAAACTCACAACAGGGCTACACGATAGTCGAGCTTATTATTGCCACCGCACTGGGTATTTTACTCTCCTGGGCGATTCTGGATATCACATTGAGCGCGACCGGAACCGCCAGAGAAGTTGAGCTGACTAGCGAGATGGTCGAGAACGGGCGCTATCTTAGCCATTTTTTAAAAAGTGAAATCCGACTCGCAGGTTTTTATGGCCGGTTGGAAAACTACAGCAGTGGCGCGACTGTTCAGCCCAACCCATGCACCGACCTTACAACCACAAATCTAATTGATGGCCTAAGCTTTCCACTGTTCGGTCTGGATGAAGTTGCCGCCGGTGCCACAACCTGCAATGGCGATCGGTTATTAACCGGCACAGATATCCTTTTAGTTCGCCGTGCCAGTACCTCTTCAGTTGCCACCACAGTTGGCTTAGCCGCCAAGCAACAGTATCTACAGGCAACCGTTACTGCCATGGTCCTGGATACCGGGGCTAACAAAGCCAACTTTACTCTTATGGAAAAAGACAGCCTTGGGCTCGCGCCGATCCGCGAGTATTACCAGAATATTTATTACGTTGATAACAGCAATACTTTTAAGCGCTTGCGGCTTATCAATGGCGCCTATATTTCGGAGCCTCTTGCCGAGGGGGTAGATGACTTTCAGGTGGTTTACGGTATTGATCGCTCGGGGAATGGGATTCCCAACGGGGATGGCACTAGTGATGCCTTTGTTGAACTGCCCGCTTCAGCAGCGGAGTGGCAGAATGTGGTTTCATTAAAATTATTTCTGATCGTTAGTAGCACTAATCCAGCGCCGGGATTAAATGACCCTAAAGCCTATACCTATGCCGATAAAGTTAATGTCACCTTTGGCGACAGTAAAAAACGTCGATTATTTACTGTCGTGGCACGGCTGACGAATATCAGTATCAAACGGGCAGGGCTATGAGCGCACACAGAGCCAAGCCCTCAAGACAGGCTGGAGCAGTATTGATTGTTGCTCTGTTAATGCTAATGGTTTTGACAACACTGGGTAGCAGCACAATCAGCTCCACCAGTAGCAAGCTACAGTTGTTAAAAACGCAGCAGCGCTATCAGGAAACTGAACAGGTGGCAGAAAATACCATTAACTATCTGCTCAGTGATCTCGACTACTTTGTAAACCACAGTGCCTATCTGGATAGCAATGGTGGTTTTGCCCCTTCACTTCCAAGTTATATATCGAATGGTATGAATATTACTTACAACAGTCTGCACTGTTTGCGGGAGAAAAAATCCAGCGGTTGTTCCATTTCTGAAGGCAGTTCTGCCGTCTGTTATCCGGATTATTACTGGGAGGCCAATATCACCGTTACTCATAGTACTTCCGGTGCATCATCGACATTGGTTAAAGGGTTTAAATTTCGCTACTTAGCAGGCTACTGCCCAGCCTGATCTGCCAGGAGGCCATCTATGAAATGCCTAAATGTTTTCTTGCTCTGCATTTTATCGCAGAGCTTAAATTCAGCGGATATAGATATCTTTCGCGCTAATCCTGAAAATATCGAAGCACCAAATATACTTCTGGTACTGGATAATTCAGCTAACTGGAATAGTAACTCCAATGGGGTTAGCAAACAGCAGATACTCCATGAAGGGCTATATAAATTTCTCGATAGTCTGCAGCAGCGATTTATGGATAACCCTGACTTTACCGGTATCAATCTTGGTATTTTGATCTATGCCAGCGGCAACTCTCCCAAAGGGGGCAAGCCCCTACAGGCATTTCTTAAAATTGAATCGGCAAACTCCTCTGCAATAGATGCTATCAAGAGCCGGCTTTACTGTAATAAGCAGGCCTTTAAAGGCAGTAATGGTGCAGCTAGAGAAACAGCCTGCAAGGCGCAGTTAGGCACAAGATGGGGTTCTTCTGGTTTTGATACAGCGCTTTTTTATGGCTCAGAAAATTTTCCCAACGCCAATAATGCGCCTATGGCATTGGCCTTTCATGAAGCTTACCTATGGTTTGCCGGTAAGCGTTATCAGGCCGGAAAACATGCGGGTGGTTATGATCCAGCAGCCTTTAATGGGGATCTTTATAAAAGCCCGATTGATAAGTCAGCCTGTGCTAACAACAGTATTTTATTTGTTTCTAACGGTAGTCCGGATAACGGTGAAAATAACCTTGCCCAGTCCAAACTCAGTGCCCTTGGCGGGGTATTTTCCAGCGACCCACTATCAACAGGGTTTCACCGCGGTCAAGAGGCTAGCTGGCTAGATGAATATGCTCGCTATTTAAAGGCTCAAAATATCTCAGTCTACGGTATTGATATAGTTGAAGCCCGTAACTCTTCCGGTAAGCCATACCATCCCTTGAATGATGCACAGAGTTATAACACCGAATTTGGGCTAACTGATCCTCAGGCCTCGTCTCATGCGCTGTTATATAACGCATCCGCGGGAGTGGGTGGCGGTGACTATCTGGTGGCCTCTAATGCAGATAGTTTGGGCGGGGCTCTGGGCGCTGTGATTGATGTTGTTATAGAGTCTAATACTGTTTTTGCCGGTGTTAGTTTACCGGTCTCAGCCAGTGTAAAAGGCACCTATGAAAATCAGGTCTATATGGGGATGTTTCGACCCTCGAATAAACCCCGTTGGGCGGGAAATCTAAAGCTTTATCAAATCGGTCTCGACTCTATTACCGGCAAGCCAATATTAATCGATGCGGATGGAGCACCTGCGGAGGATACCGCTAGCGGATTTATTAAATCTAATGCGCGAAGCTTTTGGACGGCCAGCAGCAACTACTGGGAAAATATCCCCAACTTATCGGTTGCCCGTGGATCGGTGAAAACCAGCCCCAACGACAATCCCGATGGTAAAGAAGTCGAGCGCGGCGGCGTTGCTCAGGGACTTCGCCAGTATGTAGGCACAGGGCGCAAAGTCTATACCTGCACTGGAAGCTGTAGCAGTTTGGAAAACTTTACGACCAGTAATCCAAATCTAAAGTTTGCGGCATTTGATGCGGCGGACAAGGCTGAGAAAGACAGAATTATTAACTGGGCAAAGGGTATAGATATTGACAATGCCGATAATGATCAGCCTGCAGATACCACTGATATGCGCCCCTATATCCATGGCGATGTGATCCATTCTCAACCGCTGGTTATCAACTATGGGGGCACCACAGGCAGCTATATTTTCTATGGTTCAAACGACGGAATGTTTCATGGGGTAAAAGGTGGGTTGCTAGAAAAAACTAAAAATAGCGGCTCAAAAGATGGACAGGAGGTGTGGGCATTTACGGCACCAGAACAGTTTAAAAAACTTAAGTTTCTCTACAACAACAGTTCGCTGTTTAACGACAATAGTTCCTCTAGTGGTTTTGATAATAAACCCTATTTTTTCGATGGCCCGGTGGCTAGCCATATTGTCTATAACAGCAGCGGGGAAGTCAGCCGCGCGATTATCTATTTAACTGCACGGCGTGGCGGCGATTTAATCTATGCGCTGGATGTTAGCGACCCTTTGGCGCCGAAGATTAAGTGGCGCAAAAGCGCACTGGACAATGGTTTTAGTGAGATGGGGCAAACCTGGTCGAAACCTGTTGTCACTAAGATAAAGCTGGCTGGATCGGAGTCAGTGGTTTTAATTATGGGCTTGGGTTATGACCCGGCTGTAGATGATGGAAAAAGTGCTGCGCGGACTCAGGGGCGAGGTGTGATTGTGATGGATGCAGAAACCGGCAGCGATATCTGGCAGGTCACCTCTGGTTCCGTTTCCAATCCCTCGGGAACAGTGCTGACAGAAACTGCGATGAGTTTTACTGTGCCCTCAGATTTAGCGGTGGTTGATCGGGATGCAGATGGTTTTTCAGATCGAGTTTATTTTGGTGATACAGGGGGGCAGTTATGGCGGCTAGATATTGCCAGTTCAACACTCAGTGACTGGAAGGCGACGCGATTATTTAAATTTTCGGACAATGCCCCCCAGCGATTTTTAAAGGCACCGGATGTGGTGGAAAGTCCGGATGGCCGTTATGACATGATAATTATGGGTTCGGGTAATACGGAGAAGCCACTGGCTAGCAATGTTCATAACACTATGCTGTTTTACCGTGACTATGATCAGCAGGGTCCATCAACAGTGGCAGCCCCATTGCAGTTGAGTGATCTGGTTAAAGCTGATTCGACCTCGGCTAAAGGTATAGACACTGACAGCAAATTCTTAAACGGTTGGTATATGTCCTTGGAGCGCGGTGAGAAAGTGGTTACACCGGCACTCACCGTTCACAAAACCACCACTTTCGCCACCAATCTTCCGCGCACTAACAGTAACTGTAGGGCTCTGGGCGAAGCGCGAATCTATAAAGTTAATCCCTTTGTGGCTTCTCCTGCTATTGATGCCGATGGGGCTAAAAGCTATAGAGAGATTGCCGGCGGTGGAATATTACCGCCCCCAGTTAGCTTTACTCTGGCTGTCGATAGGGAAAACTGTGATGCTAAAGGAAACTGCAATAGCGAAGAAAAACTGGTCAGTGGAATACTGTTTGGATTTCACACTGAGGATATTGAGTCTGAACCATTGGGAGTCAGGCGAAAAGTCTGGTGGTATAACCACCGCGACTAATTTTAAAACTGATCATTAAATCTACTCGTCATTAAGCCCAAGCTTTTCCAATCGGTAGCGAATAGAGCGAAAACTAATGCCGAGCTTTTTTGCCGCTTCGGTTTTATTCCAGCGCGCCTTCTCCAGAGTTTCAATGAGAATCTCTTTTTCAATTTCCTCAAGATGATCATCCAGAGAGCTAACCGGAATTCGACTATCCAATCTCACCGACGGGTTGGAGGTTTTGATATCTTTATATTGCTGTTTTGTTTGGGCCTCTCCCTGTGGGTCAGTGGTGAGGGCCGCCGCCGGATTAAGCTTTAAATCTTCCAGTTCAATTCGGCTGTTCTCGCATAAGGTACAGGCTCGCTCAAGGATATTTTCCAGCTCTCTGACATTGCCGGGAAAGCTGTAATTGGCCAGCGCATTTAATGCGCCGGGTGAGAGGCTAATCTTTTTATTATCAGTGTTGAGTCGGCCGAGAATATGCTCTGCCAATATGGCAGTATCTGCGGGTCGCTGACGCAGGCTAGGCATATGAATATCAATAACATTGAGCCGGTAAAATAAATCACTGCGAAAGGCTCCGCGGGTTACCGCATCCTGAAGGTTTTTATGGGTGGCGCTGATCAGTCGCACATCCACATCAATTTCAGTCTCTGAACCCACCGGACGAATCCGCTTCTCCTGTATAGCGCGGAGTAATTTAACCTGCATATCCAGTGGTAGATCAGCTACCTCATCCAAAAATAGGGTGCCGCCATTGGCCGCTTGAAAGAGTCCCTGTTTATCTTCAAAGGCACCGGTAAAACTGCCTTTGCGATGACCAAAGAATTCCGATTCCACAAGATTGGCGGGGATCGCGCCGCAGTTAACCGGTATAAATGGTCCAGCCGCTCTTGAGCTTAAGCCATGGATTGAACGAGCCGCTAGCTCCTTGCCGGTGCCGGATTCACCACTGATAAACATCGGTGCCTGACTGCGGGCCACCTTGCCAATTTGCTGGCGAATATCCGCCATAATTTTGGAGTCGCCCAGTAGTAGGGATACATCGCTGTTGTCTGCAGATTTCCCCTTAGAGGGACGCTTCTGACTAGGGCTTTCAGTGGGGAGATTTAGGGCATTGGTAATCAGTGCGCGCAGTCGCGATAGTTCGACAGGTTTAGAGAGGAAATCAAAGGCACCGAGTTTAAGTGCGTCGACGGCCAGATCGACATTGCCGTAGGCGGTGAGCACCGCAATTGGCAGCTGCGGATAGTTTTTTGAAACATGGTCGACCAGCTCCAGTCCATTGCCATCGGGAAGTCGCATATCGGTTAAACAGAGATCAAAAGTGTTTTCTTGCAAGGCAGATACAGCTTCTTTTACGGTTTCTACGGCCGTTGAATCTATACCCATTTTGGCAAGTGTCAGTTTTAGTAACTCGCGTAAATCCAGTTCGTCATCAATGATCAGAACGGTTTTTTTCATTAGCTGCATTCCTTGGCAGTTGCTTGGCTGGGTCGGAAAAAACTATTTGAAAGTAGTTATCCGACGAGCCCCTGTATACATAGCTTAGTGTAGCGAAGTTGATTTCACAAAGTTCGCGGGCGATGTATAAACCCAGACCGGTGCCCTGATTTTCGGTGGTAAAAAAGGGCTCGAATATTTTATTTCGATTGTTGCTGGCAACCCCCGAACCACGGTCATAAATTTTTAGCATCGGCAGCCCCATATCCTGTTGATAATCAAACTTAATCTCAGCCCAGGGCTTGCCGGTCTCCAACGCCGAGTGGCGCAGGGCATTGCTTAATAGGTTGATCAGCACCTGTTGCAATTGGCTACTATCAAAGGGGGCGCTGACAGTCTGTGCCGAGCTATCGATCTCAATAGTTGGATTCTCAAACTGTCTGCTCTCTTCGAGCTGGGTTTTGCTGAGCTGACAGTTTTCATAGATATTAGTAATTTCAATTTGCGGGGTTTTCTGTCGCGACAGTTGCAGAATATCGCGGACTAATTGATCGACTCTGGTGCTGTGTCTCAACACGACATCGACCAGCTGTTGATCCTGATCGGGTAGCTGGGATTCATTGAGTAACTGAGCTGCATGGCTAATGGCACCGAGCGGGTTGCGCACTTCATGGGCAATGCTCGATGTGAGCTGCCCCAGTGAGCTATTTTTTAACTGTTGAGCATGTTGCGACAGGGTTCGTGCATCCTCGATAAACATAATCGTATCGCGAATTTTTTTATGAATACTGTTGTTAAACGCATCGCCGATTACTTCACTAAAGCTGATCTGTAGGGGAATATCCGAGCTCGGTGAATGATAGTTGGGCAGCTGTCTGTAGGGGTTGGCTTTCCAGTCGCGGTAGTAGTTGACCAGCGCTGGAACTTGACTGAGTGAGTCACCCCGAGCCAGCAGTTTTTCACCGTCGACAGATCCGAGCAACAGGGAGGCTCGATCATTGAGCTGTTCAATTCGAAAATCAGCATCGAAAACAACAATGCCGGTAAGCATTTTATTAATTACCAGATCATTTAGATGTTGCAGTCGCGTGGCGGCTTGAGCCTCACTTTTGGCCAATGCCTGAACCATGGTCAGGCGTTTGGTGAGGAAGATAAAGATTACCGCAGTGGCGAACAATAAAATGCCAAAGATACCGCTGCGGACAACACCGGACTCGTCGGCACCATTGAGCATAAATTCCGAGAGGCTGACAGATACCGGAATAAAGCTGGCGATAGCGGCCATCGACAGTGCCAGTTGGGTGCGCAAAAAAGTCGCTGAGGCGGCCACAGTGACCATTAGCAAGTAACCCACAGAACCGGCCAGGCCGCCGGAGGCAACCATCATAAGATTGATCGCGATAATATCGACCAGCAGCATGGCAAACAGTGCGGTTTCACTGGGTTGCCAGCGGCGCAGATAGAATAGGGGCAGGCTGATCAGAGTTGCTGCTATATAAGCCGTGGCGGTAATTGAGAATAGACTGGGGTTGTCACTGCCGAGATAGGCCGGTGCAAAGTCGAACTGCACGAGCCACAGCAGCAGACTGGATAAAAATAGTCGGTAACTGGCATAGAGGCGCAGTAATCTTGGGGACGAAGAGGAGTGATCATCAAAGCTGGCTAGCTGCATAGGTGGCTGTTCTCCATCCCTGTTGGAGTTTAACTCTACACGGGCGCCAGCCTTTTTAACTCTTTAATCATTTAGCTATTTAGCTAGTCATAAACAGTCGCTATCGGCAGGCGCTTGTGTTGAGTTTTTGCATAGATGGCAATCAGCCGTTCCTCGGCTTCGCTGCTCACCGGTTTATTTTCCAGAAAATCATCAATATCGTCGTAACTAACACCGAGTACCTGTTCATCCGCTTTTTGCGGCATCAAACATTCAAGATCTGCCGTTGGCGTCTTGTATACCAGAGTATCTGGTGCTCCCATGGTCTTAGCTAGCAGTCGAACCTGACGCTTGCTTAAACCAAACAGCGGTGCCAGATCGCAGGCACCGTCACCAAACTTAGTATAGAAGCCGGTAATGTTTTCTGCCGAATGATCTGTACCCAGTACCAGACCGCCGAGAATACCGGCAATTTCGTACTGAGAGACCATTCGGGCGCGAGCCTTAACATTGCCCTTGGCAAAATCGGTGGCTTCATCGTGAAGAGAGTGCAGGCCATTTTCGGCCAGAGTGGCGCAGACATTTTTATGGATAGCATCGGCGCCGGGCTTAATGTCGACCGTAAGACTTTGGCTTGGCTGAATAAATTTCAGCGCAATCTGAGCGTCGTCCTCATCCATCTGCACGCCGTAGGGCAGGCGTACGGCAACAAATTGATAATCGCTGGAGTCTTGCTCGGCGTTGAGCTGTTCTACAGAGAGCTGAGCCAGACGGCCACAGGTTGAGGAGTCAACGCCACCACTAATTCCCAGAACCAGTGTTTTGCAGCCGGAAGTGAGAAGTTGGTTTTTGATAAATGCGGTGCGGCGATTGATTTCAAAATGCGGGTCGATTTCACTCAGTACCCGCATCTCTTTAATAATATCTGCTTTGTTCATGGAGATTAAAACCAGTTATTTGGATATTTTCTTGATAGCTATAGTACTGGCTAGCCTTGGTTCCAGATTACTTTTTTAGTCCACCAGTCCAAAGGTAAGCCAGCTCCACACAGAGCGAGACTCTTCTTTCTCTTCGCCTTCATTGGCGATCTGTTCTGCGTCGCGAATAGATTTGTTAAAAATCATTCGGGTATCAAATGCTGGTGGTTGAACTCGGTCGATCATGCCAAGGGTAATCTTACCCATAAAGGAGTTTTCACTGCTTAACAGGCGCTTATCAAAATCAAAAACTCCGCTCTTATCGAGAGAGGGGTGTTCCGGGTAGTTTGCTGCCAGAACCTCTACCGCATTATCCGATAGTTCCTGCATGCCGAGCATTTTGTAACCCTGGGCCATAACCGCCAGACCATCGGGCACAGCCGGAGTCTGTTGGAAGTTCTCGACCACAAAACGACCGCGGTTGGCTGCGGCCAGATAGGCTTTGCGCGAGAAGTAGTAATTGGCGACATGAATTTCAGCGCGAGCCAGTTGGTTGCGCAGGTTAATCAGACGCTTTCTCGAATCAGCCGCGTAGGGACTTTTAGGGAAGCGGGTCAGAAATTCAGAGAGTGTTGCAAAGGCGTTGCGTGCAGAGCCAATATCGCGCTTTGAATTATCGGTGGGTAAAAAGCTGTCGAAAAAACCTGAAGCCTGAGATATTTCAGAGAGGCCTTTCATATAAAAGGCGTAGTCAACATTGGGATGCTGGGGGTGCAGGCGGATAAAGCGATCTCCAGCGGCAATGCTCGACTCGTAATCAGCGGCTCTGTAGTGAGCATAAATAAGTTCTAGCTGAGCCTGCTCGGCATATTTACCAAAGGGAAACTGTGACTCCAACAATTGCAGATTGCTGATCGCCAGCGTCCAGTTGCCGGCGTTAAGGCTGCCCTGAATCTTCTCGTAGAAATCTCTCTCGGTAAAACCTTCGGTGGCTTCTTCCGTCGGCTCCTCATCACTGGATCCCAACCATGAGCAACCAGTGGTAAGAGATAAACTCAATAACAGCAAAATAATTGACGCGTTTTTCATGTAGTATTCCCAGCTTGAGATGCGGTCGACTCAATAGTCGATTTAATCGTGCATTTAACCACACAGCCTGCTTTAAACCAATCTGCGCGGTTAATTTCACCACTGATAAAAGAGACCTGTTGGCTCGGGTTAGTAATCGGTTGTTTTAGTGCCGGCATCTATGACCACAAATTATTGCCGATAACGGCATCAAGATTAAAAATATTCTAGTTTAGGAACAGCAAGTTTGACTGACAATATTGACCTTATTGAACAAACGATCACCGTCGCACTGGAAGACTGTGGGCGCAGGCTCGATCAAATCGCCGCCGAACAGTTTCCGGAATTCTCTCGCTCAAGGCTTCAGCAGTGGATCAAATCCGGCGAGTTGCTCGTCAATGGTCAGCAGCTGCCGCCCAAGCAAAAGTTGCTCGGTGGTGAAGAGCTATCTATTTCAGCGCAATTAAAAGCTGAGGGCGATTGGCAGGCAGAAGATATCCCCCTCGATATAGTCTTTGAAGATGAACATATTATTGTTATCAATAAACCGACCAACTTTGTAGTCCATCCAGCGGCGGGTAATCGCGATGGCACCTTGCTCAATGCGCTGCTGTTTCACTTTCCGCAGCTCGCCTCTGTGCCAAGAGCCGGCATAGTTCACCGTCTGGATAAGGATACAACCGGTCTGATGGTTGTGGCCAAAACTCTGGTCGCCCACACCGATCTGGTTGCCCAGTTGCAGGCGCGAACGGTGAGTCGCGAGTATGAAGCTGTTGTCAGTGGAGTGATGACTGGTGGCGGCTGTGTCGACCAGCCAATTGGCCGGCACCCAAAGCAGCGGGTCAAAATGGCGGTGGTGAGAGATGGCAAAGAGGCGCGCACTCAGTATAAGGTTCTCGAGCGCTTTGAAGGGCATACCTATATTCGCCTGAAGCTGGAAACCGGCCGCACCCATCAAATACGCGTGCATATGGCCAGCATCAAATATCCGATTGTTGGCGACGATGTCTATGGTGGTCGCTTCCGTATTCACAAAGGTGTCTCCGATCAGCTTAGAGAAACACTTCAGGGCTTTGGCCGTCAGGCACTGCACGCTCGCGAATTGGGGCTAGTGCATCCCCACACGGGTGAGTTTGTCAGTTGGAGTACCGAACTTCCGGACGATATGCAGTTCCTACTGACGGCTTTGAGAGAAGAGTAGGGAGCAGCAGGGATGGCAGAACATTTTCTTAGTCCCGATTGGCCGGCGCCAGCTGAGGTTAAATCTGCCATAACACTGCGCAGCGGTGGCTGCAGTCGTACTCCTTTTGATACCAATAATCTCGCTATGCACGTTGAGGACAGTGAAGTCGATGTGCAGAGCAACCGCAATAGACTGATTGAAACTCTGGCACTGCCAGCCCAACCCCTATGGTTGGATCAATGTCATGGCACGGCGTTGGTTTATGTGCCGGAGTATTTGCCAGCGCCACAACAGACCCCAACCGCTGATGGCAGTTACACGGATAAAGTCAATACCGTCTGCGCAATTTTAACCGCCGACTGCCTGCCGGTACTGTTCTGCAATCAATCCGGCACTCAGGTAGCAGCCGCCCATGCCGGCTGGCGCGGACTCTGTGGCGGCATACTGCGAAACACTGTCGCTACCTTTAAGCATTCCCCCCGGGAAGTTATGGCCTATCTGGGTCCGGCCATTGGACCTCAGGTGTTTGAAGTGGGCGCAGAAGTGCTGCAGGCATTTTTACAAAACGCGCAAAACGAGTATCAGCAGCAGGCTGTAAGAGCCGCATTTAAACCCGTCGCTGGCAGTGCCGATAAATACCTGGCCAATCTCTATGATTTGGCGCGGGCTGAATTAAGCGCCTCTGGTGTTACTGAGATCTATGGCGGTAACTACTGTAGTTACACTGATAGCGACCACTTTTACTCGTTTAGACGGGAGTCAAAAACCGGTCGCAACGCCTCGCTGATTTGGCTTTAGGGGCAAGCTTAAACGATGCTTTAATATTCCTTGTATTTTCCCTGTTTAAACACTTGATAACAGGGGGGTGTTCCATTAGAATTGCCGCCCTCTCGCAGGGGCTATTGGCTCCAGTATAAGAAGCGACGGAATTTGGCCTCTACGTACCGTGTGGCCACCATAAATTGGAGCAGAACATGTACGCAGTAATCAAAAGTGGCGGAAAGCAGCATCGAGTTGTTGAGGGTGAGACCTTACTACTGGAGAAGCTTGATATAGCGACTGGTGATAATATCGATTTTGAAGAAGTCTTGATGGTTGGCGAAGGTGCTGAAGTCAAGATTGGTGCACCTCATGTAGAGGGCAGTAAAGTGACTGCTGAGATTATTTCTCATGGTCGTGGCGACAAGGTGAATATCATCAAATTCCGTCGTCGTAAGCACTCTCGCACCCAACAGGGCCACAGACAGTGGTATACAGAAGTTAAGATTACTAGCATCAACGCTGGTTAATTCTAGGAGAATATAGAAATGGCTCACAAGAAAGCTGGTGGTAGTACTAAGAACGGTCGCGATTCGGAAAGCAAACGCCTTGGTGTCAAGGTGTATGGCGGCCAAGAAATCAATGCAGGCAGCATTATCGTTCGTCAGCGTGGAACCAAATTCCACCCCGGCAACAATGTTGGCATGGGTAAAGATCACACGTTGTTCGCCACCTCTGAAGGTGTTGTTCAGTTCGTGACTAAAGGCCCTAAGAACCGCAAGTATGCAGAAGTGGTATCCGCGTAACCTATACCCCTTCAGTTAAAAAAGCCCCTACGCGGGGCTTTTTTTATGGGCGGCTTTTATTGGCTGAGCACTTATTGGCCGAGCACTTAATTGGCCGAGCACTTAATTGGTCGAGCACTTTCTGATATAGGCCGAGCGCGCTCTCAGAAGAGCCCGAAATGACACAACCCACTGGCAACTGTAAACTGACCCTATGAAATTCGTCGACGAAGCAACAATTAAAGTTCAGGCAGGCAAAGGCGGCAATGGCTGCATGAGCTTTCGCCGTGAAAAATATATCCCCAAAGGTGGTCCCGATGGCGGTGACGGCGGTGATGGTGGCAGTGTATTTCTAATTGCCACAGAGGGTCTAAACACGCTGATCGACTTTCGTTTTACCCGCAACTTTAGAGCGGAAAATGGCGAGCAGGGGCGTGGCTCCGACTGTACCGGTGCCGGTGGTGAAGACCTGATCTTAAATGTACCCGTGGGTACTACTGTGCTGGATGAAGAGACTGGCGATGTGCTCGGCGATCTCACAGAGTTGGGTCAAACACTGAAAGTTGCTCAGGGCGGCTTCCACGGTCTGGGCAATACACGCTTTAAATCCAGTATTAACCGCGCACCGCGTCAGACTTCACCGGGCAGTGAAGGTGAACTGCGCGAGATTAAGCTAGAGCTAAAAGTACTGGCCGATGTCGGGCTGCTCGGACTACCCAATGCCGGTAAGTCGACTTTTATTCGCTCAGTTTCCGCAGCGCGCCCCAAGGTAGCCAACTATCCCTTTACCACTCTGGTGCCAAATCTGGGTGTAGTGGGTATGAGTGGCGACAAAAGTTTTGTGGTTGCAGATATTCCCGGGCTTATTGAAGGAGCCTCCGAAGGTGCAGGTCTGGGTATCCGCTTCCTTAAGCATCTGACCCGCACAAGACTGCTGTTACATCTTGTGGATATGATGCCCTACGATGCTACAACCCCAGCTGAGAATGCCATTGTTATCGAGCAGGAGTTGGCTAAGTTCAGCCCAACACTGGCCGAGGGTGACCGCTGGTTGGTATTAAATAAAACCGACCTGCTGCCAGAAGATGAAGCTGAGGAAGCCTGTAAAGCCGTTGTCGAACAACTCGACTGGCAGGGCCCAGTATTTATGATATCGGCGATCTCAGGGCAGGGCACCAAAGCGCTGTGTGCGGCGATAATGGATTATATTGATGGTCATCGTGATCGCGAGAGTATAGATCCAACCTTGGTCGACGAATTCGAAGAGCGTCGCCAGCAGATTCAGGCTGAGGCCCGAGAGCGCATTGACGGACTCGCCGAAGCTCGACGTCTCGCGCGTCTTGGCGGCAAGCAAGTTGAAGGCGAAGAGTTCGACGAAGATTTTGATGATGAAGACGACGATGACGATGTTGAAGTTGTTTACGCGGAATAAAGAGTAGGAACAATAGAGTAAAGAGGCATGACAAGAACCATTGCAAAAGACGCCAAGCGGCTAGTCGTAAAAATTGGTAGCGCACTGCTGACCAATAACGGCTCTGGTCTGGATCGTGCCGCCATCGACGGCTGGGTTGAGCAAATCAATCAGCTGCTCGCCGATGGTAAAGAAATTGTTCTGGTCTCCTCAGGTTCAGTAGCCGAAGGCATAGTGCGCCTTGGCTGGAAACAGCGCCCAGATAGTATTCATGAGCTGCAAGCCGCAGCCGCCGTTGGTCAGATGGGTCTAATCCAAACCTATGAGAGCAGTTTTCAGCGCTTTGATCGTTTGACTGCGCAGATTCTGCTGGATCACGATGATCTTGCCAGCCGTCAGCGCTACCTGAATGCGCGCAGCGCACTACAGACATTAATCAGCCTAAACGTTATTCCTATCGTCAATGAAAATGACACCGTGGTTACCGACGAAATTCGTTTTGGTGACAACGACAGTCTGGCAGCACTGGTCGCCAATCTGATAGATGCAGATCTGTTGGTTATCCTCACCGATAAAGACGGTCTCTACACTGCCAATCCAGATCAAAATGCCGACGCTACCCTGATAGCCGAAGCCATGGCCGGAGATACAAGTCTCGACGCTTTGGCGGGGGGCAGCGCCAGTGGTTTGGGTCGCGGTGGCATGGTGACAAAGCTGCAGGCAGCGCGGTTAGCTGAACGCTCCGGCTGTAGCACTGTGATTGTTGGTGGCAGCAATCACAATATTATTAGTGCAGTTGCCGATGGCGAGAATGTTGGCACCCTGTTAACCGCCAGTCAGCAACCCCTTGCCGCGCGCAAACAGTGGTTGGCCGGGCACCTTCAGGTTAAAGGTCAGCTATTACTGGACGCAGGTGCAGTAAAAGTTCTAACTGGGCAGGGCCGCAGTCTCCTGGCTGTGGGTGTAACTGGGGTTGAGGGTCATTTTACCCGGGGTGATCTGGTTAGCTGTGTTGACACTCAGGGACAGGAGATAGCCCGTGGGTTGGTTAACTACAATTCTGATGAAGCCCGACAGATCAAAGGTAAGAGCACCGAAGCTATTGCCGAGATTCTCGGTTATCTTGAGGATGATGAGCTTATTCATCGCGATAATATGGTTATCAATAGCTAGTCCTGTCAAAACATTCGAAGATCTTCGAATCAATTATTATTTCTATTTTGTGTCAGCGCCGGAATGTGTAGAATAAGCGGCTAGGAATCGTGGTCGACACTGGCCCGTAGCAATAGGTCCTGTGCAATGGACCAACTATAAATAGAAAGACTACCTATGCGGCTTAAATCGATAAAATTGGCTGGATTTAAATCCTTCGTTGATCCAACGACAGTCAACTTCCCCAGCAACCTCGCAGCAGTTGTAGGCCCTAATGGCTGCGGCAAGTCCAATATTATTGATGCCGTGCGCTGGGTAATGGGTGAGACCTCCGCTAAAAACCTGCGTGGCGAGTCGATGTCGGACGTTATTTTTAACGGTTCCGGCGGGCGCAAGCCAGTGGGTCAGGCATCGATTGAACTGATCTTTGACAACTCCGAAGGCAAAATTGTCGGTGAATACGCCTCCTATTCCGAAATTGGTATCAAGCGTAAAGTCACCAGAGATGGGCAGTCCAACTACTATTTAAATGGCAGCAAGTGTCGCCGCCGCGATATCACCGATATCTTCCTGGGCACCGGTTTGGGGCCGCGCAGTTATGCCATTATCGAACAGGGCATGATCTCCCGTCTGATTGAAGCGCGACCGGATGAGCTGCGTATCTATATTGAAGAAGCCGCAGGTATCTCCAAATACAAAGAGCGTCGCCGCGAGACTGAAAATCGTATGCGCCGCACCATGGAAAACCTCGAGCGCTTAACCGATATTCGCGACGAGCTGGGTCGTCAGCTTGGCCGCCTTGAGCGTCAGGCAAAATCCGCAGAAAAATATTCCGAATACAAAAAAGAAGAGCGCCAGTTCTCCGCTGAACTGTTGGCTCTAAAATGGCGCGGTTACGACAAGTCTGCCAGCGAGCAAAAGCAGCTGATCGGCGAGCTGGAGATTGATCAGGAGAAAATCCTTACCCAGCGCAGTGCCTGCGACACCGCCATCGAAAAACTCCGCAGCCAGTCAACTGACTTGGGCGATGCCTTTAACGAAGTTCAGGCCCGTTTCTATAAGGTCGGCGGTGATGTAGCCCGGATTGAACAGGCCATCGAACACGCTCAACAGCGCGCCTCGGAACTGCATAAAGATCTCGAACAGACCGAGCGCAACTTTACTGAGTCTGAGCAGCATCTAAACACTGATATTGAAAAAGCCGCCGGTTGGCAAGCCGAGTTTAATGAACTGGCACCAGCACTGGAGAAAGCCCGCGAAGCTGAAGCTGTATCTACGCAGGCACTGCAGTCTGCAGAAGAGGCGATGAATCAGTGGCAGCAGAGTTGGGATGAATTTAATCAGCAGTCTGCGGCACCTCGACAGCAGGCTGAAGTTCAGCAGTCGCGCATTCAGCACCTCGAACAGTTAATTCGTCGACTCACCGAGCGCCATGAAAGTCTCTCGACTGAAGCCAGCAGCTTTCAAGCTAGCCCGGCAGAAGAAGAGATGGCCGCGATTCAGGATCAGCTCAATGATGCAGAACTGGCACGTAAATCTATTGAGAGCCAGCGACAGGACAACAGTCAGGAAATCGAAGCGGCGCGCAGCAGCGAAAAAGAACTGAGCGCAGCCCTTGATCAGGCCCGCAGCCGCCAGCAGACCCTTGAGGGTCGCAGAGCCTCTCTGGAAGCCCTGCAACAGGCAGCAATGGGTGATGATGCTGAGAAGCAATGGTTGGAATCAAAAGGTCTGGGTGGTAACGCCCGTCTGGCCGACTCGGTCAAGCCGGTCGAAGGCTGGGAAGTGGCCGCTGAAACCGTATTAGGTAGCTATCTGCAGGCTGTAGCCGTAGATGATGTAGCGGCCAATATTGGCCTGTTGGATGACTTCAAAAAAGGTGAGCTACTATTAATCGGTAAAGCTAAGGGTGGGGACAAGAGTTCTGCTAGCAAGGCTAAACTGCTTAGCGATCTGATCTCTGGCGATGCAGCCCGAGGCCTAATCAACAATATTTATGCCGCAGAGACTCTCTCTGAGGCACTGGCTCTGCAGCCATCCCTTTCTCCTATCGAGTCAGTAGTGACCCGCGATGGTATCTGGTTGGGTAACAACTGGTTGCGTGTAGCGCGAGATAAAGATGCTAGCGCCGGTGTCCTTAAGCGCAAGCAGGAGCTGGCAACCATTGCCGATGACAAGCAGCAGGTTGAACAGCAGGTAGGCGAACTCGAAGCCCAGCGCCAGAGCAATGAAAATCAGCTGCAGGCACTCGAGACCCAGCGTCAGGAAATTGCCGCCAGTGTTGCACAGCAGCAGAGCAACTATGCAGATCTGCGCTCCAAATTAAGTGGCTTTCAGGTTCAGATCGAACAGCTTAAAGCCCGTAAAGAGCGCGCCGAAAAAGAACTGGCTGAAGTTCAGCAGCAGCAGGTTAGCGAACAGGAAAATCTCGCCACCGCTCGACAGGTATTGCAGCAGGCCATTGAGAAAATGGATGCGGATACCCAGCAGCGTGAAGATTTGGTTGCACAGCGCGATCAATTCCGTGAGCAGCTCGACAGCAGCCGTCAGGCCGCCCGTCAGGACCGTGATGCACGCCATGATCTGGCCGTGCGCGAAGGCTCCTTAACCACCCAGTTAAGTTCTATTCTGGAAGGTATCGAACGTCTTAAGGTGCAGGTAGCGCGACTTCAGGAACGCCGTGCCCAGCTACGCGAAGCATTTAATATCAAAGACGACCCCACCGATAAATACAAACTTGAGCTGGAAGAAAAGCTCGAGTTAAGACTGGCTATAGATACAGAACTGGCAGCCGCCAGAACTGCCCTTGAATCTGTAGATCACCAGATGCGCGAGCAGGAAACACTTCGCGGTGAACTGGAAAATCAGGTTCAGGAAGTCCGCAGCAAGCTTGAGAGGCAGCGAATTTCTGCCCAGGAAATCAGCACCCTTAGCCGAACCATCGAAGAGCAGATCAGTGAAAAGCAGGCCGATCTTGAAACCCTGCTGGAAAATCTTGCTGAAGATGCTGAAATGGTTGACTGGGAAGAGCAGTTGCAGCTAATTGCCAACCGTATCCAGCGCCTTGGGCCGATTAATCTGGCCGCTATCGACGAATACAAAATTGAATCTGAGCGCAAAGATTATCTCGACGCACAGAATGCGGAACTTGAAGAGGCTCTGGATACTCTCAAGACCGCCATTCACAAGATTGATCGCGAGACTCGCACGCGCTTTAAAGAGACCTTTGAACTGGTCAACAACCATATTCAAGAGCTTTTCCCGAAACTGTTTGGTGGTGGACACGCCTATCTGGAAATGACCGGCGACGATTTACTCGACACTGGTGTAACCCTGATGGCCAGACCTCCGGGCAAAAAGAACGCCTCGATTCAGTTGCTCTCTGGTGGTGAAAAAGCACTTACTGCGATTGCCATGGTTTTTGCTATATTTAGACTTAATCCGGCACCGTTCTGTATGCTTGACGAAGTTGATGCGCCTCTGGATGATGCCAATGTGGGTCGCTACGCGAGAATGGTTAAAGAGATGTCTGAGCATGTTCAGTTTATCTTTATTACCCACAACAAGATTTCAATGGAAGTCGCCAATCAATTGATGGGTGTGACCATGCATGAGCCGGGCGTTTCACGTCTGGTAACTGTAGATGTCAATCAGGCCGCAGAACTGGCGGATGCCTGAGATAGAAAATATAAAAGTAGTAGTGTTTAGGAAGGGTAGATTGGAACGAGAGCCTGGCAGGAGCCGCTCTCAATAATAATAAAAGTGATAAATAGCTGAGTAGTTAGCCTTTATGGATTTAATTGGCCCAAGAGAAGTATTAATCGCTGTAGGTTTGCTAGCTTTTCTAGCGATCGTGCTCGATGGCGCGCGGCGTATTAAGCATCACCGTTACGACAATCTGCATATGTCCTCACGCAAACTGCAGAATGCCTCCAATGGTGATAATGAAGAGGAAGATGTCTTTAGCAACAGCCAGTTTCCCTCTGGCGGTTCTCGAGTGGTCGGTATAAGAGATGAAGAGGATATTCAGCAGGTTGAAGAAAACCTTCGCCGCGCCCTCGATAATAAGCCTGACTTCGGTCTAAACAAGCCCCGTCAGGAGCAGTTCGATTTAAACGATGCAGACGCCACCGAAGAAAAGGTTGATGAGCAGCCCGCACAGCCCCAGTCCCACCAACAGCAACGCCCCAACAATCAAACCATGCAGCAGCAGATATTGGTTATGCATCTGATGGCGCCCAAAGGTGAGATGCTCAGTGGTCAGCTGTTACAGGAAGCGGCTTTAAAAGTTGGCTTCCGCTTCGGTGAGTTAAAAATCTTCCAGCGTCACCTCAATGAAGATGGCTCCGGCGAAGTGCTGTTTAGCATGGCCAATCTGGTCAATCCCGGAACCTTCGATTTAAATACCATCGACGCAATGACCACCCCTGGTGTAACCCTGTTTATGGCCCTCGACGATCTTGAAGATCCGGTTGCCGCCTTTAATGTAATGACGGATTCAGTGGATACATTGACCGCAGAGCTAAACTTGAATGTGCTCGATGAAACACGCAGTTCCATGACTCGTCAGACTATTGATCACTACCGACAGCGCGCTCGGGATGTCTCTTCTCGACGCAGTCAGAGCAGCTAATTTACAAGCCACTAAATTAAAAGCCACTCATTATAAAAGCTGTAATTTTAAATCAGTGGCTTAAAAGGTCTCCTCTAAATGGCAGAAAATCCCGAGCAGGTTCTCAGCGAATACGAACAGCTCAAGGACGAGTTAAATCAGCACAACCACCGCTACTATGTTCAAGACGATCCCAGTGTTCCCGACAGTGAATACGATCGACTTATGCGCCGACTACAGGATATTGAACAGCAGTTTCCCGAATTAGTCAGCGACGATTCACCCAGTCAGCGAGTGGGTGGCGAAGCCCTGCAATCCTTTACTCAGGTCACTCATGCGGTGGCCATGTTATCCCTCGAAAATGCCTTTAACGAAGAAGAGTTAGAGGCCTTTGATAAGCGCATTAAAGATCGCCTTAATCTCAAAGAAGATCAGCAGATCGAATATGCCTGCGAGCCCAAACTCGACGGTGTCGCTGTCAGCCTGCTTTACAAAGAGGGGCTGTTGGTGCGCGGTGCCACCCGTGGTGATGGTAAAGTCGGCGAAGATATCACCGCCAATGTTCGCACCATCAACAGTATCCCACTCAAGTTGAGCGGTCAGGGCATTCCGCAATTACTCGAAGTTCGCGGTGAGATTTATCTGCCCCGCGCCGGCTTCGAAAAGATCAATGCCAGTGCTATTGCCGCCGGTGACAAAGCCTTTGTTAATCCGCGCAATGCCGCCGCCGGCAGCCTGCGCCAGTTGGACTCAAAAATAACCGCCAGCCGACCTCTGGAAATGTGCGCCTACAGCGTTGGACAGTTTCAGGGCGGCACAACACCAGACAGCCACTTGAATATGCTTGCGGCACTGGGTGAATGGGGTTTCAAAATCAATCGCTACGTAGAGCCTGTAGAGGGCATTAAAGCCTGCGAAAGCTACTATGACCGAATGCAAGAGCGTCGCGACCAACTGCCCTATGATATTGATGGCATTGTCTACAAGGTCAATGATCTTAAACTGCAGCAGCGCCTTGGCTTTGTCGCCAAAGCACCACGCTGGGCGATAGCGCGAAAGTTTCCCGCTCAGGAAGAGATGACGGTACTTCAGGATGTGGAATTTCAGGTCGGTAGAACAGGCGCAATAACACCAGTGGCACGGCTTGAACCGGTCTTTGTGGGCGGTGTTACAGTCAGCAATGCAACGCTGCACAATGGCGATGAAATTGAACGTCTGGGTGTCTGTGTTGGGGATACGGTGATTATTCGCCGCGCCGGAGATGTGATCCCACAGGTAGCCAAAGTGGTACTTGAAAAGCGTCCCGCCGATGCCCGGCCAATTGTATTTCCCGAAAGCTGCCCAGTCTGTCAGTCGCCGGTAAGACGTGTTGAGGGTGAAGCCGTAGCGCGCTGTTCCGGCGGCCTGTTTTGCGCCGCCCAGAGCAAGCAGGCAATCAAACATTTCGCCTCGCGCAAAGCTATGGATATCGATGGTCTCGGGGATAAGCTCGTCGACTTATTAGTCGATCAGGGGCTTATTTATTCGGTCGCCGATCTCTATGAGTTGGCTGTAGATAAAATTGCCGGCCTCGAGCGAATGGGCGATAAGTCCGCGACAAACCTGATTGAATCGATTGATAACAGCAAGCAGACAACACTGGCTAAATTCCTTTTCTCGCTGGGTATTCGCGAAGTGGGTGAAGCCACCGCGCAGACGCTGGCGAAAAACTTTGGCTCACTTGAGGCCATTACCGGTGCCGATCAGGACGCGCTTCTCGAAGTGGACGATGTGGGTCCGGTAGTCGCCTATTATATTCGTGATTTTTTCCGCAACCCCGACAATCTGTCTATTATTAGCGCATTACGTGAGTTTGGCGTTTGCTGGGACGATATAGATATCACCGCTCAGGACTCGCAACCGCTAAAAGGCCAGACCTGGGTACTGACCGGCGCCATGGAAATTATGAGCCGCGCAGAAGCCAAAGATAAATTGCAGGATCTCGGTGCCAAAGTGGCGGGCAGTGTGTCAGCCAAAACCACTCAGGTAGTCGCCGGGCCCGGTGCCGGATCAAAGCTTAATAAAGCTCAGGCGCTGGAAATTCCAGTGCTGGATGAAGAACAGTTTGTGAGGTTTTTAGCGGATTTATAAGATAGGCGAGGGCCTATGTAAGGGATTTTAGATCAACAGGGAGAAGTGAATGAATACTGATATTCGAAGTGAATCCGTCGTCTACGGTTGTATAAAAAATATTGCCGCTGATGAAGTCGCCTTTCATCGGCGCCACAACCGCGATGCTATGGAGCAGTTGCCCTCCGCAGAGTCCTGGAGTCTGGTTAACCGTGAGATGTTTTCAATACCTGAACAGCAGGCCACTGATGCCAGCTTGATGACCGAAGTAATGCATTTCGGCGCCTCCTATCAGGGGGTAGAACACGAGTGGAATTATTGGCTTGAACAGTTTGAGTCGCTGCTGCGTAAAATGTACTGGGTAAGCGCGACGGTGCATCTGGAGACCGAGATGTCTGGACTCCACTCATTTGTTTTTGCCACCGATGGCACCGCTCATGAGCCCGACCAGTCGGATATTCAAATCCGCTGTGAGTGGGTAAAAGAGGCTGGCTAACAAGCCTACTCAGAAACCTGAAAAATAGAAATTTATAGAGGACCAAATAGTGAAAAAGGCAGTGGGAAAAACAGCCGTCAGACAGCGCTCCGCATGGATAGCGTCGATGTTTGGTTGCGCGGCCTTTTTACTGATGGCGGTCAAACTCTATAACGTCTCTGTCAGCACCTTGCTTAACAACCTACTCATTGCACTATTGGTTCTGGGAATGATTATTGCCGCTGCCGCCAGTCTGGTCTGGTTAAAATCCAGATTGCGAAAGTGGCGTAAATAGGTGGCAGCACAGGAATTTCATTTTCGTCATTTTTTGGCAACCATTGGCACCAGCAATCTGGCCATGGGTCTGCACACGGTACTCTACCCCTGGTTAGTGGTCGGTGTACTTGAGCTGTCCCCCAGTCGTCTCGGTCTGGCACAGCTCGCAGTGTTATTGCCCAATCTACTATTTATACTGCCCGGCGGAGTTATCTCCGATCGCCGTCATCGCGGCTCGTGGCTATCGCGACTCTATCTGCTCTACTGCTTCCCAATTGCCATTCTAGCCGGTGCCGCCCTGTCCGGAGAGCTGACCTTCTCGCTGTTATTAATGTTTGGCATGGTCTTTGGTACGGTTTCGGCATTTGTTCAACCGGCGCGGGAGAGTCTGCTCGGTTACGCCGCACAGGATATTATGCATCAGGCCGTGGCCAAGGTAGTGATGGTGCAGTTTATTGCTCAGGGCATAGGTTTTATTCTTGCCGGCCAGTTGGATACGGTAGGCTTGATTGCTCTGCTGATTGTCCAGATGCTGATGTTTATGCTCAGCTCAGTGCTGATCAAACGCAGTCATCCCCAATTGGCTGCAGCTGCGGACCTTGTAGATCCAGATGATCTGGATTCCAGTGAAAACTCTCAAAAAAACACCGATGAAGAAAAACACGAAACGCTGCAAGAGCTGCGCGCCGGCTTTTCCCTGTTCCTAACCGATAAAGCATTACTGCATCTGCTGCTATTAGTCACCGCCACAGGCTTCCTCGCCTTTGGTGTCTATCTGGTGGGCATGCCATTACTGGCTAGGGAAGCTTATCAGGGCGGGGCAGGGCTCTATGCAATCCTGCAGGTGACTTTTACCATGGGTATTGTGGTCGCCAACTTTGTTGTCAGCCGTCAGAAGCACGCCTTTAAACGACCCGGTCGGCTAATGATTATCAGCTTTTTAGGTCGTGGTGGCCTGCTTGCCGCAGTTGCCCTGATGCCCAACTTCTGGATACTCTTTCCGGTGATCTTTGTCTGGGGCGCTTTCTCGGGAATGTCGATGACTCTGGGACGCACTATTTTGCACAATCAGGTGCCTCACTCTCACCGCTCGCGAGCCGCATCGGTCTATCAACTCTGTCTATTTGCCGGTGCCCCTCTGGGCGCATGGGCCTGTGGTTTTGCCATAGAGCAGGTGGGGTTGGCCCAGACCTTTACAGTTATTGCTGTGTTGACCCTAGCGGTTTCGGTGATTGCGACTATGTCGCCACTGTGGGCTTTAAAGCAGAAAAGCTAGAGGTTTTTAAGAGGAGAGGCTAGAGGCCTTTAAGAGGAGAGGCTAGAGGCTTTTAAGAGGACAGGCTAGAGGCCTTAAAGGCCGTTAAAAGCAATTAAAGCCGCAGTAATCGCTACATTGAGTGACTCCACACCATTGGCCATGGGAATGCCCACCCGATGATCACTCAGCGCCGCAATCTCTTTACTGACACCCTCCGTCTCATTGCCCAGTACATAGATAACCGGTGCTGAAGGTTTAAACTCTCCGAGGGGAGTAGCCTGATGTGAAGAGAGGGTGCAGATTTCGAAGCCTTTATCTTTAAATGCCCTAAGCGCACGGGCGAGAGAATCACAGCGCAGAATATTTCCCTTAAACAGAGTGCCGGCACTGGCCTTGATCACCAGTGGGCCAATATCTGCACAGCCCTTGGTTGGCAACAGCAGTCCATGGGCGGGACTGGCGGTCACACTGCGCACAATCATGCCCAGATTCTGTGGATTAGTAATACCGTCCACCGCAATTAGAGGTCGCTGAGAGGGCGCGGGAAGCTGTTCTAAGGCCTGTTCATAAGGTTCATAGCCCTGACAGTGAATATCACAGGCCACACCCTGATCCTGCTTGCTATTGCGCGAGATACGCGCCAACTGCTCACGGCTGTGATAGCAGATCTCAATATTGCGCTGGGCAGCCAGAGTTTTGATCTGTTCGACAATCCCCCCGCCACGATTGGACTCGGCGAGATGCAGGCGAAAAATTTCCAGACTGCTATCTGAGAGTATTTCCAGAACCGGCTTGCGGCCATAGACGGTAATCAGACGATTAAAGAATGATTTTTTAGCCAGATACTCAGGGCTGTCAGTTTGATTCATCAATAGTTACTCAGTTTTTATTCTTTTTAACCGCATTTAGGAAGCGGGATATGGTGACTAGCTGTTCGCTATTGGCATAGCCCTGCTGTGCCGATAGACCAACGGCAATCTCCCCCAAACTGGCATAAACTTTCAGCCCGTCGGGATACTCTTTTAAGCTCTCTATATGAGCTTTTATGGTTTTACTATCGCCACGGGAAATAGGCCCGGTTAGCGCGGCTATTCCATCAGTATTGAAATAGTTGTTGAGGCTATTTTCCGCCAGTGACTGGAGAATATTCTCGCCGCCCTGAGTCTCTATACCGGCCGCCTCTAATAGCTGTTGGCTAAGACTGAGAAGACTGACCAGATTGTTCGACGCCATAACCGTGGCCGCATGATAGAGGGCTTTCTTATCAGCATCCAGCGCAAAACAGTGACCGCCAATTGCAGTAAACAGCTCCGTTAAAATAGCGCTCGCCTGTTGATCCCCTTCAATCGCGCAGGCCGTTGTGGAAAAGTTATGCAGAGAGTTTTGGGGGTCGGCAAAGCTATGTATTGGATGCACCGAGGCGCGATATGCAATATCTGTAGCCGTTGAGAGATTATCTGAGCTAAGGGAACCGCTACAGTGAAAAACAATATCCCCTTTGCGCAGCACGCCAGATTCAGAAAGACGTTCACTGACCGCTGAAATGGCATCATCAGGGCTTGCTATCAACCAGATATTGGCTGGGGACAGGTTTTCAAAGCCTTCCCCGGGTTGGCCCTGACCAATAAATGTCACCGCCTCTTGAGCCGAAGCCCTAGAGCGATTGATGATCTGTCCAATAGAAATTTCAAACCTGCATTGCTGTTCGGCAAATAGCCGGCAGAGAGTTTTGCCAGCGCGCCCTGCGCCTATACAGGAGAGGGTGAGTGGTGTTTTGCCCTGAACCAAGGTTTAGCCGAGCAGCGCTTTGTAGGCCTGCACCGCTTTTGGCATTCCCATCGCCAGTGAATCGACGGTAAAGGCATGGCCAATAGAGACCTCAAGCAGACTTGGAATACTGGCAAACTTGGCCAGATTATCCAGATTTAGATCGTGGCCAGCATTAACTCCCATCCCCAGACTGGTCGCCAGTTCAGCGGCAGCAAAATGCGCCTGAAAATTGGCCTCTAAATGCTCGCTGCCCCAGACTGCGGCGTAGGGGCCAGTATAGAGTTCGATACGATCGGCACCGATCTCTGCAGCCAGTTTAATCTGCTCAAGATCCGGATCCATAAACAGGCTGACGCGCATTCCCAGCGCGTGAAGCTGCTGGATAATGGGTCGTAATTGCTCCCCTGAGCTATGCAAATCAAAACCGTGGTCAGAGGTCAGCTGGTCATCCCCATCGGGCACCAGTGTGCACTGATCGGGATTAGTCTCTTTAACCAATTCAATAAAGCCCGGGTAGCTGCCTACCGCCGGGGCAAAGGGGTTGCCTTCAATATTAAATTCAACAGTCTCGATGGGCTTAACCAGTGCCGCCAATCGACGCACATCATCCGGGCGGATATGGCGCTGGTCGGGGCGCGGGTGAACCGTAATACCATCGGCACCATTGGCAATGCAGACTTTGGCATGCTCGACCACATCCGGATAATTACCCTCACGAGAATTGCGGATCAGGGCGACTTTATTGAGATTAATACTGAGTGCAGTCATAGTCATTATCTATTTAGGGGAACCGGCATTTCGTAGGCCGGTTCAATAGTTTCTGGTTTTGGTTCTGGCAGCGCTGTCCATGCATTTGGATTTAGCAGCCGCGCTTTAAGAATACGAATTGGCGTTACCGGAACATCCTGATAGAAACCCATCGAACGCACCTTCACAGCCGCTATAGCATCGACAACCTCAATACCTGAAACAACCCCGCCGAAAACCGTATAGCCCGGTCTTGAAGCCGTGGCATCGAGGCGTTGATTGGTTTTATGGTTGATAAAAAACTGTGCCTTTGCGCTATCGGGATCTGCAATACGCGCCATAGCAATGCTGCCACGGATATTACTCAGACCATTATGGGATTCATTAACAATTGGCTCGCGGTCAGACTCACGGAAGCTCATATCAAAGGTATGGCCACCGGACTGGATCATAAAACCCTTGATAACCCGATGAAAGATCAGGCCGTCATAATGATAGTTGTTGGTGTTTTTAATAAAGTTATCGACGCTGATGGGCGCTTTATCGGCGTACAGTTCAAGAACAATATCGCCCATTTCGGTGGACAGTTTTACTCTTGGGTTCTCTAAGTCTTTCTCTGTAGCGCCTTTCTCTACAGCGCCTTTCATTTTAGCGCCTGTCTTTTCAAGAACAGCCTTGTCAGCGGTGACCTGCTCGGCAAATGCAGAAGAGGTAAGTAGTAAGGATCCTGCGACTAATGCAAAAAGTAAAACAACAGCTCTTTTCATTACTACCTCTTAAGTTTTTTAACGACTCTCTACTGCCACTCTGAAAAACGCTTTCTGCCGCGCAGTTTAGGAATCAGGATAACCAGAATAGCGCCCAAAAATACGGTTAGACCGCCATACAGGAAAGACTCATTGCGCTTATCTTTCTGCAAGTCATCAACATTGGCTTTTAAGGCATCGTTCTCGCGCTGCAGCATATGATTATTCTTAACCAGCTGTTCATTCTGTTGGTTAAGGGCAATAGCGTCCGAGGAGATAGTTCTTATTTCCGCCAGCTCGCGAGCCACAGTCTCATTGTCACCCAGTGAGTTATCCAACTGGTCACGCAGTGCTTTCGACTCTTCACGCAACTCATTGTAGTTTCTTTCCAGCTCAGTATTACGCTTCTTAAGCGTAGCCAGTTCTTTTTGCTGCTGATTCAATTTTATCCGCGCAATTGGTTCGTCAACCAGATACTGAGCTTCCATCCAACCTTCAGTTCCTCTGGCCGTGATCAGGTGAGCCCAGCCATCAACCTCTTCCAACAGGCGCATTTTGCTGCCGGTTTTAATACCGCGGTGCACAATGGTACAGCGAGAGCAGGGTGTTTCGCGCAGCGGCACAAGAAACTCATCGCTAACGTAAACCGTTTTTTCCTGCGGGTAGACCTTTTCAACTGAAACCGCATCTTCTACGGATTCTTCAGCAAAAGCATTGCTGCTTAGGGAAAGGGCGAAAACAGAGATTGCCAAAAATAGATAATTCATGGGATTTAAAATGATCAGTTTGAGAAGGGGGGATAATACTCTGATCGGCGGCAAATGATAACCATTTGCCGCCTAAACCAAGTATTAGGGAAGAACTTTCTTGAAAGGTTTCACGGTCACCTGCTTATAGACACCGGCATCCATATAGGGGTCTGCATCGGCCCACTGTTGAGCATCTGCCAGACTATCAAATTCAGCGATCACCAGACTGCCAGTAAAACCGGCTTCGCCGGGGTCCAGTGCATCTATAGCTGGGTGTGGACCAGCGACAAATAGGCGGCCATCATTCTTTAAATCCTGTAATCGCTCCAGATGAGCAGGTCGTGCCTGCAGGCGTTTATCCAGACTGTTGTCTACATCTTCACTGATAATTGCGTACCACATATTTTTTATCCTGTTTGGGGCTTTTGTTATAGATTCCTGTTGATAAAGACTCGTATTTTAAAAGCCCGGTTATTTTTGTTTTACGATTTCTTCAAGAGGAATACCGGTCAAGCGCTTAATACCGCTAAATAGATAAAACATATCGCCAATCATCACCAGCATTGCAGGGACGGCAATAACCGGAAAACTAAGCGCCGTCATCTTGCCGAGTTGCTCGTTAAACTCGACAGTTCCTGGAGCTGCCGTGAGCAAATAAACCGCAAGAACATAATTCAAAACCGCTGAGAGCAAAAACGAACCGGCGAGTATCCATGAGGCATTGATTAGCAGCTGATCAAACTCAGCCTCACGCTTATTGGCCTTGAGAGCAGCGTTTATTTTATCGGTCTCAAGAATTGAGTCATTGAGTAAAAACGTATGAATTAAAGGCTGAGAGGTTTTTAGAGAAACCAGGGTAGCCACACCAAACAGACCCGGAATACTCGCCTCTTTAATGGCGATATAAACCGCATCCAGCTCCATTAGGCTAATGCCACCAGTCATCGAAACACTGGCCACACCCAGAGCGGAGAAGAAATTGATTTTGCCGCGGCTAAAGAAATCTCTAATACCGTAAATAATCGGGAAAGAGAGAGCCACCACAATAGCCAGCTTAATACCCAGATAGTCATCACCGCTAAGCTTGGTAAGCACCAGCGTTGGTATGGCTATATTAAAGGCCAGATTTAAAAGCAGGCTTTCCTTCTTGGGTTCTTTTTGTTCAGGCGTCGGATGGGTATCTTTGATTTCGTCCATAGCAATCAATAGGGATCATTTGGTTAATAGGGTAGGCATTGTAACCACTGAATATCAGCTGTCCATAATGGCAGCAATTAATAAAGCCAAAAAGCCTGCCAGTGAAGAATATTTTATTGCCAATACAGAATTCTTGATCTATTACTGAGTTTAATAAAAAAAGGATTAAGACCTCTTTGTATGTCGCTATTTTATAAGGCAAAAAGATGACAGAACTAGATCACGAGTTGGATCAAAAATTGGATCGCAAACTAGATCAAGAGTTGGAAAAGGGAGCCGCTACTCAAGCTGTTCCAACAATTGGCCCCAAGATGGCCGATTTATTAGTCGCCTATTTAGATCAGCTAGGGGTGGAATATGTTTTTGGTGTGCCCGGGGGTGCAATTGAACCACTCTATGATGCGTTGGCACGCAGTGAACGAAGAGGTGGCGTAAGGGCCGTGGTTGCCCGCCATGAAACCGGTGCGGCCTTTATGGCCGATGGCTATGCCAGAAACAGCGGTAAGTTAGGTGTCTGCTGTTCAACCACAGGCCCCGGCGCAACCAATATGATTACCGGCGTGGCATCCGCCTACGAAAACAATGTGCCAATGCTAGTGATCACCGCGCAAACGGCCATTTCAACCTTTGGTAAAGGCGCTATTCAAGATTCCTCCTGTACCGGTGTTAACACGGTTGGGCTCTACCAACACTGCACCAGATACAACACCCTGATTTCCCATATAGACCAATTTGAACATAAGTTAGCCGCAGCCATAATGTCTGCGCTGGGCTCACCAGCGGGGCCTGCACATATCAGCATCCCCCGAGATGTAATGGCTATGCCGACACCTATTTCACAGGCTAATTATCAGTTGGGTAGTTTATTGGATAGGCCTGAGTTAATTGATGAAAAAGCGGTAGGCAAACTTTACAAAGAGATTATTCAAGCGCAAAAGCCAGTTTTTATTGTCGGAGATGAAGCCAGTAATGCGATTGTCAGTATTCTAAGTTTGGCCACAGCAATTGATGCGGAAATTCTTGTTACGCCTCATGGAAAGGGTTTAGTCAGCCCTTATCATCCTTTATTTAAGGGCGTAATCGGGTTTGCTGGGCATGCTTCAGCTAAACGATTATTAGCCGATCCTGAGGTTGATTTGGTTGTTGCGATTGGTGCTCGATTTGGAGAGTTTTCAAGTAATGCATGGGACACGACCAATCTATTAAATGGCAAGTTGATTCACGTTGAATCGACGGAAGCTAATTTGACTAGAACACCGATGGCTAAGCTGCATGTTAGAGGTTGTCTAGAGACAATTTTTAGTCATTTGGATCACAAGTATCACCACGACCCCAAGTTTACGATTAAAGCTGTATCTGATGATGCTGAGCAAACACATGACCTTAATGAACAGGAGTTTTCCGCGAGCCTGAGTATGCATTTCGAATGTGATGATATCGACTCCTATTATTCAAATGCGATACCAATTAAGCCGCAGCGTTTAATGCACGATTTACCAAAACTATTCCCGCCCCACACACGTTATTTGGCCGATTCAGGTAATAGCTTTGCATGGGGTACCCACTATTTACATCCTTTTGATAGAAGGCTTGCGGGAATGAGAGGTCATGGTGGGTTGTTTAGTGCATCAATGGACTTCGCCTCTATGGGCTGGGCTATTGGTAGTGCTGTTGGAACCAGTTTGGCAACTGCAGATACTCCAGTTGTCTGTATTACCGGTGATGGTAGTTGGTTGATGAGTGGTCAAGAGATCACTGTTGCGGTTGAAGAAAAGCTAACCATTGTTTTTGTTATTTTAAATGACAGCGCCTACGGTATGGTTCGTCATGGTCAAAGCCTGACTGGAGCAGAGCCAATTGCCAATACATTAGCCAGTGTAGATTTTGCTGCAATGGCTAATGCTATGGGTGCGCCCGGCCATATTATTCGCTCACCAGAAGACCTTAATTGTCTGGATATAAAAACTATTTGTAATCGAAAGGGTCCCACAGTTCTGGATGTTCGAATTGATCAAAATGAAGCGCCCCCGATTGCCCTGAGAACAAATGTACTGAAAATAAATCATGCCAAATGATTCTGCGGAAGCTATCACCACTAAAATTTGGCGTGAAACTCCAGAAGCAGATAATCCCTTTGCCGCGGCAGACTGTTTTTGCTCTGGCTATGATGTCTATGGCGACCTATTAAAAAACGCCAGCTTTATTGATTACCTCTTTCTACTGTTTAAATTAGAGCCACCCACTTCTCAACAGTCCGCCTTGCTCGAGGGGCTCGCTATTGCACTGGCTAACCCGGGCCCCCGGGATCACAGTGTTAATGCTGCCATGAGTGCCGGTGTTGGGGGTTCAACCCATGCCTCAGCTTTAATCGCTGCGCTCTCCGTCGGTGCAGGTAATCTGGGCGGTGCCCGGGAAGTTTTTCATGCAATGGATTACTGGCAGCGCTGCGCTATCAATCTTCAGGACTGGCAGCAGATAATTAACAGTCCACCGGAGGAGGGCCGTGCGGATGTGTGGCTGCCCATGGAACACCCACCGGGATTTGACCCCAATGGTATTAGCTGTACAACACCAGTATTAAAAACGCTGGCCCATCTGGTCGAAGTCGGTCAGACACCTCACCTAGTTTGGCTTCAAGATAATCGAGAGCAGTTAGAGGCGTGTGCTAAATGCCCTCTGGCTTTTTCCGGAGTTGCCGCTGCCGCGCTGTCTGATCTGGGGTTTTTGCCTGAACAGGCAGAGATGCTCTATCTATTATTACGCTTGCCTGGGGCAGCGGTTCACTCACTTGAGCAGGAAAAACTGGGTTGGCGCAAATTCCCCTTTTTTGCCGATGGCTTCAAATTAAATCCGTAAATACGACTAAATTTTTGGAAAAACTGTATGCCGGTTCACAGTAAATTAGAGAAGTTTGAGGATAATTGGCAAACCTCAATGGGCGGCTGGTTCCCTAATGAAAAAGTCGTACTGCGAGGTAAGGATGTTTTTACCGAACTGAATGATAAACCGTGGATGGAATATCTACTGTTTGCAGCGACCGGTAAAGAGTCACCCAAGATTGCGCGATTGCTGGAGGCAATGTGGGTAATCTGCACTAGCTTTCCCGATCCGCGGATTTGGAATAATCGAGTCTCTGCGTTGGCCGGTACAGCACGATCAACGGGGGTTTTGGCAGCGGCGGGGGCGCTGGCAGTAACCGAGGCAACAGTTTATGGGTTAAAGCCGATTAAAGGGGCAACCGATTTTTTATATCGCGCAGATCAACGGCTAACTAAGGGTGAAAATTTAGAGCAGATTATCAAGGCAGAGTTAAAACAATTTCGGAGTATATATGGTTATGGAAGACCTATAGTGAATGCCGATGAACGAGTAAAACCAATGATGGAGTTTGCTCGTTCAATTGGCTGCGGCAATGGCAAGTTTGTTAAGTTGGCCTTTGAAGTGGAAGACTATTTAAGCGCTACCAGGCTTAAATACCAGATCAATATCGCGGCAGTATGCGCGGCATTGTTGGCTGACGAAGGGTTAAGTCCAGAGGACTTTTACCATATGGCAACCTTGGCATTTACCGCCGGAGCTATGCCCTGTTTTATTGATGCATGTAAGCAGCATGAGGGAGGTTTTTTTCCCTTGCGAACCTCTCGACTTAATTATCAAGGCGTTGAGCAGGTCAGACACTGGAGGTGTAAAGCATGAATAAATGGTATGCAGTATTTTTAGTTATGGGACTGGCTTCGGTTAATAGTCTGGGTCAGGATAATCCCGACTCCGATCTTGATTTTGCCGGTTTTTATGGGGATGAGGATTTTGTTTCCATTGCTACTGGTAGCGTTCAACCCATTGCCAAGGCTCCGGCAGTGGCCTCAGTTATCACTGCACAGCAAATTCAAGCAATGGGCGCCAAAGATATTGATCAGGTTCTAGAAACCGTTCCCGGTTTGCACGTTAGCCGCGATGTGATTGGATACAATCCCCTTTATATTTTTCGAGGTATTAGTGCTGGTTTTAATCCACAGGTGCTAATGCTAATTAATGGCATTCCCATTACCAATTTATTTCAGGGTGATCGAAATGTTGTCTGGGGAGGAATGCCCGTTGAGGCTATTTCACGAATAGAGGTTATTCGTGGCCCGGGTTCTGCGCTCTATGGTGCCGATGCCTTTGCTGGCGTGATTAATTTAGTGACCAAAGGCCCAGCAGAAATCGAGCATAACTCTGCGGGCGCAACCCTAGGCGACTACGGTACCAAGAATATCTGGTTATCGGCTGCCGCCGAGAAAGGTGAGTTAGCCTATTCAGCGGTAATTGAGTTGGGCGAAACCGATGGCACCGATGAAATTATTGAAAGTGATGCTCAGAGTATATTGGATTTTATTGCCGGTACCTCGGTATCAAATGCGCCAGGCCCGGTAAATCGCTCGGCGCAGAATGTAGATATCAGGCTCGAAGGCCTCTATAAAAATATGCGCCTAAGACTGGGCGGCCAGATTCGAAAAGATATTGGTGATGGTGCCGGCGCTGCTGAAACCCTAAACCCAACCAATAAGTTTGCCAGTGAGCGATTTAATCTGGACTTCACCTATACAGAAAAAGAGCTTTTTGACGATACCACTATTGAGTTTCAGGCTAGCTATCTGGATACCTCTCAGGAAGTTGAGGGTAACTTTATTCTCTATCCTCCGGGCTCAACCGGACCCTTTCTGGATCCATTTGGTATGCCATTGTTTGGGCCTTTTCCCGAGGGTGTAATAGGGAATCCGCAAATTTTTGAACAGCATGCTCGTGCTGGACTGCGGGCAGATTACAAAGGTATTGAACGCCATCATCTAAGTATGGGTGCCGG
>JAQWGK010000027.1 GCA_029238255.1 Porticoccaceae bacterium | reverse complement strand
CCAGCGGATTAAAAGTCCGATGCTCTACCAACTGAGCTAACGGCCCTCAGAGGAGGTGCGTATCATACTGACCAGCAATCAAAATTCAAGCGTTATTTTGATATCTGGTAGGGTCTTTTACACCAGCCTGTTCAAACCCCTGCCTGCGCAATCGGCAACTCTCACATCTACCGCAAGCCAGCCCTTCCAAACTGGCCTGATAACAGGAAACGGTCTGGCTGTAATCGACACCTAAAGCCAATCCTGTCTGCACAATTTGGGCTTTTGTCATATCGATTAAAGGGGCGTGAATGCTGAGCTTTTGGCCCTCTACACCAGACTTGGTTGCCAAATTAGCCACGGTTTCAAAGGCGTTGATATATTCTGGGCGACAATCGGGGTAGCCAGAGTAATCTACGGCATTTACACCGAGGAAAATATCATTGGCTTCGAGCACTTCAGCCCAGCCCAAAGCGATAGAGAGGAATACTGTATTGCGCGCCGGTACATAGGTTACCGGTATCCCTGAAGTCTCTATTTCTGGTACATCAATGCTGGTATCAGTAAGTGCTGAACCGCCAATGGTTCCCAAATCTAGCTTCACCACTTTATGCTCTTTTACGTCCATCAAACTGGAGACACGCTGAGCGGCTTCAAGTTCTGAGCGATGGCGCTGGCCATAGTCAAAACTCAGTGTGTAGCAGTCGTAGCCCTGGCTTTTAGCCATTGCCACTACAGTTGTTGAGTCCAGTCCACCGGAGACTAGAATAACGGCTTTTTTTGACATGTTTACGGATGCCTTTTATTCGAATATTTTGAAGGGCTTAATGGAAGCTCAGCGACTGAGACTTAAGCCTAGTGACCGGGCTGATCGCCCCAGATATATATATGGGTTTGCAGCTGCATTCGGACGTTTATTTTATCGTCCAGAATCCACTCTGCAAGTTGTCTGGTTGAAAGCTGCCCCTGACTGGGTGAATACAGTATCTCAGCCACCCTGCCCTGCAGGCCTAACTCATCGACTTTCATACAGGTCCAGTCGTAATCCTGACGGTCGCAGATTACAAACTTAACTTCATCATGAGGGAGCAAATACTCGATATTGCTGTAGAGATTTTTTGAAACCTCTCCTGAGCCCGGGGTTTTTAAATCGACAATTTTAAATACTCGCTTATCCACATCAGCGATTGGCATAGCACCACTGGTCTCCAGTGACACTCGATAACCCTGATCACAGAGACGCTCCAGAAGCTCGATACACTGGGGCTGTGCCAGCGGTTCACCGCCGGTAACAGTAACGTATTTAGCGCCGTACTCGGCCACTGTGGCCATTATCTCGGACAGCTCCATTTTACTGCCACCTTCAAACGCGTAGGCGGTGTCACAGTAGCCGCAGCGAAGCGGGCAGCCGGTTAGGCGGATAAACACCGTCGGCAGGCCGGTAGTGCTGGTTTCACCCTGTAGGGAATGGAAAATTTCGGTAATACGCAGTTCAGTTTCAGACATTTAATTATTATTTTTTAGTAGTTATTCGGTCGGTAGTTTAATCAGTATAAAAAGTAACGAAAGTATCAAAAGTTACTTTTCAAATAACTCTGTGCTTTATTGGCAGCACCACCAGTTCCTTTAGCTGCAGTTTCCAGTAAGCCACGGGCACGTTCCAGTTCGCCCAACTGATGGTAGATTTTACCCAACTTAAAGTTGGCATCCAGCGCTTTACCATGGGTTGGGTGCTGTTCGACAACCAGTGTAAATGCCTGTCGCGCCAACTCATCCTGACCCTGTAAAAGATAGATTTCTCCCAGCCAGTAATGGGCGTTGGCAATATAGGGGCTGGCGGGATAATCGACAACATGCTGTTTAAAGGCGAGAACGGCACCTTTAATATCACGCTGCTTTAGAAGTAAGTTCGATGCCTGAGCATAGTTCTCAGCGATCTCTTCACTATTGACTGCAGCTACCTGCACTTTCTGAGAAACTGTCTGAACAGTTGCTGGCAACTGAGTTGAAACAGGTTTTAGAGGAGTAATCTGGTTGTTACCAGCAGTACCGGTCTGAATATCCGTTATCGACTGAGAAGGCTGCAGTGACTGACCCGTTAAAACAGTTGCGCCTGCCTGCCCCTCGACTTCTTCACCCATATCCGCCGGTGCAACACCGGATGTCGCCGCACTCAGTCGACGGTCAATATCCAGATAGTCATCCATCTGACGCTGCTTAACTCGCTGTAGCTCATAACTGAGCTGTTCAACCATACCGCGCAGTTCTCGCACTTCATCGCGCAACACCTGAGACTGGTAGTAACTGTCACCCACAGCGGCATTAGGCTGTTTAACTACCTTTGCTGTCGTCGAACTGGAACGGCTTAAATCGACCACCGGTGTGGGATTTTGCGCAATAGCGAGGGCTGATATGAGAGACAGACCGATTGAAAGAGTAACAACAGAGGTACAGGCGATAGAAGATTTCATAACTGTTCCAGAAGATATTCGAGTGTATTACTGTTTATTCCATATAAACCAACGACCAGAGCTAAAAAATAACTCTGGCCGCAGGGTTCCCAGTCTGGCTTGCTAACAAGCCAGACAAGAATTTACTTTAGCTCAACGCGACGGTTAAGGCTCCAGGCATCATCATTGCTGCCGTAAGCTGCTGCACGCTCTTCGCCATAGCTGATTACTTCAATCAGGCTTGGTGATACACCCTGAAGAACCAAAAATTCTTTAACAGCCTGTGCACGACGCTCACCCAGTGCCATGTTGTATTCGCGGGTACCGCGCTCATCAGCATGACCTTCAAGACGAACATTGCGTGGGTTGTTCTGCAACATCACTGAGTGCTCAAGCAGCGCTGCACGAGACTCAGGCTTAAGCAGTGCCTTGTCGAAGTCAAAATAGAAGATAGTGTCTGCGCTAACCGTCTCAACGGCTACATCGTCAATCGCTGAGGTATCAACCTGACCAGTTTGTACTGATGTGTCTTCGATATCCGTTGAAGTAGGCTGCTCTTCAACAACCGGGTTACTGCTACAACCTGCAAGAAGCACGACAAAGAACAGTGCACTGAGACCAGATTTGATAGATGATACTTTCATGTTTAACTCCTGTTGAGCATAAGTTTATAAAAACTGTTTAGATAAATTTTAGCGTAAAAATGGTGACCACGCAGGCTCTCTTACATCACCAATACTTGAAGGCAGTACATAGCGCACTCCAGCATCCAGTGATACAGCCGCTAGAACCCCTCTATCGCCCTGTTTGGTGGCATACATAAGCATTGCGCCATTGGGTGCGACTGATGGGGATTCATCCAGTCGTGTCTCGGTTAATTCAATCATTCTGCCGGTTTTAAGATCAAACGAGGCAATATGAAAAGTGTCTGTTTGCCGGTGAACCATGGCCAGTGTTCGCCCATCTGGTGCAAGGCTTGGGCGAGCATTGTAATTACCGGTGAATGTTAGGCGTTCCGTGGCCTTGGTTGCAATATTTAATTTATATATTTGCGGTGTTCCGCCTCGATCTGAGGTGAATAGCAGGCTTTTACCATCCGGCATCCAGGTCGGCTCTGTATCAATCGCGAAATGTCGGGTTAGACGGGAGAATTTATTGCTCTGTAAATCCAGCAGATAAATCTCCGGGTTGCCATCTTTGGATAAAACCAGCGCCATTTGTGTTCCGTCCGGAGACCAGGAAGGTGCGCCATTTAGACCGGTAAAGTTAGTTAGCTGTTGGCGCTCTGCTGTAACCAGATTTTGGCGGAATATCGCTGGGCGACCAGTTTCAAAGGAAACATAGGCCAACTCTTTGCCATTACCCGACCAGGATGGGGACATAATCGGCTCGCCAGACTCCAGCACCAATTTTTCTCTGGCACCGTCGGCATCGGCAACATTTAATCTATAGGTGTATTTGCCGTTTTTGCGGATCGCAGTTACATAGGCAAGTCTGGTGGAAAATGCCCCGCGAATACCGGTAATCTCTTGATAGACTTTATCGCTGACCAGATGTGCCAAGTCGCGCATCTGAGAAATTGATCCACTGACTTTATGAGTTAACACCGTCTTTTGTGCGGTGACATTCAAGAGGCTAAATTCCAGCTCATAACGGCCAGCACTCACAGAGCGAAGCTGTCCAGCAACCAGATACTCGGTGCCAAGCAATCGCCAGTCGCGGTAGTAAACATCCTGCGCTCTGCCGGGGAAAGCGAGCATATTGCGGCGCTCAATGGTTTCAAATAAACCACTGCGCTGAAGGTCTGCCTCAACGATACGACTGATATCTTCAGAGGTCTGGATACCCGCCTGATCTATTGGCGCTATGGCGATTTTAGTCGGTTTATCATTGCCCTGAGTAACCCGAATAACCAGTTCGCTGTAACTGGCTGAGGAGAACATCATCAATAACAGTAGCGCGAATAATTTGTGACCCACAGACATCTCCATTTTTTGACAGTCAATCTTTAAATTTTTTACTACAAGCGCAGATCTTCGGGGCTAAACGCCACATCCACTTGGCGGAATTTCTTTTCAAACAGCCTCGGCTCCATACCTTGCAACTCTTCAAACTGCTCCGCTTTTAAAGCCGCCTGCTCCACTGATCGATCAAAGGCACTGTCGCCACTGGATTTTAAAACCGTCACTCCAACAACCCGCCCAGTGGGTACTAAGCGAATACGAATCAGTGTCTCCATTCCCCGTCGCGCGCTTGGCGGTCGACTCCAGTTCTCTGATAGCCGCTGTTGTATCAACTGGCGATAGCTATTTGCCGCCTGTTCATCTTGTTGAGCATTCATAAGCGCCTGCTCTGCTGCCAGTGCCTCGGCAAATTCTGTTTCAGTGCGCAGTCGTTCCGCTTCCTGTTGCTGACGACGCAGCTCCTGCTCTTTACGTTCTTGCTCTAAACGCTCCTGTTCGAGACGTTTCTTTTCATCTGCTTTTTTCTGCGCGGCTATTTTTGCCAGACGCTTTTTCTCTTCGCGCTTTTTCTTGGCCAAATCAACCTTGGGCTTTTTTGGCGCAGGTTTTGGCTTGGCTTTTTGCTTGGCTTTAGGTGGCGGCGCTTTTTTCTTTGGCGCCAACTCAACAAGCTTAGCCTCAATATATTGCGGCTGCATTATCACCCGCTTGCTCTCTGACGGCCAATCGACAAACATCGCGCCAACCAAACCTATATGTAGCAAAAGGCTGAACAAAATTGCGACTGAGTAACTCAGAGAACGGCTCATATTAATTCTGAGGTGGCTCCGTCACCAATCCTACCGATGGCGCGCCAGCCGCCTGTAGCTCGCTCATCAAATTGACCACAACACCGTAGTCAACCTTACTATCACCCCAAACCAGAACTGGTGTCTGAGGTGTCTGGCGCAGTATTTTCGCCACGCGATCTTTAATAATAGTCAGACTATGAGTCTGATTTTCGCCCTTTACATCAATCCAATAACTGCCATCTGCCTTAATCGAGACAATAAAGGGTTCCTGATCCTTGCTATCCATAGGCGCCGAATCGGCTTCTGGTAAATCGACCTTAACACCCTGCATTAACAGTGGCGCTGTGATCATAAACACCACCAACAGCACCAGAGTTACATCGATGTAGGGAACCACATTGATCTCGGCTACCAGTTTTCGCTTGGTTCTTTTACTCTTCACTTATCAAGCCTCAGTGGGCATGTACTTGACGGTGCAGAATACTGGAGAATTCTTCCGCAAAGGTCTCGTAATTACTATTAGTCATTTCCACTAGTGCCGCATAGCGGTTGTAGGCAATAACTGCAGGAATCGCCGCAAACAAACCCATCGCTGTGGCGATTAGCGCCTCAGAGATACCCGGCGCTACGGTCGCCAGTGTTGCCTGTTGCACCATGGCTAGACCGCGAAATGAATTCATAATTCCCCACACCGTACCAAACAGCCCTATATAGGGGCTAACCGATGCCACACTGGCCAAAAATGGCAGGCTGATATTGAGCTTTTCATCCTCTCTCGACAGAGCTACGCGCATAGCGCGATCAGCTCCGGCCATTACCGCTTCGGGATCGGCTTTATCGCCCTGAGTCAGACGGTTAAATTCTCTAAAACCCGCTCTAAATACATTCTCTATACCATCGGTGCCACCCTCTTGCTTGGCTCTCTGGGTAATATCCGTGTAAAGACTATTGAGATCAATACCGGACCAAAAGGCATCTTCAAATTCACGAAAACCGCTCTGGGCGCTGCGAAGATATAGACCGCGCTGAATAATCATTACCCAGGACATCACTGAGGCAATAAACAGAGTAGCCATAACAAATTTCACCAGCATGCTGGCATTGAGGATTAACGACCATATGGATAAGTTTTCTTCTATCACCTGTTAGCTCCGAGTTCAGCCGATTTGGCTTTTTAAGGTTTCAAACATAATTTTTGGCATGCCCTTTGGGCGCTTGCTGTGGACATCTATACAGGCAACTTTTACACGGCCTTCAACCAGTAATTGCCGATCGCCGATGGAGCTACCCCGATAGACCTGCTGGGTCATTTCAAAGGTCGCCCTGCTCGCTTTTGTCAGCACTGCAGTGACATAAATCTCATCATCAAGGATGGCAGGACTGTGGTATTTAAGCCCAACTTCGTGAACCACAAACTGCATTCCATCAAATAGCGCTGGTTTGTCAAAGCCTAGACCACGCATTAATTCCGTGCGCGCTCTTTCCATAAATTTTAAATAGTTAGCATAGAAGACAATGCCACCGGCATCCGTATCCTCGACATAGACTCTAATTGGCAGTGAAAATTCAGCGACTTCACTGGTCATCGAGGGCATCCAACTGTTGATTAACCGGCTTGGGGCTCTTTAAACCAAAGTACTCATAGGCCATACGGGTTGCCATACGTCCTCTTGAAGTGCGCATCAGATAGCCTTGCTGAATCAGATAGGGCTCAAGCACATCTTCGATAGTGCCGCGCTCTTCACTCATAGCAGCAGCCAGACTGTCCACACCTACGGGACCGCCTTCAAACTTTTCCATCAGAGTTAACAGCAGACGTCGATCCTGATGATCAAAACCGCGCTGATCCACATTGAGCATATTCAGTGCCGCATCGGCAATCTCTGCGGAAATACTGCCATCGCCTTTAACTTCCGCATAGTCGCGCACACGGCGCAACAGTCGATTGGCAATTCGCGGGGTACCTCTAGAGCGGCAGGCAATTTCTCGGGCGCCAGCGGCATCCACATCGACATTTAATATGCTGCCGGCACGGCGGACGATACTGGTTAAATCAGACTCTGAATAGAATTCGAGGCGCTGGACAATACCAAAGCGATCACGCAGTGGAGAGGTTAGCAAGCCGGCTCTGGTGGTGGCACCCACCAGAGTAAAGGGCGGCAGATCCAGTTTAATTGATCGCGCCGCAGGGCCTTCACCGATAACAATATCAAGCTGGTAATCTTCCATTGCCGGATACAGAATTTCTTCAACCACAGGGCTGAGACGATGAATTTCATCGATAAATAAAACATCACCAGGTTCAAGATTGGTTAACAGTGCGGCGAGATCACCGGCCTTTTCAAGAACCGGCCCAGAGGTGGTTTTAAGATCCACCTGCATCTCGTTGGCGATAATATGTGCCAGAGTAGTTTTACCCAGACCCGGAGGACCAAAGACTAGGGTGTGATCTAGCGGCTCCTCGCGCTTCCGTGCAGCCTGAATAAAGATATCTAACTGTTCAACCACCACTGGCTGACCCACGTAGTCAGCGAGTGCAACTGGTCTTAAAGCGCGATCAAAACGCTCTTCAGCTACAGAGATATCTGGGGAGATTATGCGATCCGGTTCTATCATCTAACACCATCTTGGTTTTGCTGAGTAGCATACCTTGGTGGCCTGCATTTTTCACTAACCGGACAAGCCTTTATAGAGATTAAACTACCCTTAAGAGTTCATGCTTTTTAGCGCCAAACGAATCAACTGGCCGGCATCGGTCACGCTTTCATCGGCGACACGATTAACAATCTTGGCGGCATCCGCGGGCTTATAACCCAGAGCAATCAGCGCACTTTCAGCCTCTTGGGCAATATCAGACTGAGCACTATGGCCGCCACCGGTGCCTGCACCGCCAGCACTGGTATCTATATCGCCAATCTTATCGCGCATCTCAATCAACAAGCGCTCAGCGGTTTTCTTGCCCACACCGGGCAGTTTAACCAGAGTCGCTGTATCGTTATTGTGCACACAGACAGCAAAGTCATTGGCAGACATTCCAGAGAGAATTGCCAGCGCCATTTTGGGGCCGACACCATTAACTTTAATGAGGTTGCGAAACAGACTCCGCTCAGAGAGCTTGGTAAAACCGTATAGCTGCTGAATATCTTCACGGACGACAAAGTGGGTATGCAGCGTAACCACCGCACCAACTTCCGGAACATCAAAAAAAGTATTGAGTGACACCAACACCTCATAGCCAACACCCTGCACATCAACCAATAAATCCGGCGCCTGCTTTTCTATTACCTTACCCTGAAGTCGTCCAATCATAATTTTTGCTGTTCTCGTCTTTTATCTATCAATTGATTTTATCGATGGTTATTTATGCCGCCCGCGGGCATAACCCGTAGCACCGGCCATCGCTGTGAGTGAGCGCATGGTTTGAGCATGGCAGAGGGCTACAGCCAGTGCATCGGCGGCATCTTCTGCTGGAGCTTCGGATAACTTTAATAACTGCACAATCATCATCTGCACCTGAGACTTATCCGCCGCACCAGTGCCAACCACAGCCAATTTAACACTGCGCGCCGAGTACTCCCCCACCGAAAGACCCGCATTAACTCCGGCGACAATAGCCGCACCGCGAGCCTGCCCCAACTTGAGAGCGGAACTGGCATTATGGGATAAAAACACCTCTTCTATACCCATCTGCTCGGGGTGATACTGACCGACCAACTGAGTGATGCCGTCAAAAATAATTTTTAAACGCTCGGCAAGAGACTTTTCCGGAAGGCGAATAATACCGCTGGTCACATAGCGTGCTTTGCCAGCCTCAGCATCGACAATACCGTAGCCGGTTCGCCGTGATCCTGGGTCAATGCCTATTATTCGAGTCATGGGATTTTGCGCTTTCTAATTTGTCTGGGAGTGTTGCAATCCTGCGTTACAGAGTCAACCTCAATTACTCAACCCTCAAAGGATCACGCTGCCACAGGCGACTGATCAGCCCCTGCATTTGAGGTATAACGGTTAAATCATTAGAACCATGTTCTTGGGAAATATAGCCGGCAAAAAAAAAGACCTTTTGGAGATAATCCAAAAGGTCTTTTTTTGGCTGACAAACTTTACTCGTCAGCTTTTGGTTTTGCTTTAGCTTTTGGTGCGGCTTTGGCCTTGGCTTTAGGCGCAGCTTTGGCCTTAGCCTTTGGTGCTGCTTTAGCCTTAGCTTTTGGGGCAGCTTTTGCCTTGGGCGCAGCTTTTGCTTTTGGTGCTGCCTTAGCCTTTGGTGCCGCTTTTGCTTTAGGAGCAGCTTTTGCTTTTGGCGCTGCCTTGGCTTTTGGTTTTTCAGCAGGAGCGTCTTCTACAGCAGGAGCAGGTTCCTCAACGACATCCTCTACTACTGGGGCAGCTTCTTCTGTAACAGGCGCAGGTTCTTCTACGACAGGAGCAGGTTCCTCAACCACATCCTCCACTACTGGAGCCGCCTCTTCTGCAGCGGGAGCTTCTTCTATAACAGGAGCAGCTTCTTCTACCGCCGGAGCTTCCTCTAAAACAGGAGCAGGAGCAGGAGCAGCTTCTTCTACCGCCGGAGCCTCTTCTACAACAGGGGCCGGAGCCGCAGGCTTGGCCGTTTTAATTAAGCCTTCAGCCAATAAAATAGTAATTTTCTGATCTGCATTAACCCAGTTCTTGTCCGCATCTTTTACTGCGTAACGACCTGAGCCTTTTTGGTAAACAGTGTATTCCTTAGTCTTTTTTATAACTTTCATCGGTAACACCTCTTTTTATGATTACTCGTCTGAGTTTATAATTTTTCCAATACCGCCTCTTAATCTTGCTTTTTATTAATACTTAATGACCACTTACAAAATCCACGGCACCTGTATCCTAACTGAAAAACAGCCGCCGTGGGAATATGCTTCTATTTATGCCTCTGGATCTTTGCTGCGCACTCTTATGCTCAGGTCACGCAACTGGGCACTGTCGACCGTTCCCGGGGCATCAGTTAGCAGACAGGCCGCTGACTGAGTTTTAGGGAAAGCAATTACATCGCGAATCGAATCCGCACCGACCATCAACATAATCAGTCTATCCAGACCAAATGCCAATCCGCCGTGTGGTGGTGCACCGTGCTTAAGCGCATCGAGCAGGAAGCCGAACTTCTCACGCTGCTCCTCTTCACCTATACCCAGCACATCAAAAACTGTTGCCTGCATATCCTGATCGTGAATACGGATAGAACCGCCACCCAACTCGCAGCCATTCAAGACCATATCGTAAGCGCGAGACAGTGCTTCACCGGGATTAGCTTGCAACTCTTCCTTTGAACAGGAAGGTGCAGTGAACGGATGGTGCAATGGTGTCAGACCGCCATTATCTGTGGTTTCAAACATTGGGAAGTCAACAACCCACATCGGCGCCCATTCGCTAGTGTAGAGATTTAAATCTTCACCGACCTTGCAGCGCAATGCGCCCAACGCCTCGGAAACAACCTGCGACTTATCGGCGCCAAAGAACACAATATCGCCGTTCTTGGCATCCAGACGCTGCATAATATTCATGGTCACTTCATCACCCAGGAACTTGATAATCGGTGACTGCAGGCCTTCTATACCAGTCTCAATAGCATTGACCTTAATCCAGGCCAAACCTTTAGCGCCGTAGATAGAGACATACTTGGTGTACTCATCAATCTTCTTGCGAGAGATCTCGGCGCCGCCAGTGACCTTAAGGGCGGTGACTCGACAGGCAGGGTCGTTAGCTGGACCAGCAAAGACTTTAAACTCAATATCTTTAAGCAGGTCTTTAATCTCGACCAGCTCCAGTGGAATACGTAAATCTGGCTTATCGGAACCATACTTATGCATCGCATCGGCATAGGTCATACGCGGGAACTCACCGAACTCAACACCCATATGCTCAGCGAAGATACCGCGAATCATAGTTTCAGTGGTCGACATAATGTCCTCTTCATCAACAAAAGAGGCTTCTATATCAATCTGAGTGAATTCAGGCTGACGGTCAGCACGCAGATCTTCGTCGCGGAAACATTTGGCAATCTGGTAGTAACGGTCAAAGCCGGCGACCATTAGTAGCTGCTTAAATAGCTGTGGTGACTGCGGCATAGCGAAGAACTGACCGGGATGGGTTCGCGACGGGATCAAATAGTCACGGGCACCCTCAGGAGTAGCACGGGTCATAATAGGTGTTTCAATATCCAAAAACCCATTATCCACAAGGTAGTTGCGAATTGATGAGGTGATTTTGGAGCGGAAACGCAGGCTGTTTTGCATCTCGGTGCGACGCAGATCCATATAGCGATACTTAAGGCGAACATCTTCACCCACAGTCACATGATCGTCGAGCTGGAATGGCGGCGTTACCGCACTGTTAAGAATTTCCAACGCTGTGCCGTAGACTTCAATCTCACCGGTAGCCATATTTGGGTTGACCGTGGCTTCACTGCGAGCGCGAACCTTACCGGTTACCTTGAGCACATATTCAGAGCGAACCTTATCGGCCTGAGAGAAGAACTCACCGGCATCGGGATCGAAGACCACCTGAACAATACCTTCGCGATCGCGCAGATCAACAAAAATAACTCCGCCGTGATCGCGACGACGATCAACCCAGCCACAGAGCGTAACTTCTTCATCAATATTTTTGCTTGTGACTAATCCACAATAGTTAGATCGATACATCTGGTGTCTATCCCTACTCTAATTTATTAAATTTATATTTAAGATATGCTGGCTACAGGGCCAAAATCACATCAATTTTCTTTTCCTGTTGCAGCGGCATTTTTGTCGCTGAGATTCTTTTTACTGCCTGTTTTAAAGTCTGTCTCGTACCAGCCACTACCGCTCAAGCGAAATCCTGCGGCAGACAGCAGTTTCTTCAACTCGGGTTTTGCGCAAGCCGGGCAGTCTACCAGACTATCATCACTCATCTTTTGCAACGCTTCATGCTCATAGCCACAGGCCTGACAGCGGTACTCATATATAGGCATTTCTTACTTCCTAAACCATTATCCAACAGCTACCCATTGAGCAGCTAGTAAAAAAGCCGAGCATTATACCCCAGCACCTGCGGTTGGAAAATGGCCTCACCGAAGCATAGACCGTTGAAAATTAAAAAAAAGTCTAAAAATACTGCTATTCATGGCACATCGGGTAAACAGCAGCTATAAATAATGTCGAGGCCCTGTTAGCAGTTGCCCCCCGACGCGACAGGGATAGTGTAATTTTTACATTCATAAAGGAAGAGACAATGGCTGTTAAAAAAGGATCTGCAAAATCGAAAGTAAAGGCGAAGGCAAAAGCGCCCGCCAAAAGAAAAACCCCCTCAAAAATAACTGCAGCGCGAAGTGCAACCCCTAAAAAAGCCTCGGTGATCAAAGGTACCAGCAAAAAGACTGCAGCGAAAAAAGCGACTACTAAAAAAACTGCTACTAAAAAGACAGTGACCAAGAAGACCGTCGCTAAAAAGCCCACCGCCAGAAAAACCGCTACTAAAAAAGCAACTGCACCTGCCCGCAAGGTTACGGCAGTCAGCAATCGCTTTAGCAAAACCGAAATTATTAGCGAACTGGCAACCAATACCGAGATGACCCGCAAGCAGGTTAACTCAGTGCTTGATGAACTGGCAGTTCTGATTGAACGACATGTTAAGAAACGCTCAGTAGGCGAATTTGCGCTTGCCGGCCTGATTAAGATTCACACAGTTAAGCGCCCAGCCAAGAAGGCCTTTAAAGGTATCAATCCGTTTACGGGTAAAGAGACTACATTTAAAGCACGACCCGCCTCTGTGGCAGTTAAGGTTCACGCGCTTAAAGGTCTTAAGGATATGGCGCAATAACTGTAGTTTATTTTTTACAGATACTGTGAGGCTGGCATAACCGCGGTATCGGTTGGGGAACCTAACCGACTATCAGGCCATGGGGCTCGAGTGCAGCCGCAATTCGCTCGACCCTGTGGGCCAGCATATCTTCCTGATAGGCTATCGCCTCCACCGCTCCCCACACTGGCTTTGGCCAGGCCGCATCAGTTTTAAATCTGGCCACATGATGCATATGTAACTGTGGCACCATATTACCAATGGTCGCCACATTGATTTTATCCGCAGCAAAAACCTCGGCCAATATTTCTGCCAGACAACTGGATTCCTGCAAAAGCTGCTGTTGATCCACAGTATCAAGCTGATAAATCTCTTCCATTGCCGCCCGTTGCGGCACCAAAATACACCAGGGATAATTGGCATCCTTACTCAGCAGTAAAAGACTCAATGGAAAGCGCCCTACCAGTACGGTATCGGCCTCAAGTTGTGGATGTAATTGAAACATTTTGCCCTCTTATCTGCTTATGGTTGTACCGCGACTGCTACGCACCGTAAAATAGCCGACCTAAACTCATTGACCACCAGTGTAAGAGAAACCATGCGCGCCAGCCAATACCTGATTTCAACAAAAAAAGAATCCCCCGCCGACGCTGAAGTTATCAGCCATAAACTCATGTTGCGAGCGGGAATGATTCGCAAAGTCGCCTCGGGACTCTACTCCTGGCTGCCCATTGGCCTACGTGTATTCCGCAAGGTTGAAGCCATTGTTCGTCAGGAGATGGATAAATCTGGCGCTCTGGAACTTATGATGCCGGTAGTACAGCCCGCTGATCTCTGGGAAGAATCTGGTCGCTGGGGACAGTTTGGACCTGAATTGCTGCGTATCAAGGACCGTCATGACCGCGAGTTCTGCCTTGGGCCAACTCACGAAGAGGTGATTACCGATATTATTCGCAGTGAAATTCGCAGCTATAAACAGTTGCCGGCCAACTTCTATCAGATTCAAACCAAGTTCCGTGATGAGCGCCGCCCTCGTTTTGGTGTGATGCGCACCCGTGAATTCTGCATGAAAGATGCCTACTCCTTTCATATCGACAGTGCATCTCTGCAGGAAACTTACGATCTGATGTACCAGACCTATTCGGCAATCTTTGAACGCACAGGTCTGGTCTTCCGTGCAGTACTCGCCGACACCGGCAGTATTGGTGGCAGTGTCTCCCATGAATTCCATGTACTGGCAGACTCTGGAGAAGATGCCATTGTGTTCTCCTCAGAGAGTGACTATGCCGCCAATATAGAAAAGGCAGAAGCTATTGCTCCTGCCGGTCAGGCTTGCACTGATGGCAGTGCCGAGATGGCCGAACTGGCCACTCCGGGCGTGCGCACTATCGAAGACCTGTGCAGCTTTGTTGGCAGCAGTGCCGAAAAGAGCCTTAAAACATTAATTGTCAGTGCTGAAGATGAAGAAGGAAAAACTCAACTTTACGGCCTGATGGTTCGGGGTGATCACGAACTCAATGAAGTTAAAGCCCAGCATGCACTGGGACTGGCCACTGAGGTTACCTTTGCCTCTGAAGAGCAGATCAAGGCTACCTTAAACTGCTCACCGGGCTCACTTGGACCGGTCGATCTCGGCCTGCCCATGTTGGTTGATCACAGCGCCGCTCAACTCAGCGACTTTACCTGTGGTGCCAACCGTGACGGCTATCATCTAACCGGTGTTAACTGGCAGCGCGACTGTGGCGAATTTACTATTGCCGATATCCGCAATGTGGTCGCCGGCGATGCCAGCCCCGACGGCAAAGGCGTACTGGAAATTAAACGCGGTATCGAAGTGGGTCATATTTTCCAGCTTGGCACTAAGTACAGTGAAGCCATGAAAGCCACCGTTCTCGATGAAAACGGCAAAGAACGCAGCATGGCGATGGGCTGTTATGGTATCGGCGTGAGTCGTATTGTTGCCGCCGCTATTGAGCAGAACAATGATGACAATGGCATTATCTGGCCAGACGCTATAGCCCCGTTCCAGATCGCTATAGTGCCAATCAATATGCACAAATCAGAGCAGGTAAAAGAGACCTGCGAAGCGCTCTACGACAAGCTCAATAGCGCTGGCTACGAAGTGCTATTTATGGATGAGGCCAAAGCCCGATTGGGCGGCATGCTGGCCGATGTCGAGCTTATCGGCATCCCTCACCGTATCGTGATCGGCGATCGAGGCCTTGAGGGCGGCACTGTTGAATATCGCAACCGCCGCGAACCGGAAAACCAACATATAGCGATGGATAAGCTGGATGATTTTATTAGCGAGAACGTTTTTAAATAGAAAGTTTTTAAATAGAAGGCTTTTAAATAGAGGGCTTTTAAATAAAAAGCTTTTTAACAAACTTTTAATCCTGCTAACACTGGCAGCGCTGGGGCACTTTGCTTCAGCGGAGCCAGCTGCAGTGGCTGAACCCTCGCTGGTTCAAGTGTTAAAAACCGCTGCTTCTGCCGCCCAAAGTTTCGACAATATCTACGATGCAGAAGTCTGGCTGGCTGCCAAAGACCGACCACTGGCCAAGATCATCAAAGACCCGCAACAGCGTCTCGACCTCCTTAAACTTATTCATGCCGAAGCTTCTCTGGCGCAGTTGCAGCCAGAGATTGTGCTAGCCGTTATTGAGGTGGAAAGCCGCTTTGATAGTTACGCGGTTTCCAGTGCCGGCGCCATGGGTATGATGCAGATAATGCCATTCTGGAAAAAAGAGATTGGCCGTCCCAACGACAATCTGATCGATATCCAGACCAACCTGCGCTATGGCTGCACTATCCTGAGATATTACCTCGACAAGGAAAAGGGTCGCCTTGCCGATGCGTTGGCCAGATACAATGGTAGCTATGGTGAGTACTGGTATGCCGAGCGAGTGCTCGATGCATGGGCTAAGAACTGGCGGTAGTTGGGATGAGGGTGGTTTCCCTGTCATCCTGAGAGAGCGCAGCGAACCGAAGGGGCTTAGATCCTTCACTGGCGTTCCGGATGTCAACTTATTCGTCATACTGGCGTAGGCCAGTATCTTTATAGCTGGCAGCGTAATTCTATAGGTCCCAGCCTTCGCTGGGATGACGTTCCTTCGTTTTGCCGGGATGACATTAGGTCGTTGTGAACATAAAATCATCACCCTGGCTAACAGCACCTCAGGTAAAAAATGGCACTACTATTAAATTGCGATCTCGGCGAGTGCAGCGAAGCTTGGGAAACCGGCCTCGGAGGTCTGGTAATGCCATTTATCGATCAAGCCAATATCGCCTGCGGTTTTCACGCTGGCGATCACAGTCTAATGAAAAAGACACTGCTGGCAGCCAAACAGCATAACGTCACTGTCGGCGCTCACCCCAGTTATCCAGACACTGTCGGCTTTGGTCGTCGCTCCATGAATCTGCCTCCCGCAGAACTTATAAAGTTGGTGCAGCACCAGATTCGCGTACTCTGCGAAATAGCAGAGACTCTTGATATACAGGTTAGCTACGTTAAACCTCACGGTGCCCTGTACAACGATATGATGGTCAACGGCCATATTCGCAGCGCCATTATGCAGGCTATTACTGAGAGCTCAGCAGCACAGAATAGACCTCTGGCCTTTATGTTACAGGCCACAGCAGACTCTGAAATCCATAGGCAGGAAGCGCAGATGTTTGGCCTTGAGGTTATTTTTGAAGCCTTTGCTGACCGCTGTTATAACGATGATGGCCGCCTGTTATCACGCAGCCTCGAGGGTGCCGTCAACAGCCGCGAGAAAATGCTCGCTCAGGTGCAACAGCTCTGTGAGCGCCGCACTGTAACCACCCTTAGCGGTCTTGAATTACCTCTGCAGGTGGATTCACTCTGTGTTCATGGTGACAATCAAGACGCGGTTAATGCACTTGAAGAAATTCGTCAGCTGATTAATCAATGAGTACAGAAAAGACCATTTCGATCGCCGCAGAGAATGCTCTGATTGTCTATTTTTCCGACCATCCCAGCGCAGCCACCTCCGCCGAAGTTGCCCATACGGTACAAAAACTCACCACCTATCTCGGTGCAACACTGATTGATCTGGTGCCCTCCTACGCCTCACTACTGGTTATCTTCGACCCATTTAAAACCGACCATCACTCGGTGCGCAGGGCTATTCATAGGGCTACTAAAATAGCGGCTAAAGATTTAAATAAAACCATCAATACCCAGGAAACGCACAACGGTTCGCTGGTAACCCTGCCGGTTTATTACAGTAGCGAATCCGGCCCCGATCTGCAGCGAGTTGCCGATCGAGCGGGACTCTCTATAGCAGAGGTTATCGCGATTCATCAGCAGACTGAATATCGTGTTTATGCCATTGGCTTTGCACCGGGCTTTGCCTATCTTGGTGAAGTGGATGCCCGTATAGCCACTCCCAGATTGGCCACCCCCAGACAACAGGTACCTCGCGGTGCTGTCGCTATTGCCGACCAACAGACCGCCGTTTATCCAGCCCAGTCCCCCGGCGGCTGGAATCTGATTGGGCTGTGCCCACAGCTGATGTTCGACCCAAAGGCTACACCCAGTATGCCCGTGGCGGTCGGTGATCTGGTGCGCTTTGAGGCTATAGATAAGACCCGCTTTGAAAATCTTGGCGGTGTTCTTTGAGCAATTTTTTTAAGGTCATTAAACCGGGAATCTTCAGCTTGCTTCAGGATAGCGGACGCTATGGTCTGCACAGCATGGGATTGACCACCGGCGGCCCTCTGGATCGCAATGCCTTTCGTTGGGCCAATCTGCTCTGCGAAAACACTCAGGATAGCGCCTGCATCGAAGTTACGGTTGGGGGTCTGGTATTGGAATCCACAGTCAAAACCACTGTGGCTATAACCGGTGCAAATATCCCCCTTCTTATCAATAAAAAACCTGCCCCACTGTGGCAGAGCCACAGCATTAATCCCGGCGACAAAATTGAATTGGGATTTGCCCGCAGTGGCAGCCGCGCCTATCTGGCCGTTGCCGGAGGCTTTCAGGCAGAGCCTGTGTTTAATAGTGTTGCCACGGTTCCCCGTGAGGGCTTAGGTGGCCTGCACGCTGATGGCTCAGCATTAAAAACTGGGGATATATTGCCCTGCGAACCCAGTCATAACACTCACCTCTGGCAGCTACCGAAAAAACTAAGAGCAGACTACAGTTCAAACTCAGCATGCTTGCGAGTTGTGTCTGGCTATCAACAGGAACACTTTAGCGAAACTCAACAACAGCTGTTTTTCAGCAGTCCCTATCAGATCACAAAATATAGCGACCGTATGGGCTACCGCCTCGAGGGCGCCTCGATTATTCCTGCAATCGAGGGCATTCTCTCCGAAGGCATCTGTCTGGGCGCTGTTCAACTGCCCCCTGATGGCCAACCTATAGTTCTGCTCAATGACCGTCAGACCATGGGCGGCTACCCAAAAATAGGCTCCGTACTCTCTGTGGATATAGGCAAACTGGCACAGCTTTCAGTCGGAGGCACTGTGCGCTTTGAATCTATCAGCATAGATCAGGCGCAATCTCTGTTGGCGGAGCATGAAAAACAATTTGCAGCAAACCCGTTACTAAAACTTTGCTTGTAACAGAGCGTACTGATACCATTTTTGGATTAGGGAAAACCGCACAGCAGTCGTATCTTTAAAAGGAAACCCATGAATATCGCATTTCTCAATGGCAGCTACCTACCACTGGAAGAAGCCAAAATATCGCCACTGGATCGTGGCTTTTTATTCGGTGATGGCATCTATGAAGTAGTGCCCTCCTACGCAGGCAAGATGGTTGGCTTTGCGCCCCATATTGAGCGAATGAACAGTGGTCTCTCGGCTATAGGTATCAATCTCGACTGGTCCCAGAGCGACTGGCAAGATTTGTGCACCCAGCTAATTGAAAAAAATGGCTCAGGCAATCTGGGAATTTACCTACATGTCAGCCGCGGCGCAGACAGCAAGCGCTTTCATGGATTTCCGGAAAATGTAACGCCAACGGTGTTTGCCTTTGCCTTTGATATTGCTCCACCACCCATTGCCGATAAAGCTCTGGCAAAAAAATACACTGTCTCCACCGGCAGAGATCTGCGCTGGGAACGCTGCCAGATTAAATCTACTGCACTGCTTGGCAATGTGCTGCATTTTCAACAGGGCTATGATCAGGGCAACGATGAAACCCTGCTATTTAATGCTGACAATCAGCTTACCGAAGCCAGCTCCTGCAATGCTTATATAGTTAAGAACGGTGTGGTTATAACACCACCACTGAACAACCAGCTACTACCAGGTATTACCCGCCAATTACTGCTTGATATATTGCGTCGCGATGGGAGTATCCCGGTCGAAGAGCGTATTGTGACTATGGATGAAGTACGCAATGCAGACGAAGCCTGGATTACCAGTTCCTCCAAAGAAATTGGCGCTGTGGTAGAAATAGACGGCGAGCCGGTCGGCAACGGAGAGGTTGGCGATATATGGCTAGCGGCGCAAACCCTATACACTGCCGGCAAATATAATTATTAACCGGCTGTTTTAACCGGCGTTGTTTACAAGCTTTATTTTACAAGCGCTCCATTGATAAGAATTAAATATATGTCTCGACCCACAATGGCAACCATCGACCTGCAGGCACTGCGCGATAACTTCGCTCTGGCCCAATCATTGGCGCCAGACTCTCAGACTATGCCCATGGTCAAGGCCAATGCCTATGGTCACGGTATGGTAGAGGTGGCACAGGCTCTTGCTGAGCAGGCCCCCGCCTATGGTGTCGCCTGCATTGAAGAGGCACTGGAACTGCGCGATGCCGGTATCTGTCAGCCTATTCTTCTTCTTGAAGGCACCTTTAGTGCCGATGAAGTGAATACAGCCGCGCTTAAAGGCTTCTGGTTAATGGTTGAAAACCACCCCCAGAAAGACGCCATTATCAATGCGGATATAGCTCAGCCAGTCAATGTATGGCTAGGTATCGACTCTGGGATGCATCGCCTTGGCTTTCTGCCCGAGGAAGTCCCTGAGGTTTATCGGAGCCTATCCGATAGCCGCAATGTCAACGACCAGATCGTGGTCGCCTCGCACTTTGCCTGCGCTGAAGATTTTGACAGTGACTTTACCGCTCAACAGCTGACAACCTTTGACAAAACGGTGGCGGACTTTGATTCAATTAAAACCAGTCTGGCCAACTCCGCTTCAATTCTCGGCAGACCAGATACTCACCGAGACTGGAATCGACCCGGCTATATGATCTATGGTGCATCGCCCTTTGCTCAGGCTCAGGAGAATGGGGACCGACTTAAACCAGTAATGACCCTGTCCTCAGCGGTGATCTCCCTGCGCAGTATCAGTGCTGGTGAAAAGGTAGGTTACTCAGGAAAATGGTGTGCCGAGCGCCCATCGACCATTGCCACCATTGGTATAGGCTACGGTGATGGCTACCCACGCACCGCGCCAAAGGGTACGCCGGTATTGGTTAATGGTATTGAATGCCCTCTGGTGGGCAGTGTCAGTATGGATATGATTACTGTGGATGTAACCGACCTTGAAGGGGTCACTATTGGCGACCCTGTTGAACTCTGGGGCAATCAGCTGCCGGTTAATCGCGTCGCCGAGCACTGTGCAACTCTGGGTTACGAACTGTTAACGCGAATGCCTCTAAGAGTCCCAAGAGTTTACAAATAATAGCTTCACTTTCACTGTCACTTTCACTTTCACTTTCACTTTCACTTTCACTTTCACTTTCACTTTCACTTTCACTTTCACTTTCACTTTCAATTACAGATTAATCTGCAGCGCCGTTTGCGACTTAACATCATCTATAACAACGTAGGTATGGGTCTGACTAATCCCTTCAATAGCGGATAACTTCTCCCCTAGAAATCGCTGGTAGTGCTGCATATCAGCCACCCGAATTTTAATTAGATAATCAAAACCACCGGCCACCATCTGGCACTCGAGAACCTCATCCAGATTCATCATCTGCTGATTAAACCGATTGATCGCCTCAGTGGTCGTGCTTGCCAGCTGCACTTCAATATAGGCGCAGAGTGCCGCATTGGCTTTGACCGGATCAAGTAGCGCCACATAGCTGGTAATAAAGCCCTCTCGCTCCAGACGTTTAACCCGCTCCAAACAGGGCGTGGGCGTCAGGTTAACGGCGCGAGCCAAGTCCACATTGGCAATCCGGCCATTGTTTTGCAATGCGTTTAAAATTCTTCGATCGGTGCGATCCAGATCAGCCACTGTTTTCATATTCCCCTCTCAATACTAAAATATCACTGCAGAATAATAGTCTATTAATTTGAAATAAGCAGACTTATTAACTATTAATCAAGGAATTATGGAGACATATACCAAAGTAAATATTGGAGAATGCCAGATATTCATAAATATCTATTTCAGGTGAAAATCGATGAATCAGGCAGAGCTACGCAACAGAATTCGCCATATCACTCATCAGGATGAGCACCAGTCGGTTACTCAACTGCTTCATAGCAATCCCCTTTCAAGTCAATCTCGCAAGAAAATTCTGCAAAACTCAAGACAGTTGGTAAGCCTGTGCCGCGCCGATAAAAGCAGCAGCGGTACCTTAGACGCTTTTCTACTTGAATTTGGCTTATCCAATGCCGAAGGTGTAGCGCTGATGTGTTTGGCCGAAGCGCTGCTCCGGGTTCCCGATGCCTTAACGGCTGACCGTCTAATTGCAGAAAAAATTCAGGCCGGAAACTGGAGTACCCATCGCGGAAAATCCGCATCCCTATTTGTAAATGCTTCAACCTGGGGGCTTATGCTGACCGGCCAACTAGTCAGTTTGGACCGGGAGATTACTCAAGATACTGACAGTTGGATAAAACGTCTTACCGCCACAATGGGTGAACCGGTGATTCGTGGCGCTGTACTGCAGGCAATGAAAATAATGGGCGGTCAATACGTGCTTGGACGCACCATAGCCGAGGGCCTAAAACGCGGTGCCAAACACAATCATAAAGAGACCAGATTTTCCTTTGATATGCTTGGGGAAGGTGCGCGCACTGAATCCGATGCGACGAAATATCTGAAAGCCTACAGCACAGCCATTGATGAAATCGGTAACAGCTCCTCTGGGAATTCAGCGGCTAGCGCTAACGGCATTTCAGTAAAACTCTCCGCCCTGCACCCGCGTTATTCATTCGCTCAGCATCAGGCTGTAATGGAAGAACTGCTTCCCCGCATCAAACAACTCTGCCTGCAGGCAAAAAAATACAATATTGGGCTCTCAATAGATGCTGAAGAAGCTTATCGTCTGGATATCTCACTGGATATTTTTGAAGCACTGGCTAAAGACAGCGATCTGGATAACTGGCAGGGATTGGGCTTTGTATTGCAGGCCTATCAAAAACGCGCACCTAATACCGCAAAATGGTTGATCGGTTTGGCTAAAGAAACCAATCGCCGCTTAATGGTGCGACTGGTTAAAGGTGCCTACTGGGATGCGGAGATCAAACATGCTCAGGAACTTGGCCTTGAGAGCTATCCGGTATTTACCCGCAAAGCCAATACTGACCTCTGCTATCAATACTGTGCGGGTCTTCTTCTGGATGCCCAGCAAGAGATTTATCCACAGTTTGCGACCCATAATGCCTATACCGCCAGTATGATTTTAGAACTGGCCGGCGAGCGTGAATTTGAATTCCAACGTCTGCACGGTATGGGTCATATACTCTACTCACAGCTTAGAATGCAGCTTAAAGAGAGCGGCAAGCAGCTTCCAGTGCGAGTTTACGCGCCCATAGGCAATCATAAAGATCTGCTGCCTTATCTGGTTCGCCGGCTTTTGGAAAACGGTGCCAACAGCTCTTTTGTCAATCGCTTTCTGGATCATCAAACCCCAGTCGAAGCGCTGCTCGAAGATACCAGAGATCAGGTTAATAGTTCTTTTCCCTACCAGCATAAAAAGATTCCAGTACCAGAACAGATATTTAGCCTAGCGGGGGAAGAGCGAAAAAATGCACTGGGCATAGATTTGGATTCGCCACTGGAAACAAAAACACTGCTAGACAGAGTCGCGCAGACATCGACACTGGTTTCCCACCCGATTATTGCCGGCGAGCCCGTAGAGGGTGAACTGCAAGAAGCCTACAACCCGACAGATCAACAGCAGCTGATCGGTCATTATTCCAACGCCAATAAAGCGGATATTTTGCGCGCTCTGGAATCCGCTTACACTGCACAGTCGGACTGGAATAATCTTGGTCACAGCGCTCGCGCTGATATTCTCGATAAGGTCGCAGACCTTATGCAAAGGGATTCTGCGGAGCTAATTAGAGTGATTGCGATTGAGGGGGGAAGAACATTAGGTGATGGAATTTCAGAAGTTCGCGAAGCCATCGACTTCTGTAGGTACTATTCGCTACAGGCTAGATCGCTACAAGCTAGATCGCTACAGGGAAGTGGCGTATTCCTCTGCATTAGTCCATGGAATTTCCCACTGGCTATCTTTGTTGGCCAAATTGCCGCCGCATTGGCTGCAGGCAACACCGTAATCGCCAAACCCGCCGCTCAAACACCAGCCATTGCCGCCTGCGCGATCAGACTATTTCACGAGGCCGGCATTCCCGGTGCAGCTCTGCAACTATTACTCGGCAGTGGTTCCCAGATCGGTAAGTTATTGATCGGTGATAGTCGAATTGCCGGGATCGCCTTTACTGGCTCCACAGTGACCGCACAAAGTATTAACCAGCAACTAGCAGCGCGTTCCGATGGCCCAATCCCTTTTATTGCCGAAACTGGCGGCCAAAACTGTATGGTCGTCGATTCCACCGCTCTACCAGAGCAGGTCGTTGATGATGTTATTACCTCAGCCTTTCAAAGTGCCGGCCAGCGCTGCTCTGCCCTGCGGGTATTATTTATTCAACAGGATATTGCCGACAAAACATTAGAAATGCTCGCCGGAGCCATGGACTCAATGATCGCAGGCGATCCCAAACAACTATCCAGCGACCTTGGCCCAGTGATCGACAGCAGCGCTCAGGCGGAACTGCAGGGGCATATAGAGCGTATGCATAAAGAAGCCAAATTCATCGCCAAGGTGGCGCTCAGTGAACAGTGCAAAAACGGTAGCTTCGTTGCTCCCCATGTTTTTGAAATTGAATCCCTCAATCAACTCACCGAAGAAGTATTTGGCCCTGTACTCCATGTGATTCGCTATTCGTCTGAACAGCTAAGCTCGGTGATTCAACAGATCAACAACACAGGCTATGGATTAACCCTTGGTGTCCACAGCCGTATTGAAGCCTTTGCTGAAACCGTTTACCGCAACACCATCGCTGGCAATACTTATATCAACCGCAATATGGTCGGTGCTGTGGTTGGTGTAAATCCCTTTGGTGGTCGCGGACTATCCGGCACCGGACCCAAGGCCGGTGGCCCCAACTACCTGATGCGTTTTTCTACAGCGACTAAAAAAACAGAATGCAAACCAAAAAACTTATATTCAGTGAATTTTACAAAAGCCAAACCGGCAAATATTGAAAGTATCGAAAGCGCGGTTACAGCCATGACCAAATGGCAATCGACCCCCATTGATAGCCGCCTTAAAATTATTGGGAAATGCACTTCTGATTTTCTGCCGGTCATTGAACCTCTAGCCCGAGAAAAGCTCGCCAACCCTATTCAACTGCCAGGGCCAACCGGTGAAGATAATAGACTCTCAGTTTTTGGTCGTGGAGTAATGGTTTTGGCGGTCGCTAAAAGCGATTCTGTCGCTGAGGCAGAGAAACAAATTGCCTGTGCCTTGCTATGCGGATGCCCACTGATCATCGTAGCCGATCAAACCCACAAAACCTCATTGGATTCCATTCGCGAAAACTATCTACAAGCAGGGCTGGCTGAAGATTTACTCCAGATAGAGCCCATAGAAACCCTTACAGCGCTAATCCATAACAATCGCATAGAAGGCTTAATTGCCAATAGCCAAAATACAGATAGCTCAGCCTTAAGGCAGATAATGGCCCAGAGAAATGGCAGCATAATCCCACTGATTGGATGGCCGGCCGATAGCGAGGAATACAATTGGCACTGGTTACTGTGGTTTTTGAGTGAACGCACCAGAACAGAAAATCTGGTGGCTAGAGGTGGAAATACGCAGCTGTTTAATTTGGCAGAATAGGCCTTAACCTAAAAAACCACCAATAAAATATCATTTATGAGCTATATCTCTACTTTTTTAGCATAATATATCAGATATGATCTTATAAAATAAGAATAATTCTGGAAAAAGAATACAACATAAACTATCATTTATGATACTTTAACAGCTAGATTGGCCTATTTTAGATCATAACCGATATTATGAAAATCAATAAACTGACACCAGACAACCATATACTTGCCGAATTTGGTCAGCGCCTTGCGAAAATTCGTAAACAACAGGGGCTCTCACAAATAGTATTGGCCGAGCAGGCCGGTATTGGTATAGCCACACTAAGACGCATAGAGCGTGGTACCGATAGCCAACTCGGATCCTGGATTAAACTGCTAAAAGCGCTGGATATGGACGCGAATCTAGACGCCCTTCTACCGGAACAATTCAACTCGCCCATGGCTGAAACACTGCGTGAGCGCAAAGCTACATATCAGGCAGGCCCGGCGGCAGGCAGAAAAAAAGGCACCCAGACCTCAATTGGCTGGGGAGATGAGCAGGCATGACCACTGCCACGGTAAAGCTTTGGCAAACACCCATTGGCTATATCTCCATGAATAATAGCGAGCGTTTTGCGCGCTTTGAATACGACCCCGAGTTTGTCAGTAAAGATATTGAGCTAGCGCCACTGATGATGCCGGCGCGGGCCAGACATATTTACCAGTTTACCGACTTACCTATTCATGCCTTTCACGGCTTACCCGGACTGCTGGCCGACAGTCTCCCCGATAAATACGGCAATCGCCTAATCGATGTTTGGTTAGCTCAAACCGGTCGCCAAAGCAGTGACTTTAATGCTGTGGATAGACTCTGCTATACAGGCACAAGAGGCATGGGGGCATTGGAGTTTGAACCTGCCAACGATGCAAATACTGTTGACGACCAACAGGTGGCAGTGGAGCAATTGGTTGAACTCGCCTCTATGGCATTTGCCGATAAATCTGTATTGGATACAGAACTCAGTGCCCGCAATGGCAAGCAAGCATTGCTGGATATATTAAGTGTTGGCACCTCCGCAGGCGGTGCGAGAGCCAAAGCCGTTATCGCCTTTAACCCGAAAACTAAACAGGTGCGTTCAGGGCAGCTTAATTTGCCAGAGGGGTTTGAGCACTGGCTGATAAAATTTGATGGCGTGCAATTTAATGGTGACTGGGGCGTAAGCGACCCCGTGGGTTATGGCCTGCTGGAGTACAGTTATTATCAGGTAGCCAAGCGCTGTGGTATTACCATGGCCGAGTCGCGTTTATTTAGCGAGAATAATCGCCACCACTTTATGACCCGCCGCTTCGACCGGGATGCTCAGGGCGGCAAGCTATTTATGCAGACTTTGGCTGCAGTGGCCCACTTTGATTATTTTGCCAGCGGCTATTATTCCTACGAACAGCTATTTATGGTGATGAAGCAACTTCGGATACCAACAACATCTATTGAACAGCAGTTTCGTCGTGTGCTGTTTAATCTAGTAGGATGCAATCAGGATGATCATGTTAAGAATTTTGCATTTACCATGGATCGAAGAGGACAGTGGGATATCACCCCCGCCTACGATCTGTGCCATGCTGAGGGCAGTGATTTCACCCGCCACCATCAGTTGAGTATTAACGGCAAAACTCATAACTTCACACTGGCTGACCTCAAACATCTTGCCGCCTATGCCGGCCTACCACGAGGCCGTGAGAAACGAATACTTGCTGAGGTCCTGGAAGCCTTTTCTGGCTGGCCTGAACTGGCCAAAGAACTTGAAATTCCGGAGCGTTTAATTACTCATGTGAGCGGCACATTGCGCATGAAATGGGTTTAGTAAGCGGGGGATAATCGTCTTTAATCTGAGATTCTTCCGTTCGCTCTCCTCTATCCGGATATCAGATACTAAGCTATAAACTCTCGACCCAAGACGTTAGAAAAGAACCGCTAACTGACCCCAGCATGGCGACGAAGAATATCGATAAAATCACCACCATATTTTTCCAGCTTGCTTTCACCAACCCCAGTAAGGGACAGCAACTCCGCCTCCGAAGTCGGCAGTGTATCCAGCATCTCCTTAAGGGTGGCATCGTGAAAAATCACATAGGGCGGCACATTAAACTCATCCGCAAGCATCTTTCTGCACTCCCGCAGCTCATCCCATAACTCCTGATCTTCAGGGGATATCTGAGCTTTTCTAGCAGACTTTGAGCCTGCCTTCTTAGCGGAGGGAGCCTTAATCTCTTCAATACGTAGAAACAGCGATTGCACGCCTTTTAGTACCGGCCGACAGGCATCTGTCAGCTGCAGAGCACTATAGCCCTCAATATCAACACGCAGTAACCCACGCACCACAAGCTGGCGAATCAACGAACGCCACTGAGCTTCGTGTATATCCTTGCCTATACCAAAGGTACTGAGCTGATGGTGATGGTGCTGCAGTACCTTTTCGGTTTCCTTGCCCTGCAAAACATCCATCACATGCATAGCACCAAAGCGCTGACCGGTGCGATAGACGGAGGACAAAAGCTTTTGCGCTGCCTCTGTGGCATCCCAGGTCTGCGGGGGAATCTGGCAGTTATCACAGTTACCGCATTCGCTCGGCGCCTGATCGGCAAAGTAATTTAACAGCACTTTTCGACGACAGCTGGTGACCTCACAGAGACCTAACATAGCATCCAGCTTATGTCGCTCGGCGCGCTTAAACTGTTCCGAGCCATCGGAGCCCTGAGCCATCTGCTGTAAGCGCACGACATCTTGCAGACCGTAAACCATCCAGGCATCCGCCGGCTGACCATCGCGACCAGCACGACCGGTTTCCTGATAATAGGCTTCAATACTTTTCGGCAGGTCGAGATGGGCCACAAAGCGCACATCGGGCTTATCTATACCCATACCAAAGGCAATAGTGGCGACAATAATCACTCCGTCTTCACGGAGAAAACGACTCTGATGAGTCTGTCTTAGCTGAGCCGGCAAACCTGCATGATAGGGTAAGGCCGTAAACCCCTGCTGAGTTAACCAGCCCGCTGTATCTTCAACCTTTTTACGGGACAGGCAGTAGACGATGCCGGCTTCGCTTTTCCGCTGCTTTAAAAAATCCAGCAACTGCTTTTTAGCGGTGGTTTTATTGGCGATAGCATAGCGAATATTAGGTCGATCAAAGCCGCTGATATAGGCGCTGGCATCGGTGAGCGAGAGTCGCTCAATAATCTCTTTGCGAGTGCGCACATCGGCAGTGGCGGTAAGTGCTATGCGAGGAATATGGGGAAAGCGCTCATGCAACAGGCTTAGGGACAGATAATCGGAACGAAAATCATGACCCCATTGAGCCACACAGTGGGCCTCATCAATCGCAAACAGAGCCAGCTTACAGCGATCTAAAAGATCTAATGTATATGACTGGATGAGCCTTTCAGGCGCTATATAGAGTAGGTCTATCTGGCCCGCTAACAGCTGCTGCTCAATTAAATTCTGTTCGCTATGGGAGAGACTGGAATTTAGAAATGCCGCTTGAACACCCAACTGCTGCATGGCATCAACCTGATCCTGCATCAGAGCGATCAACGGTGAAATAATCACCCCCACTCCATCGCGGATCAGTGATGGAATCTGATAACAGAGCGACTTACCCCCGCCGGTAGGCATTAATACCAGCGCATTATTACCGGCGCTAACATGCTCAATAATCTCCGCCTGATGACCGCGAAAACTGGAATAGCCATACAGGCTATTTAAAATCTCTAGTGCTTTTTGCGACATTTTGTTCCGACTATTGGTTTAGTTTGGTCTAAGGGGCTAGCCTGAGATATTAATCTTTTCTGCAGTTAATCGATAACCCAGAGCACTCATAATGGAATTCACATTATCCAGACGTGGGTTGCCCTTGCTTGATAAAGCCTTCTGTAATCCCTGACGAGTCATACCAGTCTGTTTGGCTAGCTGTGTAATACCTTTGACTTTGGCGATAATACGCAGTGATGCAAGCAGCGCCGATGAGTCGCCATCGGTAGCGTATTCTGAAAAAATTTCCGCTACATAGGTATCGATCTCTTGTGGGTGCTCGCGGAAATAGCTCTCTTCCAAATTATCCAGGGTTCTGTAGTTAGTCATGATTTTGATACTCTTGCCAATAGCTTATAGCGGTGACAATATCCTTTTTTTGAGTCGCTTTGCTGCCAGCTGTGAGCAACAAAATGATTCTCTGTTTGTCTTCTGCAAAGTAGACTCGGTAGCCTGACCCAAAGAAGAAGCGCAGTTCAAATACACCATTCTGAAGGTGCTTACAGTCCCCATAATGGCCTTGTTCAAGTCGACGCAATCTAGCCAGCACAAGTCGGCGCGCTTTAGCATCTCGCAATTTATTCAGCCAGCTCGAAAAGGGCTCGTCACCCTTTCTGTTGCCGTAAATAACAACCATCTTTGGTTTAATTGACTGGCCCATCCTAGCCTCACCAATATACATAAGCCAACTATAGTTGGCAATAAGGTATTTCTAATATTGCGGCAAGAATAATAAATAATGGGGCTGTAGATAACTGCGAGGACGGTCACTCTCAGAGGAGAATAACTCAATACAGGCCTAACAGACTTTTACAGCTGCCATTCAGTTCGGCCTGCAAAGCTGTCGCCATTATTGGTAAAGCGAATAAAGGAAGGCGTTACACGGTAGAAATTACTACGTTCAAAAGCAGCGCCAATAAGGGTTTCCTGCTTGGTTTGAGGATTATCGATCAGCGCTTTAATCTCCGGGAAACGAGAGAAGTAAGCCTCCGCAATCGACGCCCTATCCTCTTCAGCGATTTCCACAATGGTACCGTGAAGCTGGACTCCACGGATGGATTGCCAGTCGCCAGTGTAATCAGAATAGATCGACACCGCTGCACTGCCATTAGCCGGAATACTTTTGATATGTCGGCTATTGGCAGAGGATAGAAAGTACAGAGAAAAAGGTTCTTCGGCTGTATCTGCCACATAGAGAACTGGCGCTGACCAGGGCCCGCAGGCATCTGAAGTGGCTATAGTTAACACCGACTCAGTGTTGAGAAACTGATGCAGCTTTGTGAAATCTTTCGCCTCGCCAGTCACTCTAGATATTGCCCTGCCAGCGTTTCAGGCTACCGGTCTCTATATCGAACAGATCGAGAACCCGAGCAACTGAATGGTTAATAATATCGTCGACAGTTTTTGGCTCACTGTAAAACGCCGGCGATGGTGGGCAGATAATCGCGCCGTACTGGCTGGCTTTAAGCATCAGCTCACAGTGACCGGTATGCAGCGGAGACTCGCGGGGCACAATTACCAGCTTGCGTCGCTCTTTTAAAACTACATCAGCCGCCCGAATCAGCAGATTATCGGCATAGGAGTTAACAATACCGGATAGGGTTTTCATTGAGCAGGGAACCACAATCATACCGGCGGTTTTAAATGAGCCGCTGGCAATAGTGGCTCCGATATTTTTATTGTTATGGACTTCATCGGCCAGCGCCTCAACATCTTCCGGCTTCCAATCGGTTTCAATACCGATATTCATGCGCGCAGCCTGACTCATCACTAGGTGGGTTTCGATATCACTGCGCTCAGCTAGCATTTGAAGCATTCGGATGCCGTAGATAACGCCGCTTGAGCCTGATAGGCCGATAATTAATCGCATGATGAATCCTTTATTTAGGCTGACTATTCTGCCTTTTTTACTGGCAACTGGGTAGTGAAACTTGCTTGGATGATACGTAGTAAGGGTGTAGGTGGTTTTACTCTCTTTGGCTGCAAGGGGTTTTGGCTGGGAGCGGGTCCTGACTGATCTCAAGGAGATCTACAGGGACTATTTGCAAGATTCGTAGGTTCTGAAAGCTAAACTTTATTTTTAATAGAGTTTGCACCAATTCTTCTTACGGCGTTCTAGTCGCATACTTATGGTTTCAGTGGAATAATCTTTTAAAACTGAATCTATCGCATAGTCATTAAGCCCCATCACTTTTGCATTAATAACCCCATATAGATCACCATCAATCTCACAGGACACAAATGCGGCCCCACAGTTTTTGCATTCATGAAAATCAGCGGTTTTATGGCCGTGCTGGATAACTAAATGATCGGAGGGATTTTTTACTTTAAAGCTAAAACTTGAACTTGAATCACTGACATACTCTGCCGCGTTTTCTCCGCAATAATCACAGCCGCATGAGCGAGCAATAAAATCCTGAGGTTTTACATCCCAATCAATTTGAATATTTTTACATCCACAAGAAAGTTTCAAAACACACCTCAACAATAAATTTTCTTATTAAATGTAGAACATATTTCACCTTATCAACACAGCCATCAAAGACAAAAGCGACGCCGATAATTCAAATAGAGGCTGTGTCTCCCCTTGAGATCAGTCAGGGCCCGCTTATGGATTTGTAATTTTCAGGTTGAGCGAGCGCCTGTTTGAGCGAAGCGAGTTGCGGGAGCGCTGGAAATTACAAATCCATGGGACCGATCTCAAGGGGAGACACAGCCGCTATTACGCTCCCGGACTAGGGAGTATCCGGTGAGGAGACCCCGGCCTACGCCGGGGTGACGTTTGTTTTTTTTGGGATGACGTTTGTTTTTTTGGGATGACGTTTGTTTTTTGAGGTGACATTTCTTTGTTGAGGTGACGCCTACACCATCGACAAGATGACCTTACCTTTGGCGCGGCGCTCAGAAATCGACGCAAATGCCGCCTTATAATCCGTCAGCGTATAAACCTCCGTCACCAAGGGTGAAAACTTACCACCATCAATCATGCCAATCAGCTCCTGAAAATTCTTATGGGACTCCTGAGGAAACTTAGTCGCCCAGGTCCCCCACCAAACACCCACAATAGAAGCCCCCTTCAGCAGACAGAGATTAAGCGGAATTTTAGGAATCGGACCCGAGGCAAAACCAATCACCAGAAAGCGACCATCCCAGGCAATAGCGCGAAACGCCTGCTCAGAAAAATCACCCCCAACCGGATCATAAATAACATCCACACCTTTGCCCTTAGTCAGCAGCTTAAGCTGATCCTTAAGGTTTTCAGTAGAATAATTAATCCGCAGATCAGCACCCGCCTCACAGGCAAAGTCTAACTTCTCCTCCGTGCTAGCCGCAGCAATAACCGTCGCCCCCATCGCCTTGGCGATCTGAATAGTCGCAATACCCACACCACCGGCCGCACCCATCACCAACAGCGTCTCACCGGGCTGGATTTTGGCCTGCTGCTTAAGGGCGTAATAAGAAGTGCCATAGGTAATCGCAAAACCTGCCCCCTGCTCAAAACTCATGGTCTCGCCCAGAGCAAATGACATATATTCCGAGGTCACACACTGCTCAGCAAAACCACCAAAGGGAACCGTTGCTATCACCTTATCGCCAACCGCACGAGTGCTAACCCCCTCACCCACTGCCGACACCACTCCAGCCACTTCCGCACCGGGAACAAAGGGCAATGGCGGCTTAAACTGATACTTACCCTGAACCGTCAACAGATCGGGAAAATTAACACCAGAGGCTTTCACATCAATTAGAATCTCGCCCTTGCCTACTTCTGGTGTCGGGCGCTCTTCCAAATCAAGCTGCTCAGGTGGGGCAAATTCATTGCAGACAAGTGCTTTCATAAGGCAGTCCTAGTCAATTTATTCTTGTTATTATTTAGCCGCAGCCTACATATACTGCTTTAGCTCGCGACGACCAATCACCATACGATGAACCGCATCCGGACCGTCGGCAAAGCGCAGTACACGCTGACCGCCATACCAGATTGCCAGCGGTGTATCCTGAGACAGACCCAGACCACCGTACATTTGGATGGCTTCATCGATAATCTTTAACGCCATATTTGGCGCAGCCACCTTAATCATTGAAATAAATGGCTGGGCGGCATCAGTACCAACATTATCCATTAGCCAAGCAGCTTTTAAACACAGCAGACGAGTCATCTCAATATCGATACGCGCCTGAGCAATAATATCCACATTGCCCCCTAATTTAGCCAGCGGACGACCAAAGGCTTCACGCTCAAGAGAACGCTCACACATCATCTTTAAGGCCGCTTCCGCAAGACCAATTGAACGCATACAGTGGTGAATACGACCGGGGCCCAAGCGCCCCTGCGCCACTTCAAACCCTCGCCCCTGACCGAGGATCATATTTTCTTTCGGCACGCGTACATCGGTAAAACGCATATGCATATGACCGTGAGGGGCATCGTCTATATTGAAAATTTCCATCGGCCGCAGGTTATGCACACCGGGGGTAGCAAAGGGAACCAGTACTTGGGAGTGACGCGAATGGCGCGGTGCATCCGGATTGGTATTGCACATCACAATCATAATTTCACAGCGTGGATCCCCAGCGCCAGAAATCCAGATCTTCTCGCCATTGAGAACCCATTCATCGCCATCGGCAACACAGGACATAGAGATATTAGTCGCATCCGAGGAAGCCACATCCGGCTCAGTCATAGCGTAGGCAGAACGAATTTCGCCATTTAGTAGAGGCTTTAACCAGCGCTCTTTTTGCTGATCGGTACAGAAGCGCGCTAACACCTCCATATTGCCGGTATCCGGAGCCGAGCAGTTAAACACTTCCGGCGCCAGATGGGAGCGCCCAGTCTCTTCGGCAATATAGGCGTACTCAACCGTATTTAAACCGTGCCCCCCTTCCCAGTGAGTGAGAAAGAAATTCCACAGATTTTTAGCTCTGGCCTTAGCCTTAAGGCTCTCTAGGATTTCAGTCTGACGTTCGGTATAGGTCCAGCGATCACCTTTGCTGACCTCAGCATGATATTCCGCCTCCAGAGGCAGAATCTCGGTATCAATAAACTGTTTTACTTCAGCCAGTATAGGTTTGACCTTGTCGCTAATACCTAAATCCATCTGCTTATCCCTTTTATTTTTTTCTAATTTATTTTAATTTTTATACTGTAAGCCTGAGTGGCTACTACTCTAGTAACCCGAAAGCTGGGCAAAGCGATCACCATGATAACTGTAGTCACCAAATAGCATTGCTGCCGGTCGCGCACGCTTTATAAAGAAGCCAATATCATATTCATCGGTCATACCAATACCGCCATGCATCTGAATGGCTTCATTGGTCGACAACTCGGCAACTTCGCAGAGCTTGGCCTTGGCAATACTGACCAGTAGCGGGCTTTTGGCATCCCCCGTATCCAGCGCCTGCAGGGCTTTTAAAACCACCGACTTACACAGCTCAACTTCGCTCCACCAGTGGGCGGCGCGGTGCTGTAACGATTGAAAGGAGCCTATAAGCACACCAAACTGCTTGCGCTCTTTTAGATATTGCAGCGTAGTCTCAAAGGTTTGCTGAGCTATACCGAGCATCTCTGCGGCGAGAAAGGCATTAGCCACATCCAGAGTGGCCGACAGTGGACCAAAACCCTTGCCCTGTTCACCTAATAGCGCATCCTCAGCCACTGTCACCTGATTAAATTTAATCGCTGCATAGTTGCGGCAATCGACCATTTCGGTGCGCTCAACCTCAACACCAGCGGCACTGCGATCGACAATAAACAGACTAATACCCTCGGCATCCCCTGTTTGACCGCTAGTGCGCGCCGCGACAATTAACTTATCGGCCGTGCTGCCATCAGCTACAAAACATTTACTGCCATTGAGAACATAGCCCTGCCCCTTCGCCGAAGCAGTCATACTGATCTGAGTGGGAGCATGGTGAATCTTCTCATCAACGGCCAGTGCGGTGGTTAATTCACCGCCGGCAATAGCCCCCAGCAGTTCAGCTTTTTGCGCGTCACTGCCAGCCTGATTAATTGCTGTCACACCGAGAATTGCCGTAGCAAAAAGCGGCGATGCGGTTAGGGTGCGACCGCTTTGTTCCACAATCTGTCCCATACCCACATGACCAAATTCGAGGCCACCATAGGCTTCGGGAACCAGAATTGCCGCCCAACCCATATCAGCCATCTGCCGCCAGAGATTATCGGAGTAACCTTTGTCACTGCCAGCATCACGCTGTTTGCGCAGCTCGGCGAGGGATGCAAACTCAGCTAGGAAACCCTGAGCTGATTCTTTAAGCATTTGCTGTTCTTCGTTTATAACCATTGCCATGATCTTGTCCCTTCAACCCAAACCGAGAATATTTTTAGCGATAATATTTAGCTGAACTTCTGAGGTTCCGCCCTCAATAGAGTTGCCCTTAGTACGCAGCCAACTGCGAGGAGTCCAGCCACCATTGGAGTTAGCGCCATCCCAGATCATCGCGTCGCTACCATCAATTTTCATCATCAGTTCAAAGCGACGTTTATTTAATTCGGTACCAGCGTACTTGAGCATGGCTGAGGTTGCACCCACACCATGGCCGGACTTCACTTCATCGGTAACCCGCTCTGCCGTAAGCGCAAAAGCCGCACCATCAATTTCCCATTTAAGAATATCGGCACGCAGCAGTGAATTACTCAAACGACCAGCTTCAACCCCCACAGCCTTGGCCGCAATCTGACCCAGAGTTTCTGAACCCGCATCGGTAAGGCCAAAGCCACCGATCATCTCCCGCTCATGGGTCAGCAGGTATTTGGCAATCGTCCAACCCTGATTGATTTCACCAACCACCTGATCTTTTTCAACCCGAACATCATCGAGGAAAGTCTCGCAGAAGGGCGAACTGCCTGAGATAAGCTTAATCGGTTTTGGAGTTACGCCAGGAGTTGCCATATCAAACAGCACCAGACTGATACCCATCTGTTTTTTAGCCTCGAAATCGGTGCGTAACAGACAGAACATCCAGTCGCATTTATCCGCATAGGAGGTCCATACCTTCTGACCATTGGCAATAAAATGATCGCCTTTGTCTTCCCCTTTAGCCTGCAGGCCAGCCAGATCAGAACCGGCACCAGGCTCCGAGTAACCCTGACACCAACGAATTTCACCGCGAATAATTGGCGGCAGATGCTGCTGTTTAAGGGCTTCAGAACCAAACTTTAACAGCGCTGGGCCGATCATCCAGATACCAAAACTATCCAGCGGTGAGCGAGCATTAATACGCGCCATCTCCTCCTTCAATATCTTGGTCTCAGCCTTATCCAAACCGCCACCACCGTACTCAGCAGGCCAATCCGGCGCAGTCCAGCCTCTGGCAGCCATACGCTCCATCCACAGCTTTTGCTCTTCGCTCTTAAAGGTCCAGTTGCGGCCGCCCCAGCAGGCATCCCCCGCATCGGTAACGGGAAAACGCATACTGGGCGGACAGTTCTCTTCCAACCAGTCGCGGGTCTCTTGCCTGAAAGCATGTAAATCAGTCACAGTTTTCTCCTGCTATATCGCTGCTTTAGATCAGCGTTTATTGCTATAAAAATTGAAGGTACAGCAGGCTTTTGTAGCTTACAAGCATTTGAGTGACAGACAGGCTCTGTATACAGGGCTTTTTTGCGTGCTTTTATGACTCTAGGGTTTTACTATCTTTACCAGTGGCTGTTTGATGACATACTCCTTGTCATGCTGAGATACCACTATTGTCATCCTGAGATACCATTATTGTCATCCTGAGATACCATTATTGTCATCCTGAGATACCATTATTGTCATCCTGAGATACCATTATTGTCATCCTGAGATACCATTATTGTCATCCTGAGATA
>JAQWGK010000022.1 GCA_029238255.1 Porticoccaceae bacterium | reverse complement strand
GCACTCTGTAAGCGCTACGGCGTAGATAACTCCGCCCGTGATTTACACGGCGCACTGCTCGATGCCGAGATTCTCGCCGATGTCTACCTGCTGATGACCGGTGGGCAGGTCAACCTGAATATCAGCGACCAGTCCGACTCTGCCAGTGGTGAGGTCAGCAGTAAAAGCAGTATCCGTCGACTCTCTGCAGATCGCACGCCGCTGCGAATTGTTAAACCCAGCGAAGAAGAGCTGGCCCTTCATCAACAAAAACTCGATGCCATCAACAAGAGCAGCGGGGCCTGCATCTGGATGGGCAGCAGCGACTGATAAGTACCCATGCCAACCGTGCAAGATTTAAATACACCCACTAGCGAGCAGGACTTTCAGCGCCTAAAACGTCTTGTTGAAGAATCGACAAGTACTGGCGAACGCTACCGCTTAAACCGTCAGCTCAGCGAGCTAAATAAGCTTGCCAGGCAGGGTAAGGCTATCACTGAACGCTGGCAAAAGTGGCACGCTGCACTGCTGGCCAATCAGCTGCAGATTGAAAAACGCCGTCAGAATCTGCCCAAACTCGAGTATCCGGATTTACCGGTTAGCGCCAGAGCTGATGAGATTGCCGAACTAATCCGCAAACATCAGGTGATTGTTGTCGCCGGTGAAACCGGTTCTGGTAAAACCACCCAGCTGCCCAAAATCTGCCTGCAGGCCGGTTGCGGGGTAAAGGGCATGATTGGTCACACCCAGCCGCGGCGAATTGCTGCGCGAACTGTTGCCAACCGTATTGCCGAAGAACTTAAAGTTTCACTCGGGCAGGCGGTCGGCTATCAGGTGCGCTTTTCCGACCAGAGTTCTCCGAACAGCTATATCAAATTAATGACCGACGGCATTCTGTTGGCGGAAATACAGCACGATCGATTTCTCAGTAAATACGATACATTGATTATTGATGAGGCTCATGAACGCAGCCTGAATATCGATTTTTTGTTGGGCTACCTAAAAAACCTGCTGCCCCAACGGCCGGATCTCAAAATAATAATTACCTCGGCCACCATTGATGTCGAAAAGTTTTCCAAGCATTTTAATAACGCGCCGATAGTTGAAGTCTCCGGGCGCAGTTTTCCGGTCGAGGTTATCTACAACCACCCGGACGACACAGAGACTGATCGCGATCAGATGATTGTCGACTGCCTGCAGGATATTCAAGCCAATCAAAAGCAGGGTGATGTTTTAGTCTTTCTGAGTGGCGAGCGCGAGATTCGCGAAGTTAATCTGGCTCTTAAGCGCGCGCAGCTGACCCATACCGAAATTGTCCCACTCTATGCCCGTTTAAGCCTTGCGGAGCAGAGTAAAATATTCTCTGCCCACCGCGGCAGAAGAGTGGTGCTGAGTACCAACGTTGCTGAAACCTCCCTAACGGTGCCAGGCATTCGCTATGTGATTGATACCGGTCGCGCCCGAGTCTCTCGCTATAGTTTTCGCACCAAGGTACAGCGGTTGCCGATCGAAGCAATTTCACAGGCCAGCGCCAACCAGCGCGCCGGACGCTGTGGTCGAGTTAGTGAGGGGGTCTGCTATCGCCTCTACAGTGAAGATGATTTTCAGGGTCGCTCAGAATTTACCGATCCGGAAATTGTGCGCACCAATCTGGCTGCGGTTATTCTGCAGATGTTGCATCTAAAAATTGGTGATATTCGCAGCTTCCCGTTTGTCGATGCACCAGACCACCGAATGATTAGCGATGGCTTTAAACTACTGGAAGAACTTCAGGTGGTCACCACTAATGGCAAATTAACGGCCCTTGGCAAGCGTATTGTCCATATACCCTTGGATCCAAGATTTGCCCGTATGCTTTTGGAAGCGGCGAAAAACGGCTGTCTCTCCGAAGTGATGATTATCACCACCGGCCTAAGTATTCAGGATCCCCGCGAGCGTCCCGCCGACAAACAGCAGGCCGCAGATCAAAGCCATAAAAAATGGCAGGAACCCAACTCAGACTTTATCTCCCTATTAAATTTGTGGCGTCACTTTGAAGAGCAGCGCCAACAGCTGTCCGGCAATCAATACAGCCGTTACTGCAAAGCCAACTATGTCTCCTATCTGCGCATGCGTGAATGGCGCGACCTCCATCATCAGGTACACAGCGCCTGCCGAGCGTTAAAGCTGACTGATAATAGCAAGCCTGCAGAAGCCAATGAGATTCATCGCTCACTGCTATCTGGACTGCTTGGGCAGGTAGGAATTCTGCAGGACAAATGGGAGTATCTGGGTACCCGCAATCGCAAATTCTTTATCTTTCCCGGTTCAGGCCTGAGTAAAAAACCACCCAAGTGGGTGATGGCCGCCTCGCTGATGGAAACCACCAAACAGTTTGCACTTACAGTAGCCAAAATCGACTCAGACTGGCTCGAGCCATTGGCCGCGCATCTGGTTAAGAAAACTTACAGCGAGCCGTTTTACAGTATTAAATCCGGTCAGGTGATGGCCAGTGAACGGCAGACTCTGTTTGGCCTGAGCATTGTTGAAAATAAACGTCGGGTTTACGGTCAGGTCAATCCCGATGAAGCGCGCAGAATATTTATTCAGCAGGCACTGGTGGATGAGGGCTATCGCGGCAAAGGCGATTTCTACAGTGAAAATCAAAAGCTAGTCGAAGAATTACAGGCTCTCGAAGACCGTTTTCGGCGCCGCGATCTGCTAGTCGAGCAGCAGGTGATTTTCGAGTTTTATAACGAGCGAATTCCCACCGGCATTTATAACCTGCCGCTGTTTGAAAAATGGCGCAAGCAGGCCGAGGCAAGCGATCCACGGCTATTGAAGCTGGAAAAAGAATATTTACTGCTGCGTGGACTGTCTCAGGAAGAGCAGACCCAGTTCCCGGAAATCATTAGCTATCAGGGTATCAGCTATAACCTGCGTTACCATTTTGAACCCAATCATATTGAAGATGGTGTTAGCGCTGTGGTGCCATTGCCCCTGTTGCATCAGCTGCCGAGATACTATTTTGAATGGCTAGTGCCCGGTATGTTGCGGGATAAATGTATTGCACTGCTTAAAAGCCTTCCCAAACAAACCCGACGAAATTTTGTTCCAGTCCCGGACTATGTGGATGCATTCCTGTTAAAGGTTAGAGCTCAGGATCGGCCGCTCACTGAAGTGTTGGCAGAACATCTGCACAAGCAGACTGGAATCACTATTCCAGCGGAACAGTGGAAGCCGGAAAATCTTGATGTTTGGTACCAGATGAACTTTGTTCTCGAAGATGAGAGCGGTGTCGAGATCGCTATGGCCAGAAGTCTCGAGAAACTGCAGCAGGACTTTAAGCAGCAAATTAATAAGGGTCTCGAACAGGCCGCCGATCAGAACACTGACCAGACCAGAACCCGGCAGGGAATCACCGAGTGGGACTTTGATGAGTTGCCAGAAGAGGTGGCCTTAAAGCATGGCAAGATAACCATCAAAGCCTGGCCAACACTGCGTGACTGTGGGGAATCCGTATCCCTCGAAGTAATCGATAACCCGCAGCAAGCGGAAAAGATAAGCCGTCAGGGGCAATTGCGGCTGGCGCTATTAAAAGGTCGCGAACAGGTTAAATACCTCAGCAAGCATCTGCTGCGCGGCAAAGAACTGGCAATCACCGCTGCCAAGATTGGTGAGCGCAAACAGCTAGTCGATGCCCTGATCAGCGCCAGTTTTCAGCAGGCCATTTTTGCCAACCCCGCAGTACTCAGGGAACAACAGCAGTTTGATCGGGCCTTTGACGCGGGAATTGGCCATGTGGTGATGTTCGCTCAAGAGTATGGGCAGGTCATAGAGTCAGTGTTAACACCCCTGCACGACAGCCAAAAAAAGCTTAGAGCTCTGGGTCTGCCGGCTATTTATGCTGCAGAAGATATTCGCAGTCAGTTAGATTGGCTGTTTAGCAGTGACACTCTATCGACCATTTCTAGCGACTCTATAAGGCAATATCCACGTTATCTAAAAGCACTGCAGGTACGTCTCGAAAAGCTCGCGACTCAGGTCAGCAAAGATCGACAGCATATTACCGAACTGCAGTCCCTTGTAGAACCCTGCAAGTTAGCACTGGTCGAAGATCAGCCGCTCTCTTCAGAGCTTGAGACAGCACTGCGCGACTTTTACTGGCTGTTGGAGGAATACCGAGTTTCCCTGTTTGCGCAGCAGCTAAAAACCCGCGTTCCTGTATCCTTAAAGCGCCTGCAAAAGCGCTGGGATGAAATTGAGGAGCAGTTGCGAAGGTTTCGCGTTTAGACTACTAATTAAGTGGTCAAAAAGTATTTTTTAAACTTACCAGATAAGTGGAACTTCCGCTAAGCTCCCTTGTCAGAAAGGCATCCCAAAACCAGGTTGGATTGGGGTGCAGGTAAAAAACCAACAACTAGTTATGATTGACTAGCTATTACCAACACATGGAGAAAGTCCAATGAACAAGCAAAATATCAAGCCCTTAGCCAAAGCAACAGCCCTAGGCGCAGCATTTCTCGCCACTGCAGCAATCGCTGCACCAGCGTTTGCCGCTGAAAACCCTTTTCAAGCTGACCAGCTGCGTTCTGGCTATAACCTGGCCGGCGATAAAGCAGAGGGCAAATGTGGCGAAGGAAAGTGTGGTGAAGGCAAATGCGGCGAAGATAAAGCTAAAACCGAAGGCAAGTGTGGTGAAGGAAAGTGCGGCGAAGGAAAGTGCGGCGAAGATAAGGCTAAAACCGAAGGTAAGTGCGGTGAAGGCAAGTGCGGCGGAGACAAAGCTAAAACCGAAGGCAAGTGCGGCGAAGGCAAATGTGGCGGCGCTGCCTAATAGAACATTTCTAATACCCTAAGAAATAGTTCAAATGAGCACAAACTACCCAGTTCAGGGGGCAGGTTTGGGATTAAGGCGGGCACTTTGTGGCCCGCTTTCTTCTGTGTCCCCCGAACAGGTTCAGTTTATGGAGGTAGCTCCAGAAAACTGGATTGATGTAGGCGGCCGTTACGGTGCGGCATTTAGAGAATACACCGAAAAATTTCCCTTTGTCCTTCATGGACTATCACTCTCAATAGGCTCCCCCGCACCACTCGACTGGGATCTATTGAAAGCCATTAAAGCCTTTATGGCCGAACATTCGATTCGCTGTTATACCGAACATTTAAGCTACTGCAGTGACAGCGGTCATCTCTACGATCTGATGCCGATTCCCTTTACCGAGCAAGCGGTAGACTACGTGGCTGAGCGAATACTGCAGATACAGGATTTTCTCGGGCAGCGTATCGCCATGGAAAATGTCTCCTACTACGCCGCACCACAACAGGAAATGTCAGAGATAGACTTTACCAATGCGGTGCTTGAAAAAGCCGACTGCAAGTTGCTGCTCGATGTGAATAATATTTACGTCAACAGCATTAACCACAGCTATGACCCTCTTGAATTTCTTAAGGCTCTGCCCGGTGAGCGCATTGCCTACGGGCATATTGCCGGCCATTTCGATGAAGCTGAAGATCTGCGCGTAGACACCCATGGCGCCGATGTTATAGACCCGGTGTGGGATATTCTCGACGCGGCCTATCAGCAGTTTGGTGCATTTCCGACACTGCTCGAGAGAGACTTTAATATCCCGCCGGTCGAAGAGCTGCTTAAAGAAGTCGAGCAGATACGAGAGCGGCAGGCTAAATTTGGCGGTCAGCCATCCTCCCTGACTAAAATGGCTAAACTGGATATTCCGGCATGACCCAGAGTTCTGAGAAGCCGACATTCCAGCAGACCCAACTGGCCTTTGCGGCACATATTCGAAGTCCGGAGAGCAATCCTGCACCAGCGGATATTGAAGATCGTCGTCTGGCTATCTACCGCAATTTATTCTTTAACAATATCGAAGCATTTATCGCCAATGGTTTTCCGATTCTGAAATCGATTACCGATGAGCAAGAGTGGACCGCCATGGTGCGAGACTTTGTTCATAACCATCAGAGTCACAGCCCTTATTTTTTGCAGATAGGCACTGAGTTTTTGAACTATCTGCAGACCGAGCGCAAACCCAAAGACAGTGATCCCGTGTTTCTTTTAGAGCTGGCTCACTATGAATGGGTAGAGTTAGCTCTTGATACCTCGACACTGGAATGTCCCGACGCGAAAACTGAGGGCGATATGCTTGCCGACTGCCCGGTAGTGTCGCCACTGGCCTGGCCATTAAGTTACAACTATCAGGTGCAGATGATCGGGCCGGACTTTCAGCCAACCGCAGAGCAAGCTCAAGCCACCCATCTTATTGTCTATCGAAACCATGAAATGAAAATTGGTTTTATCGAAACCAATGCAGCAACCAGTCGTCTACTGGAAATATTTCGCGAAGAGAGCCTTAGCGGTCGCGAGGCCCTCTTAAAATTGGCCACTGAAATCAACCATCCCAATCCTGAAGCCTTGCTTCAATTCGGTCTTGATCTATTATTACAGTTACGCAGTAAAGAGATTATTTGCGGTTTCCATTAATTTTTTAAACTCTAGCCCTTCAGGCTGTGTACGCAGCTTTAATTGAGCAGTAGAATGCTTCGATATCCACCTATGCAAATGATTTGCGAGTAACTTTATGACTAACAAAAGCTTGGCAGCGGTTGCCCTATTGATTTCAGGACTGGTTTCAGGACTGATGGCAATGCCGGTTTTCGCCGACGACGGCGACCAATTTGAAGCGCTTAATCGAAAGATGTTCTATGTTAATGAGCGCCTTGATCACTATGCGCTGCGTCCAGCGGCAGTAACTTACACCACACTGATGCCCGATCCTCTGGAGAAAGGTATTGAGAACTTCTTTAGCAATCTCGATGAAGTGGGTAACGTATTTAACGATTTACTGCAGGGTAAGTTCAAGCAGGCTGGTCATGACAGCGGTCGTTTCTTAATTAACACCACCATTGGTCTCGGCGGTCTCTTTGACGTTGCCAAACGCGCAGGCCTGGATAAAAGTGATGGTGAAGATTTTGGCCAAACTCTGGCGGTCTGGGGGGTGGGTGAAGGCCCTTACCTGATGTTGCCACTTATTGGGCCATCCACATTGAGGGATGCACCGAGTAAATTCGTCGATAGTATAACCAGCCCATTTTCTTATGTTGATGATGTTCCGGCTCGAAATACTGCCAGAGGTGTCGATCTGCTGACGAAGAGAGTCAGCCTGTTAGAGCTCGATGATGTTATCTCTGGTGATAAGTATTTGTTTGTTCGCGATGTCTATCTCCAGCGCAACAGATATCTGGTCAACGATGGGGCCATAGAAGACGATTTCGGTGACTTTGAAGATTACTGATTAACAAATAAAAGCGGATGTCTGTAAGCATCCGCTCAGATAATAATGATAACAGCGGTATATTGGCAGCTAATGGAATTTACTTTTAAGCTACTCAAGAATAAGCAATTCAAGTGTAAGCAGCACTCGTTGAAAGAGCGGGCGCTGGATTAACAATGAATAGAGCCTCAGGCCTGATTATCCTTCTAAATGGCGCTGAACCCAGTGTCAAAGCTATAGGCGACAGTCTCCAAACCCTTGGTCGCGAGACTGCGACTGCAGAAAATTACCAAGCCATTGGCAATCTGTGCAGCGATCCGCTGATACAGCCGGTGGTTGTCAGTTCTGAAAACAGCCCCTTGGAAACCGCCAGCCAAAGAGAACAGTTGCAGGTAATGGCTGCCAAGTATCTGGTGATTATCGCGCTGAGCGAGTCGGGCATCGACAATATTGCCGATTATTTCCGTCTCGGTGTCGCCGATGTTGTGTTTCCCGAACCCAGCGAGCAGAAGATAACGGATACTCTGGTGCGAATGGATCGACGAGCAGAGTCGCGCTTGCAAAAAAGGCTCTATCGCACCGAAATGGAAAAGGCCAATCTCGAACTGCAAGAGAGTTTGCGGCTGCTAAAACAGGATCAGATGGCAGGGCTTGAAGTGCAAAAGAGCCTTATGCCGGAGAGCCCCTTAAAGTTTGGCGACTATGAAATCTCCCACTCGATCACTCCGTCACTTTATTTAAGTGGCGACTTTGTCGGCTACAACTTTGTCCTTGGTCGCTATCTTCTATTTTATTTTGCCGATGTCTCCGGTCATGGTGCCTCATCGGCCTTTGTTACCGTTCTGCTGCGCTTTATGATTGGTCGTGTGATACGCCGTCATCAGCTGGAAAAAGACTATACGGCGCTAGCACAGGCTCCTGAAGGGCTGGTTGAACATATCAACAACCAGCTGCTGGCCACCGGTCTGGGCAAGCACCTGACCATAGTCGCCGGCTCACTGGATACAGAGACCAGTAAATTGCGCTATGTGGTTGGTGCCCAGCAACCCTCGCCAATACTGATCACCGACGGTCGTGCCCAGTACCTGCCCGGCAAAGGCAAGCCCGCAGGTATTTTTGAAGATGCATCCTGGACAATTGAAGAGCTCAGCCTGCCGGAAAATTTTGCCCTGATACTGTTGTCCGACGGTATATTTGATCTGATTCCCGATAAAGAAATTGCTGATAAAGAGCAGACCCTGCTCAGCTATATTGCCAGCAGCTCCGGCAATATAGATAAGTTAAAACAGGCACTACTGATCGACTCAGTAGAGACCCCCCAAGACGATATCTCAGTTCTGTTGCTGACCAGGGGTATGTAGTATGAGCGTCGGCAAAATACTGGTCTCCGATGAGCAGGGTAACTATCTGCTCAAGCTGATTGGCGATGTTCGAGTCACACTCTGCGGCTCCCTAAATCACCATATGGAAACCATCTTTGGCAGTCAGGATGTCAACAATGTGATTGTCGATATGCTCGAAGCCGAAGGGCTCGACAGTACTACCCTTGGATTGATGGCCAAGCTTGGGCTTCACTGCCGCAAGGAATATGGCATCAACGTACAGGTGTTTTGCCAAAATCCGAGTATCCTGCGCACGCTGGACTGTATGGGTCTCGACGAGATATTCGATATTATTCAAGAGGTGCCAACTATCAATGCAGAGCTTCACAGCATAGAGCCGGTAAGCCCAGAAGTGGATGAGATTCGTCGGCAGGTGGTTGAAGCACACAGACTGTTAATGGAGCTTAATCCGGATAACAGCAAAGAATTTACCGATCTGATTCGAGCGCTCGAATCAGATCAATAGAGATATTTCAGTAGGGACTTTTAATAGAGAGTCTCAGTAGAGAATCAGGCCTGATCTCTAGCGGTTAACTTGCACTGGATATACTCGCTGTGACGAATATGTAGCAGATCCGCCACTCGGCGAATAATCCCTTCCTCATGCTTATCCAGATGACCATCGGCAAAAGCCACTCGCCACATAGCAGTCATCAGATCGATCTTTTTATCATGATCGAAATGGCTATTGATCTCGCGGGTAAACTGATACAGCGAGGTCGCCTCAGCCACCTCATCTCGAGACAGCAGAATTAACTCATCCACCTGTTCCGAGCTGAGCTCCAACATCTGGGCAAGAGTCTTGCTAATCGATGTCAGCTCATCTTCACCAAGATTGCCATCAATCACCATTACTTCAATAAGCAGTGCTGCAGTGGCGAGTTGATCGCCACTCAGTGAGTTATCGTCGGCCTCAATAACATTCTTGGCGAAAAACGCCTTAATCTTATCAATCATTAGTTGAGATCTTTTAGCCAGGCTTCAAGTTTAATCTGGTCGGCAACAAAACCGCGAATACCTTCCGCCAGCTTTTCAGTGGCCATCGCATCCTGATTCAATTCGAAGCGGAAATCGCTCTCATTACCCAGCTGATAATGAATTTTTGAACCCGTATTGGAGGGGTCCAGTTTGCGCTCCAGAGAACCGTAGTCATCATCCAGTGCCTGCAATAACTGCGGGCTGATAGTTAAGCGATCACAGCCAGCCAGCTCGGTAATTTCTTCGGTATTTCTAAAGCTCGCACCCATTACCACCGTGTTGTAGCCAGTCTGCTTGTAATAGTTGTAGATACGCGTCACCGACTGAACACCGGGATCATCGGCCGGAGCGTACTCGGTAAGACCGGTCGAGTTCTTGTACCAGTCGAGAATTCTGCCAACAAAAGGCGAGATCAAATAGGCACCGGCATCAGCCGCAGCTACTGCCTGAGTAAAGTTAAACAGCAGGGTCAGGTTGCAATTAATACCTTCTTTTTCCAACTGCTCCGCAGCGCGAATACCTTCCCAGGTGGAAGCCATCTTAATCAGAACGCGCTCTTTGCCGATACCTGCCTGCTCGTAGAGATTAATCAGGTGGCGAGCCTTGGCAATAGAAGCATCAGCATCATAGGAAAGTCGTGCGTCAACTTCTGTAGAGACACGTCCGGGAATCTGTTCAAGAATCTTTTCACCAAAGCCAACCGCCAGTCTGTCCATGCAATCTGCAAGCTGCTCGTCACTGGACTGTCGGCCATTCATAGTGTTGGCAACAATCGAATCTACCAGATCGCGATAGGCCGGCATCTGTGCCGCTTTTAACAGCAGTGAGGGGTTGGTGGTGGCATCCTCGGGAGAGTATTGCGCAATGGCATCAAAATCACCGGTATCTGCTACTACGGTGGTAATTTCTTTTAATTGGGCGAGTTTACTTTTGTTGTTGCTCATTAACCATTTACTCCAGATGTTTTTGCTAGTGCGTTCTTTAAAACCTCAATTGTAGCTGAGGGTTTGTGTGCGTTTTCGCTGATATGTCTTCTAAATTGACGGGCGCCGGGCATGCCGTGAAATAAACCTAATATATGGCGGGTCATGGCATTTAGCTTGGTGCCTTTGGAGAGCTCATTATCCACATATTTTAGAAACTCTTCAGCAATTTTTTCACGACTTTTTATCGGGCTGTCAGAACCGTAGATAATTTGATCTACGCTAGCCAGTAAGTATGGATTGGTATAGGCCTCGCGCCCAACCATGACCCCGTCGAGATGTTTTAGATGTTCGGTGGACTGCTCAAGTGTAGTTACACCGCCATTGATAATGATTTCCAGGTCGGGAAAATCTTTTTTAAGCTGGTAGACCCGGTCGTAGTTCAGTTCCGGTATCTCGCGGTTCTGTTTAGGGCTGAGACCTTTGAGCCAGGCCTTGCGCGCATGCACCAGAAATACCTCACAGCCAGCCTCGGCAACAGTGCCGACAAAATCCGCTAAAAACGGGTAGGAATCATGCTCATCAACACCGATGCGATGCTTAACCGTAACTGGAAGGTCAACAGCCTCGCGCATAGCGGATACACAGTCTGCAGTGACCTGCGCATTTTTCATCATAATCGCGCCAAACATACCGTTCTGAACACGGTCGCTAGGGCAGCCGCAGTTTAGATTGATTTCAGCGTAGTCGTACTTCGCGGCCATCTTGCAGGCTAGCGCCAAGTCTTTCGGATTGCTGCCGCCAAGCTGCAGTGCCACCGGATGTTCAAAGGCATCCATCTGTAAGTGGTGATCGCTATCGCCATACAGTATTGCTCCGGTGGTTAGCATCTCAGTGTAGAGCACCGAGTGCTGACTAATCAGGCGCATAAAATAGCGACAGTGGCGATCAGTCCAGTCGAGCATGGGTGCCACACAAAATTTTCTATCTAAGGGCATGGTTTTTACAGGCAGCAAATGAATTTAGGGCTCAGTCTTTGAACCGTCGGCAATTATAGAAGCCCTGAACCGAAAAGTCCGTAAACATTCATCCTTAACTCAGATTTTAGTGATCAACCCGGGCTTAAAAAACGTTACAATCAGCTATGGCATTCGATTCTAAATCCTTCTTAAAATCCCTGACCCAACGGCCCGGCATCTATCAGATGTTCAATGCCGATGGCGAAATACTCTATGTGGGTAAGGCTAAAAACCTGAAAAATCGGGTAAGCAGCTATTTTCGAAAAACCGGGTTAACGCCCAAAACTGCCGCACTGGTCAAGCGTATTGCGCAGATTGATGTCACGGTTACCGAGACCGAAACAGAGGCATTGATACTCGAACACAATTTAATAAAGCAAAATCGACCGCCCTACAATATTTTGATGCGCGACGATAAAAGCTATCCCTATATCTTCCTGTCCGATCAGGATAAGTGGCCGCGACTGGCCTTCCATCGCGGAGCAAAAAAAGCCAAAGGCACCTACTTTGGTCCCTTCCCAAATTCCTATGCGGTGCGGGAAAGCATGGGTTTTCTGCAGAAGACCTTCAAAGTTCGCCAGTGTGAAGATGTTTTTTTTAAAAACCGCTCACGCCCCTGCCTGCAATACCAGATTAAGCGCTGTACCGCTCCCTGTGTTGATCTTGTCAGTGCTGAAGATTACGCCGCGGATGTCAATCTGACCCGACTCTATCTGGACGGCAAGGGTGATAAAATACTAAAGCAGCTCGAGCGCGATATGGAAGCGGCATCGGTGCAACTGCAGTTTGAAAAAGCCGCAGAAAACCGTGATCAGATTGCCGCCCTAAGGCAGATTCAGGCGCAGCAGGTAATCGAAAAGGGTAAGGGCACCATTGATGTAGTAGCTGCAGCAATCAGCAATGGTCAGGCCTGTGTGCATATGCTCTATATTCGTCAGGGAAGAGTTTTAGGCAGCCGCAGTTACTATCCCAAGGCTCCTCTTGCAGAGGATTGTGGTGAGTTGCTGGATGACTTTTTACCGCTGCTGTATCTGGCCGGTGGCGGGCGACCGGATCTGCCTAAAGAAATATTATTAAATGCTGATATTGATAGTGCTGAGGCGTTGACTGAGGCGCTTAAACTGCGGGTGCAGCGGAATATCGAAATACGCCATTCGGTGCGCGGTTTTCGCGCTAAGTGGCTGGAGTTGGCCCAGCGTACCGCCGAGCAAAATTTGGCCGGCAAGCTGGCCTCGAAAAAGACTCAGGAACAGCGCTTTGAATCCCTGCGTGACACCCTTGAGTTGGAGGCTATTCCAGAGCGCCTGGAATGTTTTGATATCAGTCATAGCAGTGGTGAGGCAGTGGTCGCCTCCTGTGTGGTCTTCGACAGTAATGGCGCGCTAAAAAGCGATTACCGGCGGTTTAATATTGAAGGCATTACCGATGGCGATGATTACGCGGCGATGGAGCAGGCCATTCGCCGGCGTTACACAAGGTTGATGAAAGGCGAGGGCAAGCTGCCGGATATTCTTCTGATTGATGGCGGCAAGGGGCAGATTGGCATTGCCAAAGAGGTTTTAAATGATCTTGGGGTAGTGGGGGTGATGATTTTGGGAGTAGCCAAGGGAACAACCCGCAAGCCCGGACTCGAGACATTGATTATTGCCGACCAGAATAATCGGATTATTGGCCGCCCGCAGCAGGCAGCGCTTCATTTGATTCAGCAGATTCGCGACGAGGCGCACCGCTTTGCGATTACTGGCCATAAAGCACGGCGCGATAAAAAGCGTCGCACCTCACCGCTGGAAGGTATCCCTGGTGTCGGGCCTACTCGGCGGCGGGACCTGTTAAAACACTTTGGTGGAATCCGTGAAGTTCAGAAAGCCAGCGTCGCCGATTTGATGAAAGTGCCAAATATAAGCAAAAAGGTTGCTGATGCTATTTACAGCGCGCTGTATAATGAATAAGTTCGCGGTTGCTAAATAATAGTTTTTAAAATAACCGCCCATAAGCCAAAAGAGAAGAAGACCAAGTAATGTGGAACCTACCGAATATCCTAACCCTGTTGCGAATTGCCATGATTCCGGTATTTATCGTTGTCTATTACATGACTTCGTGGGAATGGCACAATCTGGCAGCGGCAGCGATCTTTGGTTTGGCGGCCGCTACCGACTGGGTCGATGGCTATGTAGCGCGAAAATATAACCTGATAACCGCCTTTGGTGCATTCCTTGATCCAGTGGCTGATAAGCTGATTGTAGTTGCGGCAATGGTGGTATTGCTGGAAGTTCATGCAACGCCCTGGTTTGCATTGCCCGCTATTGTGATTATTGGCCGTGAGATTGTGATCTCAGCCCTCCGTGAGTGGATGGCAGAGATGGGCTATCGTGGCACCGTGGCCGTGGCTACTATAGGCAAGGTTAAGACCTGGGTGCAGATGGTTGCGATTGCTCTTTTACTTGCCGCCAGCCCCGAGCAGGAGTTTCTGTCGCTGCTCGGCTATATTGCGATTTACATTGCAGCAGCACTGACGCTCTGGTCAATGGTTCACTATCTACGCGCGGCATGGCCGCAATTAAGCGCCGGTGAAGATAAGTAACTAATAGGGCGATAAGTAGTTGATTTATTGCTCGTATTCCCTAGAATACGGCCTCGTCGAATTATCCGCATAGCTCGATGAAAATTAAGAGTTTGTATTTAATGCTAATAAGACTCTTCCGACTGTCAAAGAGTAAAGCGACGAGTCGTTAAATTAAAAGTTTTTTAGGCGCGGTAGCAAAGTGGTAATGCAGTGGACTGCAACTCCGCCATCGTCGGTTCGATTCCGACCCGCGCCTCCATTTTTACCGGCTGATTTCCCAATATCGGCTATGGGCCATACCAGCCCCCGCAAAAGTCCCTTGCCCGGGTGGTGGAATTGGTAGACACAGGAGACTTAAAATCTCCCGACCTCACGGTTGTGCCGGTTCAAGTCCGGCCCCGGGCACCATAATCCCTAGGGATCCTCAACGTACCTCACTGTTAAACCTCAAGTTTCTTTCGAGAACCCGAGGTACAGTAGACAATGCAGTTGACAAAAAAGCATCCTAAATACACCTTTACTAAAGATCATGTGTATTACTTTTCAAAATCTATTCCTAACGATTTATTTAAGTCGAGGCGTATCCATTCTAGGACAAATGGGATATTTTAAGAAGTCTTGAAGCTTTTAGGCAGCGTAAGATAGTAGTTAATAAAAATAAGGATAATACAATGACTACTCATTTCAAAAACGTACTCTTTTTCATCCTCCTCCTTTCTACTTCGAGCATTTCTTACTCTGAGCAGGTCATTGACTTTGATGGCGGACTTCCAAATGGCATGTCAATCGGTGGCGCAATGTCAGACGCCTTCCCCGGTTACATCACGGATAGTCAATACGATAAATCGAGTAGTATTGTCTTTATAAACCCCACGTCTGTTTCATCTTTTGAGCTAAACCCTCTCCCTTATGAGGGATATCCGTTTGATATTGTTTTATCTGATTATCAGATAAAAGGGATTGACGCTGAGGGTAATGTTGCTTTTGAGTTAGAAGTTGACTTATCCGGCTACACCGACTGGGAAACTTGGCTAACCGTTCAAGTTGACAATAGTGTTGCTATTACGGAGCTTGTATTTGGTCCTGCCGTAACCGAGATGTTTCCGTCAATTGACAATTTGGTAGTAGGTTTAGCTGATGGAGTTGATGATATTGACGAAGAGTTTGTAGCCTACAATTGCGAGGTCTACGGTGTCTGCTTAGATGATGATGCAACAAACACAGAGGCAAGTGCTGGTTCAGAAACGGAAACGGAAACAGAAACAGAAACAGAAACAGAAACGGAAGTAGTGGAAACAGAGACAGAGAGAGAGACAGAGACAAATATAGATCCAGTTATAACGACGACTAGTTCAGGATCAGCTGCAACGCCAGAAACTGAAGTTGGCTATCAAGTTGTGGACTTCAGTAATGGTTTGCCAAACGGGATGTCAATCGGTGGCGCAATGTCAGACGCCTTCCCCGGTTACATCACGGATAGTCAATACGATAAATCGAGTAGTATTGTCTTTATAAACCCCACGTCTGTTTCATCTTTTGAGCTA
>JAQWGK010000042.1 GCA_029238255.1 Porticoccaceae bacterium | reverse complement strand
AGCTTATGCTGCGGGCAAAATCCCCGGCGGTTTCTTTAAGCGTGAAGGTCGTCCAAACGAAAAAGAGACTCTGACGTCGCGTCTGATTGACCGTCCGATCCGTCCTCTTTTCCCGAATGGCTTTAAAAACGAAGTACAGGTTGTCTGTACTGTTATGTCTGCAGAGAAAAACATCGATCCAGATATCGCCGCAATGATCGGCACCTCTGCAGCACTGTCTATCTCAGGCATTCCTTTTAACGGCCCAGTTGGCTGTGCCCGCGTTGGTTACACCGACGAGCAGGGTTACCTGTTGAACCCAACTTACAGTGAACTCGCTGAGTCTTCACTGGATATGGTTGTTGCTGGTACTAAGGACGCTGTATTGATGGTTGAATCTGAAGCCAGCGAGCTTTCAGAAGACACTATGCTCGGTGGCGTACTGTTCGCTCACCAGGAAATGCAAACTGTTATCTCTGTTATTGCAGAGCTGGCCGCCGAAGCTGGCAAGCCCCGTTGGGATTGGCAGGCTGAAGAAGAAAATGTTGAGCTTAAGTCTGCACTGGCTGATTTGGTTGGCGCTGATCTGGATAATGCCTATCAGGTAGTTGATAAGCAGGAACGTGTTGTCTCTGTAAACGGTCTGCGTGATCGCGCTGTTGCTGAGCTGGCTAGCGAAGATGGCTTCTCAGAAGAAGATCTGAAAGACGCATTCAAAAAGCTCGAAAAGAATATTGTTCGCGGTCGTATCATTCGTGGCGAGCCACGTATTGATGGTCGTGACACTAAGAAAGTTCGCGCGATTAACGTTGAAGTGGGTATTCTCGACAAGGTTCACGGTTCTTCACTGTTTACCCGTGGCGAGACTCAGGCAATTGTTGCTGCAACTCTGGGTTCAACCCGTGATGCACAGATGATCGATGCTCTTGAAGGTAAGCGCGACGATCCATTTATGCTGCACTACAACTTCCCTCCCTACTCAGTAGGCGAATGTGGCCGTATTGGTTTCACTAGCCGTCGTGAAGTGGGTCACGGTCGTTTAGCCCGTCGTGGTATCAACGCTGTACTGCCTTCTCCAGAAGATTTCCCCTACGCCATGCGCGTAGTATCAGAGATCACTGAATCTAACGGTTCAAGCTCTATGGCTTCTGTCTGTGGCTCTAGCTTGGCATTGATGGATGCCGGTGTACCTCTTAAGGCACCAGTTGCTGGTATCGCTATGGGTCTGGTTAAAGAAGACGCTGGCTTTGCGGTACTGACTGATATCTTGGGTGACGAAGATCACCTCGGTGATATGGACTTTAAAGTAGCTGGTACAGCTGATGGTATTACTGCTCTGCAGATGGATATCAAGATCGAAGGTATCACTGAAGAGATTATGGAAATTGCCCTTGAGCAAGCCATGGAAGCTCGTCTGCATATTCTCGGTGAGATGAATCAGGTGATTGCTGCTGGTCGTGACGAGGTTGCTGAAACTGCACCGCGTATGGGCGTTATGCAGATCGATTCAGACAAGATCCGTGACGTTATTGGTAAGGGCGGCGCGACTATCCGTGGTCTTTGTGAAGAGCATAACTCGACTATCGATATCACTGATGATGGCGCAGTTAAGATCTACTCTGAAGATACAGAAGGCCTGAACTCTGCAATGGAAGCGATCGCTGCGATCGTTGCCGACCCAGAGCCAGGTACTATCTACGACGGTAAAGTTGTTCGCATCGTTGAGTTCGGCGCATTTGTTAACTTTATGCCCGGCACTGACGGTCTGGTTCATATCTCGCAGATCGCTCAAGAGCGTGTTGCCAAGGTTACTGATTACCTCAGCGAAGGTCAGGATGTTCGCGTTAAGGTTCTGGAAATCGACAACCGCGGTCGTGTGAAGCTGTCTATCAAAGAAGCACAGGCGGAAGAGGGTACTGCACCTGAAGCCCCAGCGGCTCCTTCTGAGGAAGCTGCACCAGAGGCTTAATAGTCGCTGTTGTTGAAGTAAAAAAAATCCCCGATTTTAATCGGGGATTTTTTTTTGCCTAAAATTTTTAACTGACTTGTCATCCCGACAGAGCGTAGCGAAGAGGGATATTTTGGTTTGGAGCACTGATCCCCAAAACCCAACCTTAAAGGGAGCTTTCAGATCGGGTCCATGGGTTTATAATTTTCAGCGCTCAGACAACTCGTTTCACTCAAACAAGTCTTCGCTCAATCTGAAAATTATAAACCCATAAACGGACCCTGATTGATCTGAAAGCTCCCTTTAAGGTTGGGTTTTTACTTGTGTAGTAATCTGCGGGGTATTTTGGTTTGGAGCACTGTATTCCAAGATACTGGCCTACGCCAGTATGACGAAACGAAGCACCGTCATCCCAGCGAAGGCTGGGACCTCCAACAGCACACTCGCATTCGTTTAAAAAAACACAAGAAATTAAATTCCGCTCGGTTTAAGGCTTACCTACCCTAACCCCCTTTCAGAACCGTGGCCAGCAGGGATGCTGGCCTCGAGACTACATGGATGTATTCACGGCGTGTTTTGAAAGGGGGTTAGGGTAGGTGAGCCGGTTCAGTGCTTCAAACCGAGCCGAACCAACAGATCCCTCTTCGCTACGCTCTGTCGGGATGACATAGGGCTCAGGCAGAAGCCAACTTAAGCAACTCAGAAGCATGAGAAAGCGTCTGATCCGTCACCTTGGCGCCGCCCAACATTCGCGCCAACTCCTCAACCCGCTGTTGCTGATCAAGCGGCGTCATTAACGACTCAGCACTATTGGTTTCAACCACCTTACTAGCACGATAATGATGATGAGCATGAGCCGCCACCTGAGGCTGATGCGTCACACTGATAACCTGCCCGCGATCACCCAGCTGTTTAAGCAACTGACCAACAATATCCGCAGTACTGCCGCCAATCCCCACATCCACCTCATCAAATACCAGTGTTGGAATATTGGAATGCGCCGCCGCAACCACCTGAATCGCCAGACTGACGCGAGACAGCTCACCGCCAGAGGCAATCTTTTGCAGGGGTTTATGAGGTTGCCCGGGATTGGTCGCAATCAAGAACTCAATATCCTCATTGCCGGTGGCGCGAAACTCGCCTTTACTCAATGGCGATATTGAAACCACCAGCTCGGCACCTTCCATAGATAGAAGCTGCAGTTGCTGATTAATTTCATCGGCCATCACCGCAGCCGCTTTGGCTCTCTGTTTGCTCAGTTTTGCGCTCTTGGCACTGTACTTGTCGGCCAGCTTATTGAGCGCCTCCTGAAGGGTCTCAATACTCTCACCGCCGCCTTTAAGCTCCTGCAGTTCCGCTTCCAGGGATTCTAGGGTTTCGGCTAGCTGATCGCCATTAACCCGATGCTTGCGGGATAGCTGGAATATAGCCGAAAGCCGCTCCTCAACCTGTTGCAGGCGCTGTGGGTCGGCCTCAAAACGATCGATATGATTGCTGATCTCATGGATAGCCTCTTCCACCTGAATCATAGAACTCTGTAAAAGTTCCTCGGCATTACCAAGGGCCTCAGGCCTGTGTTTTAAGCCGGACAAAATCGTTAGCGCGCGGTTTAAACCTTCGCGAATATTAAAACTTTCGTCCTGGTCGCAAACCGCCAGCAAGCTGTGACTGTCCTGCAGAATCTGATCGGCATTGGTCAGCGTCTGCTGTTCTTTCTCGAGATTGCCGAGCTCATTGTTCTCCAACCCCAGCTGCTGCAACTCTTGCACCTGAAAAGTCAGCAGATCTTTTCGCGCGGTTAATTCATCGGCGTGCTCGAGAAGATTATTTAACTGTTTGTTGGCACTGCTCCACTGCTGATAGCTCGCCGCCACCTCTGTGGCCAACTCGGTGGTTTTGGCGTATTCGTCGAGAAGTCTGCGATGGGTCTCGCGACGTAAAAGAGACTGGTGTTCGTGCTGGCTGTGAATATCGGTAAGCATATCGCCGAGAGTCTGCAGCTGCTGCATGGTGCAGGACTGACCATTGATATAACCCCTAGAGCGACCCTCGGTGGTGTACAGGCGGCGCAAAATACATTGATCATCGGCATCTAAGTCATTGCTGTGCAACCAGTTTTTAGCTTCTGGGGTGCTGCTGATCTCAAAGGTAGCGGTGATTTCGGCGCGCTGCTTGCCGTGGCGAATAGTGTCGCTATCGGCGCGATCACCCAGCGCCATACCCAGTGCATCGAGCACCAGCGACTTGCCGGCACCGGTTTCACCAGTGATAGCAGTGGTGCCTTTTGAGAACTCGATCTCTAGAGATTCAACCAATGTGTAGTTATTGATATTTATTGATAGCAGCACTTTATTTAATACCTTATAGCGTGGGTAGATTTATACAGAACAGATTGCCGTTAAGCAATCGCTTGAAACTGAATAGTTTGTCCCCATATTGAGGGAGAGCCAAAAATAATGGCCAATATAACCAACGAAGTGAGGAATTGGTGTGTCACGCGAAACAGAAACTGACCAACAAAAAGATCAAGATGCCGTTCAGCCTGAAGATGCCGTTCAGCCGGAAGAAGTGTTGAACGAAGCTGGTACGGAACACGTCAGCAACGAAGAAATTGAACAGGAGTTGCTCGAGGAAGAGCAGGTCTCTGAAACTGAGCAGCTGCAACAGCAGGTGGCGGATGCCAACGACAATGTGCTGAGAATTCAGGCGGAAATGCAGAATATGCGTCGCCGTGCCGAGCGCGATGTGGAAAATGCCCACAAATTTGCGCTGGATAAATTCTCTGCGGATCTACTTCCAGTGGTCGATAACCTCGAGCGCGCACTCAGTGCTATAGATGCAGAAGACGAAGGTCAGAAAGCGATAGCCGAAGGTGTTGAGTTGACCCTGAAGAGTTTTGTCGAGGTGTTGATACGCTTCAAAGTCGAAGCAGTAGATCCCGCTGGTCAGCCCTTTGATGCCAACTTGCATCAGGCGGTCTCTATGGTCCCCAACCCAGATCTTGAGCCAAATACAGTGATGGATGTGTTCCAGAAGGGTTACACCCTCAATGGCCGTTTGATCAGACCGGCCATGGTGGTGGTTTCAAGCGCGTCCTGATTCAGCAGGGTGGTATTAAATAAATACTGCCGCCCTTGAATTTGACGAACTAGCACCCACCTATAGAAACATAGCTAAACAAACAATAGACACCTATTAGACAAACCCTGGCAACAGGCTTTAAAGACAAGTAACGGAGAATTAATCAATGGGCAAAATTATCGGAATCGACCTTGGAACGACCAACTCATGTGTGGCCGTTCTCGAAGGAGATAAACCCAAAGTCATCGAAAATTCAGAAGGCGCACGCACCACTCCATCGGTTGTGGCGTTTACGGACGAAGGCGAAATTCTGGTTGGACAGTCGGCTAAACGCCAGGCAGTCACCAACCCACACAACACAGTTTATGCGGTAAAGCGCCTGATCGGCCGCCGTTTTGAAGATGATGTTGTGCAGAAAGATATCAAAATGGTGCCTTACAAAATTGTTAAGGCAGACAATGGCGATGCATGGGTAGAGATCAAAGGCGACAGCAAAGCTGCTCCACAGATCTCTGCTGAAGTATTGAAGAAAATGAAGAAGACCGCTGAAGACTATCTCGGCGAGACAGTCGCAGAAGCGGTAATCACTGTGCCTGCCTACTTTAACGATTCACAGCGTCAGGCAACCAAAGATGCCGGCCGTATTGCGGGTCTCGATGTTAAGCGTATTATCAATGAGCCAACGGCTGCGGCACTGGCCTACGGTATTGATAAAACGGCTGGCGACTCAGTGGTAGCTGTCTACGACCTCGGTGGTGGTACTTTCGATATCTCTATTATTGAGATTGCCGATGTCGACGGCGAGAAGCAGTTTGAAGTACTGGCAACCAACGGTGATACATTCCTCGGTGGTGAAGACTTCGATATGCGTTTGATCGAATATTTGTCAGCGGAATTTAAAGCGGACAGCGGCATCGATATTCACGGTGATCCACTGGCTATGCAGCGTCTTAAGGAAGCTGCTGAGAAAGCTAAGATCGAGCTCTCTTCAAGTGCTCAGACTGAAGTAAACCTGCCCTATATCACTGCTGATGCCACTGGTCCTAAGCACTTGGTCGTTAAGCTAACTCGCGCCAAGCTCGAGTCACTGGTTGAAGATCTGATTGAGCGTTCATTAGAGCCTCTCAAGACGGCACTGAAAGATGCTGGAAAGTCAGTGGGCGAAATCGACGAGATCATTCTTGTCGGTGGCCAGACGCGTATGCCTAAGGTTCAGGAGAAAGTAACAGAGTTCTTCGGCAAAGAGCCACGCAAAGATGTTAACCCCGACGAAGCGGTTGCCGTAGGTGCTGCACTACAGGGTGCTGTACTGGCTGGCGATGTTACCGACGTATTGCTACTCGACGTAACACCACTGAGCTTGGGTATTGAAACCATGGGTGGCGTAGCTACTCCGGTTATTGAGAAAAACACCACGATTCCTACCAAGAAATCGCAGATATTCTCAACCGCTGACGACAACCAGACTGCGGTAACCATCCACGTAGTTCAGGGTGAGCGCAAGCAGGCTGCCAGTAATAAGTCTCTCGGACGTTTTGATTTGGCAGATATTCCGCCAGCGCCACGGGGTATGCCACAGATTGAAGTGACCTTTGATATTGATGCTAACGGTATCCTCCATGTTGGCGCTAAAGATAAGGCCACGGGTAAAGAGCAGTCGATCATTATTAAAGCCTCTTCGGGTCTCTCCGATGAAGAGATCGATGCAATGGTTCAGGATGCTGAAGCCAATGCGGCTGAAGATCAAAAGTTTGCCGACCTGATTCAGGCACGCAACACTGCTGATGGCCTTGCTCACGCAGCTAAGAAAACTCTTGAGGAAGCAGGCGATAAAGCTTCTGAAGAAGAGAAGACAGCTATTGAAGCAGCGATCAAGCAGGTTGAAGAAGCGGTTCAGGGCGACGACAAAGACGCCATCGACGAAGCCGCCAAGGTTCTGTCGGAAGCCTCTTCTGGTCTGGCTCAGAAAATGTATGCAGAACAGGCTGAAGCGGGTCAGGCACCTGAGGGCGAACAGCCCGCTGGTGACGACGCTATGGATGCCGAGTTTGAAGAAGTAAAAGAAGACGCTGAAGAAGAGAAGCAAGACGGCAAGTAAGTCATTGTTGGTTATCTCTACTTCTATTAGGCGCGGGCATTGTTCCGCGCTTAATACTATTTGTACTAGTTAGGAAAAAAGAAACTCGTTATGGCTAAACGCGATTACTACGACGTATTGGGTGTTGATAAAGGCGCCTCTCCTCAGGAGATCAAAAAGGCATTCCGTCGCATTGCGATGAAATTCCACCCGGACCGCAATTCAGACGATAAAAACTCCGACGAGAAATTTAAAGAAGCTCAGGAAGCCTACGAAGTTCTCGGTGATGAAGAGAAGAAGTCTGCCTACGACCGCTTTGGACACGCCGGTGTCGATGGCAGTGCTGGTGGTGGTTTTGGCGGCGGTGGTGCGGGCGGTGCCGGATTTGGTGATATTTTTGGCGACGTGTTTGGCGATATTTTCGGGGGTGGCGGCGGTGGCCGTGGCGGTCCGGCGCGAGGTTCCGACCTGCGTTATGACCTACAGCTGGATCTTGAAGATGCAGTTAGGGGTAAAACCGTACAGATAGATGTACCAACCATGAGTCACTGTGGAACCTGCGATGGTTCTGGCGCTCGCAAAGGTACTTCACCAGTGACCTGTACCACCTGTCAGGGTGCGGGTCAGGTACGTATGGCTCAGGGTTTCTTCTCTGTGCAGCAGGCCTGTCCAACATGTCATGGTCGCGGTCAGATGATCTCCGATCCCTGTGGCGACTGTCGTGGTCAAGGGGTCAAGGAAGAGCGTAAAACACTCTCTGTGAAGATTCCCGCGGGCGTTGATACCGGTGATCGTATTCGTCTTTCCGGTAAAGGTGAAGCAGGTCCACAGGGTGGCCCTCCCGGTGATCTCTATGTGCAGATGGTGGTGCGCGACCATCCGATATTTGTCCGCGATGACAGCAATCTGCACTGTGAGGTGCCGATTAGCTTTGCTCAGGCGGCGCTGGGTGGTGATCTGGAAGTTCCAACACTGTCTGGCAAGGTGAAATTAAAAATTCCCGCCGAGACGCAGAGCGGTAAGCTGTTCCGTCTGCGCGGCAAAGGGGTTGCCCCGGTTCGCGGCGGTGGTGTTGGTGATCTGCTCTGTCGGGTAGTGCTGGAAACGCCGGTGAATTTGACTGCTGATCAGCGTGACCTGCTAAAGAAATTTGAAGAGAGTCTGGGTGGCAAGGGTAAACACTCCCCACGCAGCAGCAGCTGGTTTGATGGAGTTAAAAAATTCTTCGATAATTTGACCGGTTAAAATCAACTTGCGTACTATATGTGCACCAGTTGGATTCAGTTATTTAAAATACTTAATAAAAAACAGGATAGGAAAAAAATATGATCAGAATTGCGATTACCGGTGCAGGCGGCCGAATGGGCAAGGCCCTGATCGAAGCTATCCTGTTAACTGATGGGGTTGAATTAAGCGCAGCCCTTGAGCGACCCGAGAGCTCTCTGGTGGGTGTCGATTCTGGTGAGTTGGCTGGTGTGGGCAAAAACGGCGTTAAAGTTGCCGGCTCTATCAGTGAAATTGCCGATCAGTTCGATGTCCTGATCGACTTTACTGTTCCTGCGGCAACCGTAGCTAATGCAGACTTCTGTGCTGCCAATAACAAGAATATGGTGATTGGTACCACGGGTCTGGATGCGGAGCAAAATGCTCAGATTATTGCGGCTGCAGAAAACAGTGCAATTTGCATGGCTTCCAATTTTTCCACCGGCGTTAACCTCTGCTTTAAGCTGGCTGAGTTGGCCGCTGCTGTATTGGGTGATGAGACTGATATTGAAATTCTTGAAGCCCATCATCGTCACAAAGTCGATGCCCCTTCGGGTACTGCCCTGTCACTGGGTCAGTCTGTTGCCAGAGCGGTGGGCCGAGATTTAAATGAAGTTGCGGTCTATGGTCGCGAGGGTCAGACCGGCGCGCGGGATTCCGAAACTATTGGTTTTGCCACCGTCAGAGGCGGCGATATCGTCGGCGATCACACGGTTCTATTTGCCGGTGAGGGCGAACGCGTAGAGATTACCCACAAAGCCTCAAGTCGTTTATCCTTTGCTCGTGGCGCCGTGCGTGCTGCCAAGTGGCTGTCTGTCAAAGGTTCTGCAAAAGAGTCTGGGCTGTTTGATATGCAGGATGTACTTGGGCTCAAATAATTGTCGTTTTATCCACTAAATTTCTTGTTTCAGTGATAGACAAAAACGGGCACTTTCAATACAATGCACTCCTAACACCGCGGACATAGATGCGGTCTCATTCCGAGAGGTTAGAGCACAGCAGAATATTATATTTAGCGAGATGAGACGACGAGTTTCATCTCGCTTTTTTACAAATATTCGAAATTGACTGATGCCGTAATCGGAGTCACCTGATTTCAGGTCAACGTTTTTTTAGTTAATTAATTAGGAGGTTGTGTGAATTCCCATACTCACCGAGAAGCCGTACTTGCGCTTGCAGACGGAACAATTTTCAGAGGAACCGCTATCGGTGCAGATGGCTGCTCCGTTGGTGAAGTGGTTTTCAATACAGCCCTTACCGGGTATCAGGAAATTCTTACTGATCCCTCTTATGCTCAGCAGATAGTTACCCTCACGTATCCCCATATAGGCAATGTCGGCGTCAATGACGAAGATGCAGAGTCGGATCGAGTCTGGGCTTCAGGTCTGGTTATTCGCGATCTGCCATTGCTGGTATCCAACTTCCGCAGCGAGCAATCTCTGGATAGCTACCTCAAGGATAACAATATCCTCGGTATCGCCGATATAGATACCCGCAAGCTGACCCGTATCCTCCGCGAGAGCGGTGCTCAGAACGGCTGCATTATGGCCGGTGATGTCGATGACGCAACCGCCCTTGCCGCCGCCAGAGAGTTTGCCGGCCTTAAAGGAATGGATCTGGCTAAGGAAGTAACGACAGAATCTACCTATCAGTGGTCTCAGCACAGCTGGGAGCTGGGTGTTGGTCACAGGGATCAGGATCCGACTACAGCAAAATTCAAAGTGGTAGCCTACGACTTCGGTGTTAAGCGCAATATTCTGCGTATGCTGGTCGATCGCGGCTGCGATTTAACGGTTGTACCGGCTAAAACCCCTGCCAGTGAAGTGTTGGCGATGAATCCGGACGGCGTATTCCTATCCAATGGCCCCGGCGATCCAGAACCCTGCGATTACGCTATCGACGCTATTACAGAAATTCTCAAAACCGAGATTCCAGTATTTGGAATCTGTCTGGGTCACCAGCTGTTGGCTCTGGCCTCCGGTGCCAAGACGGCAAAGATGAAGTTTGGTCACCACGGTGCCAACCATCCGGTTGAAGATATAGACAACAATGTAGTGATGATCACCAGTCAGAACCATGGCTTTGCGGTTGATGAAACCAGCTTGCCGGATAATCTGATTCCTACGCACCGCTCGCTATTCGATGGATCGCTACAGGGTATCCATCGCACCGATAAGCCAGCCTTTAGTTTTCAGGGTCACCCGGAAGCAAGCCCTGGTCCCCATGAGGCAGCAGTGTTGTTTGACCACTTTATTGAACTTATGGAAGCGCGCAACTAAAGCGCAACTCCCGCAAAACTGGCGCACAACTAGCGCACAACTAAATAGTTGCGAGACAGAGACGATATGCCAAAAAGAACTGATATTAAAAGCATCCTGATACTTGGTGCCGGCCCAATTGTTATTGGTCAGGCCTGTGAGTTTGACTACTCCGGTGCTCAGGCCTGTAAAGCGCTTCGCGAAGAGGGCTTTAGAGTAATTCTGGTCAACTCCAACCCGGCGACGATTATGACCGACCCGGCGATGGCCGATGCGACCTATATCGAACCGGTAGAGTGGCGTACCGTTGAGCATATTATTGCTCAGGAAAAGCCCGATGCACTGCTGCCGACTATGGGTGGCCAGACCGCACTTAACTGTGCTCTGGATCTAGCCAAGCACGGTGTACTGGAAAAGCATGGCGTAGAAATGATTGGCGCCAATGCCGATGCTATCGACAAGGCAGAAGATCGCGAGCGCTTTGATAAGGCGATGAAGGCGATTGGTCTGGATACACCGAATTCGGGCATTGCCCACAGCATGGAAGAGGCCGCGCAGATTGCCGACCGTTTCGGCTTCCCGTGCATTATTCGCCCCTCATTTACTATGGGTGGTTCCGGTGGTGGTATTGCCTACAACCGCGAAGAATTTGAAGAGATCTGCCGTCGTGGTTTAGATCTCTCGCCAACCAATGAGCTGTTGATCGATGAATCGTTGATTGGCTGGAAAGAGTTTGAAATGGAAGTGGTCAGAGACCGCAGAGATAACTGCATTATTATCTGTTCCATCGAAAACTTTGACCCTATGGGTATTCACACTGGCGACTCGATTACGGTTGCCCCGGCCCAGACCTTAACCGACAAAGAATATCAAATAATGCGCAACGCCTCGCTGAAGGTATTGCGTGAGATCGGCGTTGAAACTGGCGGCTCCAATGTACAGTTTGCGGTAAACCCGGAAGACGGGCGCCTAATTGTTATTGAGATGAACCCGCGAGTATCGCGCTCTTCTGCACTGGCCTCCAAAGCCACTGGCTTCCCAATTGCCAAGGTGGCCGCCAAGCTCGCTATCGGTTACACCCTGGATGAGCTGCAAAATGAAATTACTGGCGGTGCTACTCCGGCCTCTTTCGAGCCGAGCATCGACTATGTGGTAACCAAGATACCGCGCTTTGCCTTTGAGAAATTTGAGCAGGCCAGCGCTGCACTGACTACCCAGATGAAGTCAGTGGGCGAGGTGATGGCCATTGGTCGCACTTTCCAGGAGTCCATGCAGAAAGCTCTGCGCGGTCTGGAAGTGGGCGCTGCCGGTTTTGATCCCATCCTCACGCCAGAGCATGAAAATCCAATGGCGGAGATACACCGCCAGCTGGCCGTCGCCGGCCCGGATCGTATCTGGTATGTGGGTGAAGCATTCCGTCATGGCATGAGCCGTGAAGAGATTTTCGCACTGACCAAGATCGATAACTGGTTCCTGATTCAGATCGAAGACTTAATTAAAGACGAATTGGCTCTGGCTCAGTCAAGCCTGAGCGATCTGGATCAAAACAGCCTCTACCGCTTAAAGCGCAAAGGTTTTGCTGATCGTCGCCTAGCAGATATTTTAGGCTGTGAAGAGAGCGCTATGCGCCAGTTGCGCAACGATCTGGGAGTTCACCCGGTCTACAAGCGTGTCGATACCTGTGCTGCGGAATTCTCAACAGATACCGCTTATATGTACTCTACCTACGAGGAAGAGTGTGAAGCGCGCCCCAATGATAAAGATAAGATTCTTGTACTCGGTGGCGGTCCCAACCGTATCGGTCAGGGTATCGAGTTTGATTACTGCTGTGTTCACGCCGCTCTGGCGATGCGTGACGATGGCTATGAGACCATTATGGTCAACTGTAACCCGGAGACTGTCTCCACAGATTATGACACTTCAGACCGTTTGTTCTTTGAGCCGGTTACCCTTGAAGATGTTCTGGAAATCGTACGTATTGAAAAGCCCAAAGGTGTAATTGTGCAGTTTGGTGGCCAGACCCCGCTAAAACTTGCCCGCGCCCTTGAAGCTGCTGGTGTGCCGATTGTCGGTACTACCCCGGATGCGATTGACCGCGCGGAAGACCGCGAGCGCTTCCAGCAGATGATCGACAAACTCGGTCTGTTACAGCCGCGTAATGCTACAGCAAGAAGCGCTGAGCAGGCTGTAGAGCTGGCAAAAGAGATTGGCTACCCGCTAGTCGTTCGACCCTCCTATGTTCTCGGTGGTCGCGCTATGGAAATCGTCTACAAAGAAGACGAGCTGCGCCACTATATGAAGACTGCGGTTCAGGTGTCAGACGACTCCCCAGTGCTACTCGACTTCTTCCTGCCCAATGCGATTGAAGTGGATGTGGACGCGGTCAGTGATGGCAAGCAGGTAGTTATCGGCGCAATTATGCAGCATATCGAGCAGGCCGGTATTCACTCTGGTGACTCCGCCTGTTCACTGCCACCTTACAGCCTTAGTGAAGAAATTCAGAACGATATGCGCGAAGTGTGCAGAAAGATGGCTCTGGAACTGGGTGTGCGCGGCTTGATGAATGTGCAGCTGGCCCTTCAGGACGGCAAGATCTACGTGATTGAAGTTAATCCAAGAGCGTCGCGAACCGTTCCCTTTGTCTCCAAGTGTATCGGTACCTCGCTGGCGAAAATCGCCGCTCGCTGTATGGTTGGCCAGACTCTTGAGTCACAGGGCTTTACCAGCGAAATAATCCCGCCTTACTACAGTGTTAAAGAAGCGGTATTCCCATTTAATAAATTCCCCGGTATTGACCCGATTCTTGGGCCAGAGATGAAATCTACTGGTGAAGTGATGGGAGTGGGCACCACCTTTGCTGAAGCCTATGGCAAAGCAGAACTGGGTGCCAGCGACGAAATCCCTGCCAGTGGCACAGCCTTTGTCAGTGTTCGTGAGCGCGATAAGGGCCAGGTTCCAGAGTTGGCTAAACAGCTGTCAGATCTCGGCTTTAAGCTGGTAGCAACCAAAGGTACAGCTACGCTTATCGAACAGGCCGGTATACCTGTGACTTTGGTCAACAAGGTTCAGGAAGGTCGTCCGCATATTGTCGATATGATCAAGAGCGACAAAATCGATCTGATTATTAACACCACTGAGGGTCGTCAGGCGATCTCGGACTCCTCTGCGATTCGTTCCAGTGCAGAGCAGCACAGAGTTTATTACACTACTACTATGGCTGGTGGCAGCGCAGTATGTCAGGCGTTGAGCTATCAGGGTGGCACTACGGTGCGCCGTATCCAAACTCTGCATCAGGAGATAGTGTAATGCAAAAGACCCCAATGACGGTTGAAGGTGAAATCGCCCTGCGCGATGAGCTGCAACACCTGGTAAAAGTGGTGCGTCCAACCATTATTAATGATATTGCCACTGCCCGTGAGCACGGCGATCTCAAAGAGAACGCCGAGTACCATGCAGCTCGTGAACAGCAGAGTTTTGCTGAGGGGCGTATTCAGGAAATCGAGAGCAAACTGTCGAATATTCAGGTTATCGATATCAACAAAGTGCCCCAAGGTGACAAGGTGATATTCGGTTCTACCGCGACTATTATCAACCTCGAAACCGATCATACCGTCACCTACAAAATTGTCGGAGACGACGAGGCGGATGTTAAACAGGGTAAGATTTCCTATCAGTCTCCGATTGCCCGAGCCTTAATGGGCAAAGAGATTGGTGAAGTTGTTGTGGTTAAAGCGCCCAGTGGCGATATTGAGTATGAAATCGATAGCGTTGAGTTTATATAGTAGTTCTTCCCCAGAGATTTGATTGGCCGTTCTGCCATGCATAATTCAAATTTTAATTCTGCGTTTGCGTCGTTAGAGTCTTTTTCTTTCTGTGGCAATCTAAAATAGTGCGGCTTATAAGAAGAATAATTCTGTCAGGTCTAATAACACTTAAAAATGATTGAAAATAAACTTATGCTTAAATATAATGAATTATTCATAATCGTATGAATTTTGGAGTTAATTTAGCCGGTGGTGACTTGTAGAGTTGGCCGCTGCGGTAGCCATGTGTGAATGGTTATATTGAGCTATCAAAAGCTAGGATAATCCGAATTAACTTGTTAATTGCAAGTATCTATCAACTCATGCACGCTTAATTCGCAATTTTAGGTTAAGTCCTGGTCGAAGTCCTACACTGGTCACTCCTTGCTGTCTGTTACTAGTCTTTGTATTCAGAGCTTTTATGGATTAAGTTATTTGTTCGTTCCTTGAACGTCTCTAGCGTTTTTTAGCAGTCTAACTTAGAGTCGACCGAAATTATCTGTCGGTTAGCTGCCACGGTATTACGGGAATATCGCTATATGGATACCAGTGAAATCATTCATGCGTAACGAAGTAATAATAAAAGGTTATAAAATGGGCGGTTACCCGATGAAGAAAATAGGTGAATACTTCAAAGTATTATATCTGCTGGTTAGCTGTTTCGTAACAACCCTCAAGAAAAATAGAAAGGGCTATAATTTTTATGCAGAATGAAAGGCCTGAATCTGGATTTTTTAGCAAATTGACTTTAATGGGGTTTAGCACCCTATTTAGAATGTTGAATAGTGCCATATTGCTCATAATTATTGCTAGATATCTGGGCGTGGAGCAATTTGGTGCTTTAGCATTCTTTCAGAGTATATGTTTTATATTAATTTTGATTGTAGAGTTTGGATTTACTAATCAGCTGTTGAAAGATATTTCTGAAAAAAAGAATAAAGTTAATGCATTAGTCAGTGAAGCTTTTGTTATCAAGTCTTTTTTAGCCATCCCTTTCATTATTATCATTGCAACGTTTGATTATTTTTATAATAAAGAGCTTGAATCATCTTATATCCTGTTTTTTATTGCTGCATCAACATTATTCACGTCATTTGGTGATTTTTTTAATATTCCTCATAGAGCATTAAATAATTACGGGAAAGAAACGTTAATAGTTTTTTTATCGACAGTGGTTGTTTTTGTTACTGTTTACCTTGTATTAAAGGAATATGCATCTCTCTATGCAGTAGTACTCGCCTTAACCTTTTCCAGGTTATTTTATTGTTTAATTTCATATTATTCATTTATTACGAATTCTGGGAAAATCAAATTTGATTTTAAATTTGGTTATTTATTAAGCAGAATTAATCGAAATAAATACTTTGCATTTGATGTCTGGATTGTAGGTCTAAGAAGACATTCGGATGTGATATTGGTAAACACATTCTTTGACCCGAGTGTTGTTGGGATATACCAAGCTGGCATGAACTTATGCAAGATTGAGCGCTTTGGCCCGGTGGTTGCTAATGTTTTTTTACCAAAATTGTCTTATCAAAAAGCCAGTGAGGACATTGTTGGCTTTAATCAGAGCAATCGAGTATTAAATATAATCTTGAACTCTACAGGTTTAAGTATATTTATAGTGTTGTTTTTTTATAGCAATGAGATTGTTGACCTTATTTATGGGGATGCTTATAAAAGCTTGAGCAACCTCCTTCCCTATTTTGGAGTTTTTATTGTCGTACGGTTTTATACTATCTCCAAAGAAGTAGTGATAACCGCAAAAGGGTTGCAAAAAAATAAAACACAAATCGGATTTTTTACCTTTTGTGTGTTTATTACTCTAGCTTTTATATTTACTCCTTATTTAAACCTTTATGGCTTATTAATTTCACATATTGCAGCAGGCATATTTTTAGCTTGCTTTCTTAATCTTAGCAACAATAAAAACAAATTGGCTTAGAGGAAATTGTAGATGCAGAAGCTAGGTCATAACCTCCTAATTAATATTCCTTTAAACTAGCGGAAATTATATGATAACACCCATAAATCAAGCAAAAGTAGTAATCGTCACAATTAATTATAATGGATTGGATGATACATTTCGATTGCTGTCTAATTTGAAAAATATTGATGAAGACGTGGGCGTGATTGTGGTCGATAATAATTCATCTAATAATGAAGCGGATAAAATAGCTTCTAAATATGAAGTTGTGAAAGTGATAAAAAGTCAGATAAATGGGGGGTTTGGGTATGCCAATAATTTGGGAGCTGCGTATTGCTTAGATTACAGTAATATAGAGTATTTGTTTGTTTTGAATAATGATACTGTTATTAATTCAGGTGTAATTTCCAAGCTTTACTCAACTATTGAAGCTAATACTGATATATTGTGTGTTTCACCAGTAATTTTAAACCAAGGTGGAGAGACTATCTGGTTTGGGGGAGGCGATTTTTCTTCGTTGCATGCTGGTGCCAAAAGTTGGTTTAAAAATAAAGTAGTAGATCAATTAAAAGGTGCCCCTCCAATTATTGAAAGTCCTTTTATAAGTGGTTGCGCTATGTTTTTAAGTAAAGAGTCATATAGTGACATTGGCGGTTTCGATGATAAGTTTTTCATGTACATTGAAGATATTGATTTTAGTTATCGAATCAACTTGATTGGGAGGGCTGTTGTATCGACTGAAGTTTCAATCGAACACTTTGCACATTCTTCATTAAATATTCCCGTATCATTAGCAACACCAATTGATAAAAAAAATCCTTCGCTTAACTTTTATATTGAGCATGTAATTAAAGGGAGCTTTTTCTTTTATCGTAAGCACTTTTCTTTATTAAAAAGAATGACTTATTACGTATTTCTGTTCCTTAAGTGGCAAAAAAATATATTGAAAATTGGTTCAATAAGTAAGGCAGTTGTGATCTATAAAACTTACTTTAAATATTTAGTAAATAATTAATAATGTTTGTTTTAATTGTAATGCTACTCAGTATATGTAGATTGAAAAACTTCAGTCTATATATTGGCCTTTCTATTTTCCTTATATTCGGTTTCCCTTCTTATTTGACCTTAAGCTATGGTTTTAATATTCAGAAAATAATAGCTGTTATTTTTCTTATTGAGTTGCTCGTTATTTTCCTGGGAAATTTTAAAATTAATGTAGTAAAAATACCAATAGCTATTTTTATATTTGCCCTGGTAATGAGTTCTTGGTTGGTATCTTCAGTATTTTCAGATGCTTATCAGGGTGTATTGGTTAGGGCTTTAGCTCAAATTGTTTTATATTTTGGAGTTTTTGCATACTTAAACTACCATTTTAGGCAAGGTAGTTTGACCGTTGATATTTTATGTAAAAGTTTAATAGCTGCGTTTATCCTCAATTTCCCAGTTGCGATATATGAACAGTTTTCTAGAATACCGGTATCAAATATTTTAATGGCTTATTTTGGTAGTCAAACTGAAGGGTGGGGGTTTATTCTCAAAGAAAAATTTCGACTTGTTGGCTATCGATCGCAGGGTTTTATGGTTCACCCGCTAGCATATGCTTTGTTAAGCATGGTTGCTTATATATCAGCTATAACAGTGATCAGGAATAGCAATAAATCGGTAAATCTTAAATTGTTATTTTTCGTTACTGCTTTTTTGATTTTTGCATATTCGATTTTTATTTCAGGTTCTCGATCAGGGTTAGGCGCATTCTTAGTTATAACGCTATTTTTAAGTACTTATCGCAATTTAACCATTCAGAAACTGTCCGTTTTATTATCGTTATTATCAATTTTGTGTTTTTATTTGCTTTTTTCAGACTTTAAACTTTTAACTAAGCTAGTCGAATTAGCTACCGGTAGTGGCGAGTTTTCGGCATTATCAAATTCAAATGCTGTTAGATTCCAGCAGTACAGTGAAGCATATGCCGCTTTAAATTCTTCGATATTAGTAGGCCATGGTGTTGATAGTTCTATTCACTTCACTGAATTCGGTACCATGGATAATTTTTGGCTTTCATGGATGGTAAATTATGGCTTAATTGGAATGATAACGCTGTTCGTGATCATTGGATTTAAAATGATTTACGTAAAAAATATCGTAACTGAAAACCGTAAATTCTTTTATTCAATTGGACTTACTTTTCTATGCTTTTCACCTATCCTCTCGCTCTCATATTTGACTTTAATACTCTTTTTGTTTCTAAGTATCGAAGGAAAAAATATCAGGGTAAATAGGCTAGAGTCTAGTAGATGATGGCAAAGATGGTTTTCCTCTGTCATAAAGCCAGAGTTTTGGACCAAGAAAAGCATTAAATACGCTGTTTCAGAAAAATATGTTTACACCTGAAAATACACTGCCAATGAAGTTGCGAGTTAGGGATTACTGCTAGCTCCAAGCAAAAACATCATTAACGCCTTTTGCGCGTGCAAACGATTCTCCGCCTCATCCCAGACCACTGAAATATTCTCATCCTCAAACAGTTCAGCAGAGACCTCTTCATCTCTATGGGCTGGCAAACAGTGCATAAACAACACATCATCCGCCCCATGGCCAATCAACTTATGATTAACCTGATAGTTGGCAAAGTGCTTTAAACGCTCTTCCTGTTCATCTTCCTGACCCATTGAGGCAAATACATCTGTAGTCACAAGATGTGCACCAGTGGCCGCTTCCACAGGATCATTGGTCACAGTGACACGCTTTCCAGCTCTAGCCACTAACTCGACGTCGGGTTCATAGCCGGCCGGGCAGGCGATATTGAGATTGAAATCCAATAGCATCGCCGCATTGATCCACGACTGGCACATATTGTTGCCATCGCCAATCCAGGCCACGGTTTTACCCTGAATCGAACCGCGGTGTTCGACAAACGTCTGTATATCTGCCAGTAGCTGACAGGGGTGGAACTGGTCAGTAAGCGCATTAATGACCGGTACCTTTGAGTACTCGGCAAACTTTTCAATCTTGTCGTGACCAAAGGTTCTAATCATCACAATATCGACCATTCGCGAGATGACTCGCGCGGAATCTTCGATTGGTTCACCGCGCCCTAGCTGAGTGTCATTGGGGGATAAGAACAGGGCATCGCCCCCCAGTTGCGCCATGCCAGCTTCAAAGGAAACTCTGGTGCGGGTAGAGGACTTCTCGAAGATCATACCGAGAATTTTCCCTGCAAAAACAGGCTCTTGTCGACCTTCACGATGGGCAGCTTTGAGCTCTATAGCTAGCTCAATAACCTCATTTATTTCATCAGGGCTGAGATCGTGAAGGGTAAGAAAATGTCTAATAGTCATGAAAAGTTGCTCTATTTAATCCTGTTGGAAATCTTTAATTAGTGGCGCGAGTATGGCGACCACCTGATCCGCTTCATCGTCACTCATAATCATCGGTGGCAGCAGTCTAATCACCGAGTCAGCAGTGACATTAATAATCAGACCCGCAGCCATCGCGGCGGGGAATAGTGACTTGCATGGCTTATCAATTTCTATACCGATCATGCAGCCCTTGCCACGAATTTCTTTAACATGGGCTACATCAGCCAGTGCTGATTTAAAGCCATTCATCAATCTGTCACCCAAAACTGTAGCGCGCTCACAGAGATTTTCCTGTTCGATGGTCGTAACAGCTGCCAGTGCCGCTGCACAGGCCAGAGGATTACCGCCAAAGGTGGAGCCATGATTTCCCGGCTGCATTAACTCAGCGGCTTCACCATGGGCGAGACAGGCGCCGATGGGCACGCCATTGCCGAGGCCTTTAGATGTGGTGACCACATCGGGGATAATGCCGCTGTGTTGGTAATAGAAATATTTTCCAGTGCGGCCATTGCCGGTCTGAACTTCGTCGAGCATCAGCAGCCAGCCTTTTTCAGTGCAGAACTCACGTAGCTTTTTGAGATAGTCATCTGCAGTGACGCGAATACCACCTTCGCCCTGAATCGGCTCAACAAATACCGCACAGATATTGGGATTGTTGTCGGCGATAGTTTCTAGGGACTGAATATCATCAAATGACCCGCGAGCGAAACCACGCACCAGAGGTTCAAAGCCGGCCTGAACCTTGCGGCTACCCGAGGCGCTTAAAGTGGCTAGGGTGCGACCGTGAAAAGCGTTATCCATCACCAGTACGGTTGGCAGTTTGATACCTTTCTTGTGGCCGTGAAGGCGCGCCATCTTGATCGCAGCTTCATTGGCTTCAGCGCCAGAGTTTCCAAAGAATACCTTGTCCATACCAGAGGCCGCGCAGAGTTTATCGGCGAGATGGACCTGATTGGGAATGGCAAAGAAGTTTGAACAATGAGTTAGAACAGAGGCCTGCTCGGCAACTGCTGCTGCAATAGCGGGGTGGGAGTGACCCAGACCGCAGACCGCGATACCTGAAAGGGCGTCGAGGTATTTATTTCCATTTGCGTCCCACAGCCATGCGCCTTCTCCTTTTACCAGAGTAGCGGCTTTGGTGCCGTAGGTGTTCATCAGTGCTTTAGTCGTCATTGTCTTTTTAGCATCCTTTGCGTATTTTTTTACGCAATAAAAAAAGGCAGCTGCGCTGCCCGTTTGGTTGTAGACATGATTGTGAATGCCTACTTGGTAGCAAATAATATCGTGGTTTATTTATGCTGGCAATATTGGATTAGGGTATTGGAAGCTTACTGTCGCTATTGTTTGATCTGCCGCAGGCGGTTTAACCAGGCCCACAAGCCTGTGATTGAAAGAATACAGACCAACAGTCCAATAATATCCATAAACAAAACCCCATACTGGCCAAAGAATCGACCGCTATGAAGATCGAGAATAAGGGTCTCCAACGAGATACTTGGCCCAGCATCCTCAAGCTGCTGCTTAAGTGATTCGGGCACTGGCACCATGAGATTCAGGGATTGCGATAAATCGGCAGGGGTTTTAGCTATAGCTGTCAGGGCCAGACTATTGGGGTCGAATGCCAGCACCGCTGAATCTGTCAAAAGGTAAAGGCCATCATCCACAGCAGCCACTGCCTCAACATTGGCCGGCAAGCCGTCTAGCTGACTGAAACTTTCCAGTAATTCACCCTTTTCGGTGAGTATAACCAGTGTGTCGGCACAGAGAGCAAAAATGCTCTGAGAGTTTTTAGCGCCTGAACGCAGGGGTGCTGCGCAGGGTGCCACTGCCTGGTTATCTATAAATAGCAGGTTGTTGCCGTTGTGGTAGAGCCACTTATCTTGCAGTTTAAAGCCATTAATAGCGGGTTTTTCCAACCCGTACCATGACAGTAACCAGCTATTTGAAAGATCTGTTTTATTGAGTTTTAGTGCCGGCGAATGGTTCAGGGCAATACCGCTAATCGCGAGAAAAATTAGCACTAAAAATACTGACAGGCCGAGGCGGCGGTGCCAGATAATATTTGTTTTTGAAGAGTTGTGAGATTTCACCGAGGCTCGCTTGTTTACTCTGTTGATTCGGGCTGGGTTATTACCTGACTATGATAATACAAAGCTAGCGCCGCTACCTTATTTACTGCCCATACCGAGAGCGTTGCTCCGGTTATACCGTCGATAGACTGATCGAGCTTGTATCTGTCGGTTAGGGATGCTCCCTGATACTGGGCCATATAGGCGGGGTAGCGTACCTCTCCACCGCGACTCTCCCGATAGGCGAGAATTTTTACGCTGGCAATCTTACTCTGATCAATCACCACCCCTATGGTGATGGGCATCTCCTTGCCAATTTCATTGAGAATCCACGCGGTCTTACCGGCCGAATATTGGTAGCGAACTCTCAGCCCTAAGACTTTGCGCCCGAGTATTTTTTCTGCCTGTTGGCGGATGCTGCTGTTTAACCAGAGCACGCCAGCTTCAGGCTGCTGCGGGGCAAAAACCTCGGCAAAAAAATCTGGACCAGACTGATAAACCCCCTTGGCACTCAACTGCGGAGATGCCAAGAGGGTTGTGGTCAACAAGCCTGCAAAAACTACTTTACCAATAAGGCTGTTAAGGCGGTTTCTGTAAAGGCGGTTAAACATTTAGTGCGATCTTTTTAATATGAGAACCCAACACCGATATTGACGCCATCGCTACCTGTGCCCGAGCTGTTGTCTTGATTTTGGTAATCAATTTTAAACACAACATTGGGGTGCAGCCAGTAGTTTAGGCCGAGATCGATTTGCTCAATGGCACTGTCTGTAGCACTGCCGGCAGTATTGTCGTACTCACTGAAGCGTGCGAATACACCGAGTTTGTCCGTGAGCTTGTAGGAAGGCTCAATATAGAAACCAGTCTGCTCGTCGGCACCGGCTTTAATGTCGTTGATTGCGCTACCAAAGTCCCAGCTAGCGTAGAGTGCGCGCAGTTGGAAGTCGTCTTTCTGCCAAGCCAGATGAGTTTCAAACAGGGTGCCAGCAATCTTGTCGCCTTCACTCTGGCGCATATCAACTTGTCGCTGCACGGATGCGGCCAGTTCCAGACCCGGAATAGCGGTGTATTTTAGACGACCGGTAAAGGCCATATCGTCGGCTTTGGCTTTACCCACTTTTTGACGACCGTCGCGAGGCTTGTATTCACCGTCTGCGAGAAATAGTCCCGAGTGAGCTGCAACGTCGTAGCTTAGGCCCGGTGAAAATTCACCGCTCAGTGCCGCGCCCGCTTCCCACCAGGTGGCCGGAATAATGTTTTTCTCAACAGAGTTTCGCTCTGTGCCGTAAAAAGTATCTGGCTCGTGAGTTTCGTTAAGGATACCAACAGGCATAAGGAAAAGACCTGCTTTGGCAGATTTGTTATTGGCAAGATCCCATTCGATATAGGCCTGCTCCAGCTCAACTTCACCGACCTGTCCTTCACCGGAAATGCTGTGCTCAACTTCTAGCTCGGAGAAAAAACGAATGCTGTCGGAAAACTGGTGAGAGGTGAAAAGAACAAAACGGTGAAAATCGACTTCATTTTTGTCGCCGCTACCATCATCTTTTTCCAGGTTGTTGTAGTGCAGCTCACCGTAGCCACCGATATGAGTCTTGTTGCTAGCAGCAGGGGCCAGGGCAATTTCTTCCACAGCGCTGATAGTAGCTTCGGCGATGATTTCAGTTTCAGTTATACGTGAATCATTTTTGTTTAACTGATTTTTCAGTGTCGAGATTTCCGCTTGCTGCTTCTGGATGATTTCCCACATTTCTTCAACACTGGGGGTTGCTGCCTGAGTAGTGGCAGCGAAACTCAAGCCAATTAAAGTGGCGAGAAGTTGCTTCTTCATTAGTAAATTCCTATTTTGGAGTCTGTGTTTTAGCCTGAACACTCCACAACTATCTGCCGGAGAGGACATGCCTGATCAAATTGAGGCGTCACTATACTTCGGCTTAAATGTAAATGCAAATCATTCTCATTTGCATTTATAATTAAATTGAAGTCAATCTGGTCGAGCAGTTACCCCGTAACAATGGGCAGGTAACTTTCGGTATGTGTAAATAAACGGATTAGATGCTGTCGCAAATACGCGTAAACGGTTAAAATAGACCTTATTTGCAGCAGCTTATTAATTCAGAGGAATTTGTCTTTATGGACATTATGGAAACCATTCGTGATCAGGTAGAAAACAACTCAATTATTCTTTATATGAAGGGCTCACCCAATCAGCCCCAGTGTGGCTTTTCTGCGCGCACAGTGCAGGCTTTGATGGGTTGTGGACAGCGTTTTGCCTATGTTGATATTCTATCTAATCCAGAGATACGCGCTAATCTGCCAACCTTTGGCAACTGGCCGACTTTCCCACAGCTGTGGGTTAATGGCGAGCTTATCGGTGGCTGTGATATTGTCACTGAGATGCATGAAAAGGGCGAGCTTAAGCCATTGATTGATGAAGCGGCACCCGCTGCGGAGTAATCCTACATATTATTGCTGCGAGTCAAATGACTCGCAGTTCTTTATAGTTATATTTTTTTACTAACCTTTATCACAGGAGAATTGAAATGGGTGTATTAGTTGGAAGGTCAGCACCTGACTTTACTGCTGCAGCAGTAACTGGAAACGGCGAAATCGTCGAGAACTACAATCTGGCAGAGAGCATCAAAGGCAAAAAAGCAGTTATCTTCTTTTACCCTTTGGATTTCACCTTTGTCTGCCCATCAGAACTGATCGCCTTTGATCACCGTTATGCAGAATTCCAGAGCCGTGGCGTGGAAGTGATCGGTGTTTCAATTGATTCTCAGTTCTCTCACAACGCATGGCGCAACACTGCTATCAACGATGGCGGTATTGGTCAGGTTAAATACACATTGGTTGCTGATGTTAAGCATGAGATCTGCAACGCTTACGATGTTGAGCATCCGGAAGCGGGTATCGCATTCCGCGCCTCTTTCCTTATTGATGAAGAGGGCACTGTGCGCCATCAGGTAGTTAACGACCTGCCACTGGGCCGCAATGTTGATGAGATGCTGCGTATGGTTGATGCACTTAACTTCCACGAAGAGCACGGCGAAGTTTGCCCTGCCGGTTGGAATAAGGGTGATGCAGGCATGAAGGACACCACTGCTGGTGTCGCTGAGTACCTGTCTGAGCACTCTGAGAAGCTATAAGTAGTTATTAAGAGCTGAATTTAAAAACCCCGTACTTTTTTAAAGTGCGGGGTTTTTTTATGGTCGCCGGTCCGCTAATTTCGGTAGCCTGTCACACCAATGCTCTGCATAAGTCACTATGATGAGCCCAATTCAAACCACTCAGGGAAGAACAATGACTTTATCTCGCAGTTTATTAATAGTAGCAATAGCTCTTACACCCTTAACCGCACCCTTAACCGCGGTTGCCGATATCGCTGGCCTCACTATTGGGGGTGGTTCTTGGCAGGCGAGTCCGGAAGGTGATATTGGTCGCACCGACATTGATCTTGAATCGACCTTAAATCTCGATAAGCAAAGTAATCAGTTTGTTTTTGTCGCCCTCGAACATCCTATTCCTCTATTGCCAAATATCCGTTTGCAACACAGTGAGATGGAGTGGACGGGTAATGCGTTGGTCAGCGCCGGTACCAATCTCAATGGCAATCCTTTTGCCAGTGATGAGCAGGTCGATGTCTCACTGGATTTAAGCCATACAGATGCAACTCTCTACTATGAGGTGCTTGATAATGTTGTGGATTTGGATCTTGGTATCACCGCCCGCTCTTTTGATGGTCAGGCAAGTCTGGTGGGGCTCAATCAGCAGGAATCAATCGATTTAGATGCAGTGGGTCCATTGCTTTATGGTCAGGTTGGGGTAGATGTTCCCCTGACTGGACTTTCAGCCCATGTGATTGCCAACTGGATTAATGTTGATGAGTTCCGATTAGTGGATTGGGCGGCACAGCTAACCTATGAGTTTGATTTGATTCCGGCGATGGATGCCGGTTTGATTCTCGGTTACCGTTCAATGCAGGTTGAGCTGGACGATCTTGATGACCTGCAGTCAGATGCGACCTTTGAGGGGTACTATCTGGGGCTGCAATTAGCTTTCTAATATTAGCTTCAATTATTTATGAGATAGGACGGCGGCTTTTCCAGGGTCGTCTTATCTCTTCGTGACGAACAATATAGTTTCCGCTCTGGCGATCGTTGAGAAAATGATGAAGAGCCAATTCAACCACTGGAAAAGCCAGTTCACCCCAGGGGATATCCGCCTCATCAAAAAGTGCGACTTCCGATGATTCGAAGGTTGGGTTAAATTTGGCTTCGGCCATTTGCGCGCGATAGAACACGTATACCTGATTGATCTGTGGGATATCGAACAGGGCGTATAACTCAGGCTCTATAACCTGTGCATTGGCCTCTTCTTCGCATTCTCGAAGAGCGCCCTGTAGAGATGATTCGCCATTCTCCAGAAATCCTGCGGGCAGTGTCCAGAACCCATGGCGGGGTTCAATAGCGCGTCGGCACAGCAGTATCTGATCGCCATAGACCGGAAGTACCCCGGCAATAACCCGCGGGTTTTGATAGTGAATCGTCAGGCAGTGTTCGCACACATGGCGCTCACGATTATCACCCTCAGGGATTTTTATGGTGACGGACTCGCCGCAACTGGAACAAAAATTCATCAAAAGCTCAGAAATAAATATGACCTGCGTATAATGCACAAATGTTAGAAGCAATTGTTAAAAATCTCGAAAAATTCCCACTTTGTAGACCTCAGCCTGTGGATGATCAGAGCCGTTCGACGGCGGCTGTTCTGGTTGCGTTAATCAATAGTGGAGAGATTCCCGAGATAATTTTAACCCAGCGTGCCCAGCACCTTAGCAGCCACCCCGGTGAAGTCGCTTTCCCCGGTGGTATGTGGGACGCTGAAGATGCTGATCTTTTGCAGACTGCGCTGCGCGAGGCGAAAGAGGAGATTGGTCTGGATCCGGCGTTGGTGGAGGTTGTTGCCACTCTGCCCAGTGCTTCGCCAAAACGTCGCAACCTGAGAGTAACCCCGTTTGTTGGTCTGCTTGAAAACCCTCCTGTTCTAGTCGGCGATCCATCGGAAATTGGTTCGATATTTACGGTACCGGTCAGTTACTTTCTGGATATCGAGCGCTATGAATATTTTGATTTAATTCATCGGGGCGAGTCGATTCGTTTTCCCCGTTTGCAATACTGCGACAATCAGAACCGTGAATACCAAATCTGGGGTTTTACGCTGCGGGTTATAACCGATATGTTAAATGAGACTTTAGGCGCTGAACTAAATTTAATCTATCCCAGTCATCAGGAAATCCAGTTGCTGCGTAATAGCTAAGTGGTTTCTGTGCAAAGGACAAAACAATCCAATGATTTATAAATACGGCGGCCACAGCCCGGATATCCACCCATCAGTTTTTATCGCCCAGAGCGCCGATGTGATGGGTCAGGTCACCCTAAAAGAAAACGCTAGCGTCTGGTTTAATGCGGTGATTCGTGGGGATTGTGATCATATTGAGGTGGGCGCGCGAAGTAATATTCAAGACGGCGCTGTCTTGCATTGCGATCCGGGCAAGCCCTTGGTGATTGGTGAAGATGTCACGGTGGGTCACAACGCGATGATTCACTGCCTCGAAGTGGGTGCTAGAACGCTGGTGGGAATCAATGCAGTGGTTCTGGATGGCGCTAAAATTGGCAGCGACTGTATTATTGGTGCCAATACACTGGTTAAAGCCAATGCTGTGATTCCCGATGGGTCTCTGGTCGTTGGCTCACCTGGAAAAATTGTTCGGCAGTTGGATGAGTCGTCGAAGCAGCTTTTGCTCGGTTCAGCAGCTGTCTATGTAGAGAAAGCGGCCAAAATGAAGATAGATCTTGTGGAGATTAAAGACTGATGGCGAACAAGCCTGTAGCATCACCCTGTAATTCGATTTGTACCCTCAATGATGAGGATATCTGTCAGGGTTGTTTTAGAACTGCGGATGAAATTCGTGACTGGTCTGTGCTCGATAATGATCAGAGGCTGGATGTGCTGATTGCCTGTGGTGAGCGCAATCGCAAGGTTAATCCGTTTTACTAGTCTCTCTAGCTAGCTTTTCTTATTAGTCCTCTTCCGGCTTTTTCTGCAGCGGAATAACACAGATTTTCTTAATCATCTTGCCGTTGATCTCAACAGTCTCGCAGCGGTAATTATCAATCATAAAGCTAACATTGCCGTCGGGAATACTTTCCAGCTGTTCCAGTGCCAAGCCGTTAAGAGTCTTGGGGCCGTCTGTGGGCAGAGCCCATTCAGTGGCCTTGTTAATTTCACGAATAGTCGCAGCACCATCAATCAGATAGCTGCCATTGTCATTGGCAACCACTTCCTCAACCTCGTCGGCGGTATTGGTTGTAAAGTCACCGACAATCTCTTCGAGGATATCCTCAAGCGTCACCAGTCCCATCACTTCACCGTACTCATCGACGACCATGGCCAGACGGTGGCGGGTCTTCTTAAAGTTCAGTAGCTGAGTCGTTAGGGTCGTGCTCTCGGGAATAAAGTAGGGTTCATCAGAGAAACGCTTGATCGCATTGTGGGTGACTTTTTCCAGACGCACCAAGTGGTTGGCCTTGCGCATATGGAAGATACCAATAATATTGTTGATATCACCATCGAAGAGCGGCAATCGCGTATATTCGGTTTTCAGCATTTTGCCCATCAGTGCTTCGATATCCTCTTCGATATCCAGACCGAGAATTTCGTTGAGCGGAATCATAATATCTTCAACAGTGACATTCTCGAGATCGAGAATACCTTTCAGCATGCCCTGATGGCTGTCGGAAATTTTGTGGCCGGATATATCGACAACCGATCGCAGCTCTTCAGTATCCAGTCCATCATCTCGTGAGGCGCTGGGGTCAAAGCCGAGCAATTTAATCAGGCCATTAGTTAGCTTGTTAACCATCCATACCAGCGGCCAGATAAGCTTGAGTAGCGGCTTGAGAATATGACTGGCTTTAAAGGCAAACCATTCAGGGTTCTGTGCGGCAATGGTTTTTGGGGTTACTTCGGAAAATACCAGCACGGCAATAGTCAGGGAGGCCGTGGCCACCCAGGGAGCCGCAGCTTCACCAACATAAATAATTGCCAGCATATTGGCGATAATCGCCGCCAGAATATTGACTGCATTATTACCAATTAAAATCAGACCGATTAAGCGATCAGGCACTGCGAGAAGTTTGGCTGCCCGGCGAGCGCCGGCACTTTTTTTGCGTTGATGCCTGAGCCGATAACGGTTTAAGGACATCATGCCGGTTTCGGAGCCAGAGAAGAAAGCGGATACAAGTAGTAGTAATGCGAGTGTTAACCACAACACCCAAGGATGGGAACCGTCCAAGAATCAAAAACCTAAAATATTAAGGTCGATCATGGTGAAGTAGTTTTTAGCTTTTGGCAATAGGTTATAAATACATATTAATGGGGATTTTAGGCGGTTTGCTTGCAGGGGAATTAAACCAGAAGAAATTCCAGTGCCACTTTACTGCCGATATAGCCAAACAATATGGCGATAAAGCCTGCCCAGGTCCAGCGAATCGCAGTATTGCCGCGCCAGCCCTGAAAGTGCCTACCCCAAAGTAAACAACCGTAGAAAACCCATGCCACCATGCTAAAAACTACTTTATGTAGCAGGTGCTGGGTAAAGAAGTCCTCGTAGAAGAGAAATCCGCTAATTAGTGAGAGAGTAAGAAGTATCTCGCCGGCCCAAACCAGTTCAAACAGCAGTGCTTCCATACTCTGCAATGGTGGGAAGGTGCGCATAAGAAAATTCTGATGCTTATGTTTCAGCTGCCAGTTCTGGTAACCGATAAACAGTGCCTGCAGTGCGGCTATAGCCAGCGTGCTGTAGGCGAGTATGGAAATCAGTACATGGGCCTCGATAGTTGGCGGTATAACCACAGCGGCTTTAGTGCTGGGGGTGGTCAGGGCGGCAAACAGCGAGACTGCTGAGATCGGAAACAGAAAAAGATAGAGGCTGTGGATAGGTTTCTTTAGGCCGCTGATAAACAGCACCAGATTTATAACCAGAGAGATCAGGGCGCATACCTTGAGTAGACTTAAATCCAGTCCTTCCAAGGTAAACAAAAAGCCATAGACGGTGACACCGTGCAGCACAATGGCTACTGCCGCGGATAGCTGAAAAGCAGTGGTCGGTGTGCCGGGATGTTTACGCAGCTGCGAAACCTGATAGCCAAAGGCCAGCAGGTAGATAGCAATTGCAGAAACAGCAAAGAAACTTGTCATCGGAGTCAGTCAGTAAATATTTTAGCAGAGTGTGTCATATTCAGTGAGCAGGGTGAAGAGTTGCGGGAAATAATTGCTATAATGGGCAGCATAAATGAATAGTTGGAAATAATATCCATGGCAATGTTTGAAAATTTAAGTGAACGTCTGTCCGACAGCCTGAAGAAGATTTCAGGAAAGGCGAGTCTCAGTGAAGCAAATATTCAGGACACTCTTCGTGAAGTGCGTATGGCGCTGCTTGAAGCGGATGTGGCGCTGCCAGTGGTCAAAGACTTTATAGAGCAGATAAAACAGCGTGCTCTCGGCCAAGAGGTTAATCGAAGCCTTAATCCCGGCCAGCAGTTTCTTAAGATTGTTCAAGCTGAGCTTGAAAAGGTTATGGGAGAGGAAAATGAATCTCTCGACCTAGCGGCTCAACCACCGGCAGTGATATTGATGGCCGGTCTGCAGGGTGCGGGTAAAACCACCTCGGCAGCAAAGCTATCCCGATACCTGAGTGAGCGGGAAAAGAAAAAGGTCATGGTGGTCTCTGCGGATATCTACCGACCAGCGGCTATAGAACAACTTAAAACCCTCGCCGCTGAAGTGGGTGCAGAATTTTTCCCCAGTGACACCAGCCAAAAGCCGGTTGATATTGTCAATGCAGCAATTGCCAGCGCCAAAACCAAATTTGTTGATGTGCTTATCGTAGATACCGCCGGTCGCCTGCATATCGATGGCGAGATGATGGCCGAGATCAAGCAGGTACATAAAGCCGCCAACCCGGTGGAAACCCTGTTTGTTATCGACTCGATGATTGGTCAGGATGCGGTAAATACTGCTAAGGCCTTCAATGAAGCCCTGCCTCTGACCGGTGTTGTCCTCACTAAAGTGGATGGTGATGCCCGCGGTGGTGCGGCTTTATCTGTGCGCCATGTTACCGGTAAGCCAATTAAATTCCTCGGTGTCGGCGAAAAAACAGATGCACTGGAGCCTTTCCACCCTCAGCGTATCGCCTCGCGGATTCTGGGTATGGGCGATGTTATGTCGCTTATCGAAGATGTTGAGCGCAAGGTTGATAAGAAGAAGGCCGAAAAACTTGCCAAGAAAATGGTTAAGGGCAAAGGCTTTGATCTTGAAGACCTTCGCGATCAGCTGCAGCAGATGAATGATCTCGGCGGTATGGCTGGCTTGATGGATAAATTGCCCGGTATGGGCAATATGGCGCAGATGGCCCAACAGCAAAATGTCACCGGCCAGTTTGGCCAGATGGAAGCCATTATTGGCTCTATGACCGTTAAAGAGCGCCGCAATCCAGATATTTTAAATGGATCTCGCAAGCGTCGAATCACCAATGGTTCAGGAACCACCATTCAGGATCTAAACCGTCTGCTCAAGCAGCATAAGCAGATGGGCAAGATGATGAAAAAAATGAAAGGCAAAGGCATGCAGAATATGATGCGTGGCATGGGTGGTGCTATGGGTGGCGGCTCTGGTGGTATTGGCGGCGGCGGAATGGGTGGCGGATTGCCACCGATGGGTGGATTGCCTCCAGGTAATTTCCCGCGCCGATAAAACCCGCAAAGCCCTTATTTTAAAGGAGTCTCAGGACGGCAGGTTCCTTTTTCGAAGGCGAATTTTAGCGACTCAATAGCCGCTGAAATCGCCAGTTTCCAACTCTTCAGATATCGCAGTTAAAGTAGTTTCCTTTTAGTCTCTTTTGGCGTAAGATACCGCGCCTTTCGGGGAGCTACGTGTATTTCTATGCTGAGCTTTCCAGAAGTATTACAAATTGAAATATCAAGTCTGGCGATGATGCCAGTTTGAACACAGGATTTTAGTAAATGGTAACAATTAGATTGGCTCGTGGTGGCGCTAAGAAACGTCCCTTTTACCACATCACAGTTTCCGACTCTCGCAAAGCGCGTGACGCTCGCTACATTGAGCGTATTGGTTTCTTCAACCCAGTAGCACGCGGCTCAGAAGAGAGCCTGCGTATTGATCTTGATCGCGCCACCTATTGGCAGGGTCAGGGTGCTCAGGTTAGTGATCGTGTTAAGTCGTTGATTAAAGAAGCTTCTAAAGCCGCTGCAACAGCAGCTGCCTGATTTACCGGCTACAACGCTGAGTAATTCTGGGAAACAGGACTCGATGGAAACACTGGTTGTTGGTCGCATAACGACTGTCTTCGGTGTGCGTGGCTGGGTCAAGGTGCACTCCTATACCGATAAGGTAGAGACACTGTGCTCCTACAAGCCGTGGTTTATAGCCACGGCTTCTGGCATTCAGCAACTGGAAATCGATGATTGGCGCAGGCATGGCGAAAGCCTTGTGGTGCATATCAAAGGCACTGATGATCGCGACATTGCCCAGAAATGGTGTGGTAGTGAAATTCAGGTGGCCAAGACTAATCTTCCAGAGCTGAGTAAAGATGATTACTACTGGCATCAGCTTGAAGGGCTTGCGGTTATAGCTCATCACCAGGATCAGGAAGTGCGACTTGGTGTGGTTAAGTCGCTACTGGAAACCGGCGCCAATGATGTATTGGTGGTCAAAGGTGATAGCCAAAGCATTGACCGAGAAGAGAGATTGATCCCCTATGTGGATGAATTTGTCGTCAAGGTGGACCTGGCTGATCAGAGAGTTGATGTTAATTGGGATCCTGCCTTTTAAAGCGAACAGGCTAAAGAGGAGCAAGTGAATGAAGATCGCATTGATTAGCTTGTTTCCAGAAATGTTTGATTCATTGACCGAATACGGTGTCAGTGGTCGAGCAGTGAAAAATGGATTGTTGCAGTGTAAAAGCTTCAATCCCAGAGAATTTACCCAGGATCGCCACCAGACGGTTGATGAACGCCCCTACGGAGGCGGCCCCGGTATGGTGATGATGATAGAGCCTTTGCGTAAGGCGATATCAGCCGCCAGAGACTGGGCGGGGGAAGAGGCCAGAGTGGTTTATTTATCACCACAGGGTCAGGTGCTCGATCAGAGTGCCGCAAACAGGTTTGCAACACAGCAATCATTAATATTGATTGCCGGTCGCTACGAGGGAATCGACGAGCGACTAATAGAGTTAGAAGTCGATGAGGAGTGGTCCATAGGTGACTATGTTCTCAGTGGCGGTGAGCTTCCAGCAATGGTTTTAATGGATGCTCTAATACGCCAGATACCAGGAGCACTGGGGCATTCAGATTCTGCCGATCAGGATTCGTTTGCCGAGGGACTACTGGACTGTCCGCACTATACGCGGCCAGACGATTATCAGGGGCAGGCTGTACCAGAGGTATTGCTGTCCGGTAATCATGAAAAAATTAGACGTTGGCGTTTGCAGCAGTCACTCGTGCGAACCCAGCAGCGAAGACCAGATTTACTGGACCGCCTGAAGCTCAATAAAGAGCAACAGGCTCTACTCAAGGAAATGAGTGCTGCACTGGCAGATGATGACAAAGGATAGTGTTCATCCTCTCTGTACAGAGCTCTAAAGCAGGTGGCGTGCCACCAACCAATGAAAATTGAGGAGCAAGAAAATGACAAGCAAGACATCTATTATTGCTGCACTTGAAAAAGAGCAGATGAGCAAAGAAATCCCTGCATTCAGCCCCGGTGATACCGTTGTTGTTCAGGTAAAAGTAAAAGAGGGCTCTCGTGAGCGTCTTCAGGCTTTTGAAGGTGTAGTATTGGCTAAGCGTAACCGCCAGCTGAACTCTGCATTCACTGTTCGTAAAATCTCTAACGGTATCGGTGTAGAGCGTACCTTTCAGACTTACAGCCCACTGGTTGACAGCATTGAAGTTAAACGTCGCGGTGCAGTTCGTCGCGCCAAGTTGTACTACTTGCGCGAGCTTTCAGGTCGAGCAGCACGTATCAAGGAAAAGCTCAGCTAATAACCACCGGTTATTACCTGTTTTTCCAAGAAAGGCGATTCTTAAAGAGTCGCCTTTTTTTATGCTCAAAATTCCTCCCCAAACTATCCACTAGTAAATAAAAATCACCCTCTTATTCTTGACAGTGCCTGTCCATGGTCTATCTTTTAACTTACTAGTAAAGACTGTGCGCTAGTTCACGCTAATGCTGTGAACCTAATTGCACGGAACTTTAGTTACTTTTAGATTGAGTTGCTTTTAGATAAAAAGGCGCACAAGGACGGGGACTATGAACAAACAAATATTAATTACCTTATTTACCCTCTGCTCATTAGCACTATCTCCTGTACAGGCGGGCACTATCGACCTGTTGAGTGTGTGGGCTGCAGATAAGAACAAAACCAGTGGCGGAGTGGATGAGAATGCGGGAAATACTCCATTTGGCGATGGCGTGATAGATCAGGGCTTTGCCACTACCTGCACCACTTGCGCAGTCACCACTGGAAGTCTTGCCGATATAACCTCCAGCGCGTTTTGGTCTACGGGAACTGCTCAGGATCATCTGGCGGATGTGACCAATATGCTAGCGTTCGAAGGGGTTGTAATCCCGGGGCTGACAGGTGTCAAAGATCCGAGCAGTTTCACTGGCAGGAAATTGATGACCACTGCCGATTTCACGGGTTATCTGACCGTAAAAGCCTCGAGTTTTGTATGGCTTTTTCAGATCAATGATGACGGTGTTTTAGGTAATCAGCTTGAGGTTGAAATTGGCTCAGCTCTGGACAATAAAGAACATGATATTTCCCACTTTACCCAGTGGGCAGTAACAGAAGTTCCTATTCCCGCGGCTGCGTGGCTGTTTATCACCGGGCTGTTTGGCTTGGCTGGGCTGCGAAAATCAGCAAAAAAATAGACCAGTTCACAGGTAAGCCGTTAACTGATTCATAAATTAGATGCTACGTGATCGACAGAACAAAATCGTCACGTACAATCTTTTTCAGTAAATTATCACATAGAGTCAGTTGGACTTATGGCCGATCAATTCTCAAGGATGGTGCGTCGCCGCGACGCCAAGATCAATGCGTTTTCTCGCCTTATTGATGCGGGAATCATCGGCTGTACGCTGGTGGCGTTGGTTTCGGTGCTCAACCTCAGCTGGGTGCCGCTGTATAACTGGTTGTTACTGATAGCCATTGTACTGTTCAGCTTTCTTTCCGAATCCAGCCACAGTTATAAATCCTGGCGCGATACCAGTCTTAAGGCAGAAGTTATAGCTGTGGGAAGTAACTGGTTGATGGTAGTTGTTATCCTGATTCTGGTTGATATGGTTTTTCATCCCTCCGATCTATACAACCGCGAAATGGTTTTTTACTGGTTTTTACTGACACCCATTGAACTGATCTCCTGGCATTCTATTACCCGCATGATCTTGCGACTGTTTCGTGAAACAGGCGCCAGCTCAAGGTCGGTAGCCATTTATGGTGCCACCGAACTGGGAGCCAGTTTAGAGACCCGCATACAGTCTATGCCCTGGGCCGGTTATAAGTTTGTTGGCTATTTTGATGATAGAAGAAGCAATGGGTCACGACGATATATATCAGATTCAAGCCTGATTAAGGGCGGTTCTCAGGAGTTGATTGATCAGGCTAAAAAAGGCGCTATAGACACTATCTTTATCACTCTGCCTCTCGCCGCAGAGAAGCGCATTAAAGTGTTACTTAACGAACTGGCAGATACCACCGTCTCTGCCTATATGATGCTCGACCTCTTTAGTTTTGACCTGTTAAACGCCAGCTGGCTCGACGTTCAGGGTATGCCGGCCATTAGCGTTTTCGAATCGCCGCACACAGGTCTGGATAATATTACTAAACGGATGCTCGATCTGGTTGCCGGTAGCCTGATTTTGCTGATGATTGCCTTGCCAATGTTGTTGATCGCTCTGGTGATAAAGTTAACATCCACTGGCCCAGCGCTATTCCGACAGCAGCGCTACGGTATAGGTGGCGAACCTATAACAGTGTGGAAATTTAGAACCATGACGGTGATGGATGCAGGTGACCAGGAGCTTCAGCAGGCGAGTAAAGCTGATAGTCGAATCACCCCGTTTGGGGCCTTTTTACGCAGAGCGTCACTGGATGAATTGCCGCAATTCTTTAATGTAATCGCCGGCACTATGTCGATTGTTGGGCCTCGCCCTCATGCGGTTATTCACAATGAATTTTATAGAACCGCAATCCATGGCTATATGTTGCGGCACAAAGTAAAACCCGGCATCACCGGTTTAGCGCAAGTAAAAGGCTATAGAGGTGAGACCGATACATTGGAAAAAATGGAGGGTCGTATTAAATACGATCTCGAATATATTCGAAGCTGGTCAATATGGCTGGATATAAAGCTGATTGTAATGACCGCCTGCGGAGGATTTCTCAACAAAAATGCCTATTGATATCTGCGCTATCAAGCAGTTGCTGGATGGGTATCACAGGTAGATAAATAGGTCTACAATAAACTGATATGGATTACACAGGATAAGTGATCATGATGAAAACAACTGGAATGTTAAAAAACTTCTTTCTTACAGTCTCACTGCTAACTGCAGGACTATGCAGTGTAGCTGCCGCCGAAACCTATCTGCTCAACCCGGGGGATCAATTAGATGTCTCGGTCTGGAATGAAGATACTATGCAGAGAACCATCACCGTACTACCCGATGGCATGATTTCATTTCCACTAGTTGGACATTTACAGGCGGCAGGTAAAAGCGCGGCTCAGGTAGAAGCGGTGATCGGTGAAAAACTCGATACTTTTATTGCCGATCCAGAGGTTAATGTCACCGTAACCAGTACCAAAGGCAATGTTGTCTTTGTGGTTGGTAAGGTACTCAAACCCGGCCCTGTGGCCATGATCCAATTGACCACGGTAATGCAGGCACTGGCTATGGCGGGCGGGCTCAATGAATTTGCCGCGGAAAACTCGATCAAAATTATTCGCCGCAGCGATCAGTCAACGGACACCCAGGAAAGCATTTTAAAGGTGCGCTACTCAGACCTTGAGAAAGGCAGCGACCTATCCAGCAACCACCTTCTTAAAGCGGGAGACGTAATCGTCGTCCCATAAATGGCAAGGATTAGCTATGAACAAGATAACTAAATCAATCGCTGCGCTGATACTGCTGGTAAGTTTTTCCACAGTATCTCTGGCAGCCGGTTGGGTAGCAGATTTTAACTTCGACGCGGATGCTACCTACGATGATAATTTTTTAATGAATGAAGCTGAGCAGGACAGTTGGATTTATTCCATTAAGCCCGAGGCTTCGCTGATCTATCTGTCGCCGGTGGTTAAGTCTGAACTGGATGCCAAGTTAGCCGTTAAGCGATATTCTGAATTCGATCAATTTGATTCTGAAGACCCTGCTTTTAACTGGAAAAACAGTTACAAAAAGGAGCGCTCAACTTGGTCACTGGATTTTGGTTATAGCGAAAATTCACAGCGTGATTTTGCCGATCAGGATACGGGTCAATTCGATTCAAATACAATTGTCGAAACTGTCTATGTAGATCCTGGTGTTGTTTTTCGAGTCACTGAAAAAGACGATCTCGGGATATCTTTCGGGTACACCGAGCGAGACTATAATGCGGATGATTTTTCCGATAACGAAGATCAGACCATTGGCTTAAATTGGCAGCACAAAGTGGATCAAGTACTTAGCACCACGGCAAATATAAGTGTTTCCCAGTACGAAGCTGAGCGACCCAATGTTAATACTAATAAAACTGACTATGAAAAAATAACGGTTGGGTTTATTTATCAGTATTCAGAGTCACTAAGCATCAATGGCAGTACAGGTTATTTCCAGAGTGATAGTCGCAAGAGAATTCTGTCGGGGCCGGTGGTACTTATTGTAGATTCTGACAACACTGGGGTTTTGCTTAATTTAGGCATGAATTACAGTCAGGAAAGTAATGATTGGTCACTGAGTCTATCCAGAAGCCTCTATCCATCCAGTCAGGGTGATGTAGAAGAACGAGATAGTGTGAGAGTCGGTTTTGAGCATAGATATACAAGTCGAAGCTCCGCAGGTATTAATCTCTCTTGGTATGACACCGACTCTGCCCTCAATGATCGCGAAAGCATCAATATTTCCCCCTATTATCACTACCGAATAACTGAAAAATTAAAGCTGCAAACTTCCTATGTATTTAGAAGTTATGACCGAAATTCCGGGTCGGAGGTTGAGTCAAACCGCGTAAAAATTGGTTTGCGCTATAGCTTTTAATAATAAGAGTTAGGGAAAAGGACGCTACAAAATTATGGAAGATACCGAAAAGTCACTGCTGGATTATTTAGATATTCTACGCAGACGCAAGCTGTATATTATTATCGCCTTCCCACTGCTACTTGCTATCAGCGCCACCATAACGTTTTTACTGCCGCCTATTTATCAATCTGAGGGCGTAGTGCTGATTGAGAGTCAGGAGATCCCGCGAGATCTGGTGCGCTCAACAGTAACCAGTTATGCCGAGCAGCAGATACAGGTCATCAAACAGCGTATTCTAACTACCTCCCGTGTTCTTGAGACCCTTGATAAACATAATGTTTATGAGCAAGAGAGAGCAAACAGTACAGTATCTTTACTGGTAGAGAAGTTTCGCAGTTCAGTCCATGTAGAGATGATCAATGCCAATGTTATAGATCCGACTCGAGGTAGGGCGCAACGAGCCAGTATTGCCTTTAAAGTCTCTTTTATGGACGAATCACCGGATATAGCCCAGAAGGTGGCCAATGAGCTGGTGACTATGTTCCTCGATGAGAACGTCAAAACCAGAACCAATAAGGCAGCAGAAACTGTCACTTTTCTCAGCGATGAAGCTGACAAAATGCAAAAAACCGTACAGGGACTAGAAGAGCAAATTGCCAACTTCAAATTGGAGTTTGGCGACAGCCTTCCGGAGCTGCTGCAATTCAATCTCTCAATGATCAAAAACCTTGAAGAGAAGATTAAAGCACGCCAAAAAGAAGCGGTTAGACTGAGCGATCAGGTGCATTACCTCAGCCTTGAACTTGCCAGCATGGATCCCTATGTGGCCAGCAGTGATGGCATGACTACCCTGAGCAGCCCAGTCAGGCTTGCGCAGCTTAAAAATGAATTAAGCAGTCTACAAAACAAGTACTCAGAATCTCATCCGGATATTAAGCGGTTAACCAGAGAAATAGACGGACTGGAAAAAGAAGTTGCTGCTGATGCGCTGTTTCAGCCAGAGCAGAATATGGATGAAATCTCCAACCCACTATACCGGCAGATAAAAATAAAAATTGATCTTACCGAAAAAGAACTGTCTCGAACTAATACTGAACGACAGTCCATGCAGGCAGAGGTCAGGGAGTATCACGAGCGAGTTGCCCGTACCCATGAAGTTCAGCGTAGCTATGATGATATGACCCGCGACTATGAAAGTACCAAGCGAAAGTATCAGGAGTTGCGAGCCAAACAGCTTGAGGCAGATGTGGCACAGAACCTTGAGTCAGAAAATAAGGCCGAAAGCTTTACATTGATTGAGCCGCCTTTAAAGCCCACTGAGTCAGTTAAACCAAACCGTCCAAAGCTACTAATGATGGGATTATTTTTGTCCGGTGCTGTTAGTTTGGGGCTGGTAATGTTGGTGGAAATGCTCGATCCGGCAGTTAGGAGTATTAAAGATATCACTCGCATCACTGGCGCAGAGCCTCTGGCAATTATCCCCTTAATGTTGACTGCAGAGGATTACAGCAGAAAAGATAAATCTCGCAAGCGACTGATGATTATTGCGGCTATTTTGGGGCTAGTGATACTGGCTATAGTCGACTACTTTGTCATGAGTCTGGATATCGTCTGGTTTAAAGTTATGACTAAAATAAATATGCTTTAGGAATCTACTATGTCTCGAATTCATAAGGCGCTGCAAAAGGCCAGAGAAAAACGCCAAGAGCACAAGCTCTCATCGGGTAAAGCATCGCCGCTGGAAAAGATTGTCTACACCTCCAGTCAGGTGGTGCCCGTCTGCCATAAATTATTAGAGAAAAATCTGGTTGTGTCCCGCTCATCCAATGATCCGCGGTCACAGCTATTTAGAACTCTACGCACAACTATTATCAAGCAGATGCGTGCCAATAATTGGCGCAGTATAGGGATAATCTCCCCCTCACCGAGGGAAGGTAAATCACTGGTTGCAAGCAATCTGGCCGCTGCAATTGCAATGGAAGTTAACTACACAGCCCTGTTGGTCGATATGGATCTGCGCCATCCTGGCGTTAAAGACTATTTTGCGATTGAGCCAACTGTTGGCCTCAGTGATTATTTAAACGGCGATGTAGAAATTGCCGACTTGCTCGTTAACCCGGGGGTTGAGCGGTTACTGCTATTGCCCGGTGTAGGAAGTGTTGAAAATTCATCCGAGCTAATATCCAGCCCGAGAATGATTGCACTGTTTAATGAAGTGACCCAACGCTACAAGTCACGGATTGTAATCTACGATATGCCAGCTATCTTGCCCAGAGATGATGTACTTACCGCACTCAATCATGTGGACTGTTTTTTAATGGTTCTGGAGGAAGGGCGTGACTCGGAAGCTGATATCAGAAAGGCCATACAGTCCATGCAAAATGCCAATATAGTCGGCACCGTGGTTAACAAATCGCAGTCAACCGAAGCCGGATTTATGCCGTCACTGGTATAAGTTCGCCAGACACAGATATTCAGGGATTGAAAATATATGTATGAAGAGTTTTTTCACCTAAAAGAAAAGCCGTTTAGCTTAAACCCGGATCCGGAATTTCTTTATCTCAGCAAAAACCATATTCGTGCACAAACCATGCTCGAATATGGCTTTCACAGTCAGGCCGGCTTTACCGTAATCACCGGCGATATTGGTGCTGGAAAGACAACCCTGGTCAACTACCTGCTCGCTCAGGAAGGGGAAGAGGTGGTGATTGGGATGATTAATAATACCCACGCTTCGTTTGGTAACCTGATGACCTGGGTTTTGGATGCCTTCGACCTCGAAGAGCCCAACCCTGAGAACGCCAAAAAGCTACGCAAATTCACTGAGTTTGTAATGGATCAGTATTCCGATGGCAAGCGTGTACTGCTGGTGATCGATGAGGCACAAAATCTGTCCGAGGATACACTCGAAGAGTTGCGGCTTATTTCCAATATCAATATTTCTAACGATGTTTTTTTGCAGCTAATACTTATTGGTCAGCCAGAGTTAATCGAAAAACTCAATAACCCCAAGCTAACCCAGTTTGCCCAGCGAATAGGGGTGGATTTTAATCTGCGCCCCATGGATTACGTGGACACAGGGAAATATATCCTTCATCGCCTCAAAGTGGCCGGAAGTCCCAAATCCATATTTACCACCGACGCCATTGCAGCCATTTTCTGCTTCTCTGAAGGCGTTCCACGGCGTATTAATACCCTTTGCGATATGGCATTGGTTTATGCCTTTGCCGATGAGCGGAAGAGTATTAATGCCGGTTTGATTCTGGATGTGATTAAAGATCGCAACCTATCTGCGGTGATTAGGCCGACCAAAACCCAGACCAAAGAGGTGGAAGAGGTTGCCCATTGGCTGGAAGAGGCTAAGGGGGTGAAGATCAAGGAGATGCTGCCTGAGTTGGATGCTGTTGCGGGTTAGCTAGTTCGTTCCTTTTATGGTTACAAATTTTAATATACGCGGAACAAATACCAGCTATAGACCAATAAAAAATAGGAATAAAATCAATTGAGCTTACTGTAAATATCATAAAGATAATTGATCCTAAAACAGCAAATAAGGTTCGACCAATATAAATGAGTTGTACTTCAGAAGATGGAAGACTCTTAATTGATTTATAAACTGATATAAATAACCCCAGAAAAACAAAAACAAAAAGTGCAAGACCTACCATTCCATAACTCAGGACGATATGAATGTATGAATTTACGACATCAATAATCCCTTGTCCTTGCCGCATAACTTCCATTTCAGGTGTATCTCGATAAGTTATAGAGCCTAGAATTGGATTTTTTTGGAACACTATCCAGCCCTGTTCAATAAGTCTTAGTCTGTAGTCAACCGTGGATGCTTCATGGGAATCCTGAGATGAAAAAAATGGAAGCATCTCGATAAACTTCATTCCAGCTGTAGTTAAGCTTAGTGGTATGAGGGCAATCGACCCTCCTAAAAATAACGTGGCTAATTTGCCGAGATTTTTGGGTCCGGACCAAAGATATAAAATAACGAAAACCGCTAAACCTAACCAAGGTCCTCTGGCTTTAGTAAAATAAAGGGATACTAGGAAAAGAAAGCCAATACCTAGAATAATATTTGTTTTTGTTGTGTGCTTTTTTACATAGGTTAGAAAGCCTAGGCCAATCACCATAGCGTAGCCCAAAACGATAGGGCTTGCGAACAACCCGTTTGCCCTCAATGAACCTCCTCTAAGCCTGTAAGCTTGGTTATTGCCTTCTCCAAGTACATGTGAGAATGCTGAGGAGTATAGCTTCCAATATTTAATCGATTCGAAACAGCCAATTACGGCCATTGGGATTAAACAGAATAGGAGGGCATAAGCAGTTTTTTGGAGTTGTATAGTGGAGTTTATGGCTCGACTTAAGACAAAGTAGGGTAGTCCAATGGCTAGAGAATATTGAACTGCCAAACGTGTTCCGTGAGTAATGGATGTCTCGCTTACTGCCAGGACGGAAATAAGCATCACATAGACTAAAACGCATTTATCATAACTGTTTAGCTTCCAACTTTTATTATGTATGTACTTGTATATTGGGATTAATAGAAATATTGCCAATACGTCAAAATAGCTTAATTTAATAAGATAGTTGATCACTCCAAAACCTGGAACTGTAAAGTGGAAAAGTGGTGAGGAACATAAAATTGCTAAGAAAAAAACAGGTTTTTCAGTGGGAGACGAACGAACGATTACTAATATTATGATTAAAGAAAAAAGATAAACCCAAACATTAGGGCTGAGAAATGAAATTGAAGCTATCAGGATCCAATAATTTCGCCACTTACTTAGTTGAGTTTGATCTATAAAGTCAGGTTTAACTTTCTTTATCAGCCAGAAGGATGCGAAAAATAGGGAAACTACAACAATGTAAGCGCGAAGGTACTCTGGCATTTGAACGTTCCTGTTCTGATTTATCCAATATCACATATTTTTTATGTTTGACTAATCCTACCTCTATACTAGACTTAAATCAAAATCATTATGTCTATCCATCCTCGTATCCGTATTTAGACTCGCACTAGCTGAATCAGTTATTTTCAAGGAAGAGCTTTCCCATTTGGATATAAACTCAAAAAACAGATTCTTACCTCTGAAGAATAAAGCTATATCTGGTTCCTTTTGGGCACTGGCTGGTTTTGGTGGCGGCCAAATCATTCGCCTATGCAGCAACTTAATTTTAACAAGGCTCCTTTTCCCAGAAGTATTTGGGCTGATGGCATTGGTTCAAGTTGTTATAAGCGGAATACAAATGCTTTCTGATGTTGGTATTTCAACATCTGTAGTGAGAGATAAACGTGGTGATGACCCGGACTACCTTAATACAGCATGGACATTGCAAATTATCCGAGGAGCCATAATTTGGGTGTTATGTTGGATAGTTGCTTATCCTCTTGCTTCATTCTATGAGGCGCCTGAATTATCTCTCCTTATACCGGTGGTTGGGCTATCAGCGTTGATTCATGGATTCTATAGCCCGAGCGCTCTGACTCTGAAGCGTCACATTAAGCTTAGGAGACTTATTAGTTGGGAATTGACGGGTCAGTTCATATCTGTAATAACCACATTAATACTTGCTTGGTATTTTCGGTCGATTTGGGCGATAGCTTTGGGGGGACTTTTTGGGTCGTTCGCAACGCTGGCTCTCTCTTACCGGATGCTTACTTCCTATAAACCAAGATTTAGTTTAGATACTGATGCTGTGGCAAATATATACAATTTTGGAAAATGGATTTTTGTAAGCTCATTTATCACTTTTTTTATAAATAAAGGGGATGTTCTGGTTTTGGGAGTATTCCTCACAAAGCAAGATTTGGGTGTGTTCGCAATCGCAGCAATATGGTCGAGAGTGATTTTAGAATTATTGTTAAAGGTTAATCAGTTAGTTTTATTGCCTATTTACTCAGATATTGGAAGAGATAGTAAAAAGAGGGATTTATTATCCGTTCGCAAGATACGTATGTATTTACTATTAGCAACACTTCCTATGGTTTGGGCTCTAGTAATTGGTGGGGAATTTTTTATAGATATCTTGTATGACTCAAGATACAGCTCTGCTGGATGGATGTTGCAAGTATTGGCAGTCGGTACTATCGGTAGTGTCATAACAGTAACAACAGCAAATGCTCTTTTAGCATTTGGAGACTCATTTGGATTTATGTTGTTTCAGGCTACTAGAGGTCTGCTTCTTCTGGCTTGTATGATTATTGGATCGCATTTTTTTGGGGTTATAGGGCTAATAGCCGGAATATCTGCATCCAAATTTTTGTGCTATCCGATGCTGGCAGTATTAGTAAAAAAACATAAAGTCTGGTGGCCTAGCCTAGATGTATTTGCGGTTATCTCCTCTGTCGTGGTAATTGGGTTTGGTGTTTGGATCTTAAATATTTAGGGCGGTTTTTATTTTGATGAAGACATTGACCATAAACTGGGTATTGCCAAGTCCAAGCTTGGCTGGTGGTATTAAATCCAATCGTTTAATCGCTGAAGCTATGGTTCGTCGGGGGCACAGGGTCAATATGGCCTATGTTGATTTGCCTCCTCGGAAACCACCGATTTTGCGTATCAGAGCATTTATCCGCTATTGGATCAAAAGATACAGGAACCGAAAACAGACTCATCATTTTGAGCAAAGCACTGCTAATTTGATTCCGGTTCGACGCCGCCCAATTGTTGAGACCGATGTTCCCGATGCAGATGTCACCATAGCAACGTGGTGGGAAACAGCGCATTGGATAAAAGACTGGTCTGATAGAAAGGGTAAAAAAGCCTACTTTATCAGGCACCATGAGCTGCATGGAGGTGATACTGAGTCTGTTAAGGAGACATATCGTCTGCCCTATAAAAAGCTTGTTATTGCCAATTGGTTAAAGAGGGTGATGGCGGAAGACTATGGTGACGAAAGTTCAGTATTAATTCCTAATGGTGTGGATTGGAATCAATTCAATTTTCAGCCACGATTAAAGCAGTCGGTTCCAACAGTTGGCATGCTTTACGGCATAGTTGAGTGGAAGGGCGCGGCAACTGCATTTGAGGCTATCCGACTTGTCCAGAGGACTATCCCTGAGTTAAAGGTTATATGTTTTGGTTCCCACCCGCTGAAACCCGAAAACAAGCCTCCAGAAAATTTTGAGTATTTCTTTCGTCCAGCTCAGGATTTGATTCCCGAATTGTATAAAAGAACGGATTGTTGGTTACTGCCTTCGACACTTGAGGGGTTTGGTATGCCGGGCATTGAAGCTGCGGCTTGTGGCTGCCCGGTAGTGACTACTCGCTGTGGTGGGCCAGAGGACTATATAAAGGATGGTCACAACGGCTTTCTGGCTAATGTGGGTGATGCTCAAGATATGGCTGAGAAAATGATCAGAGTGCTCTCTATGGATGAGCAGTCGTGGTGTGAGATGAGTGTCAATAGCGCATCTTACGTGAAATCTTTCGACTGGGATAAGTCGGCGGAAATTTTAGAATCCGCCCTGCTAAATGAAATTAAGTAACCATAGAAAATGATTAATTTTTGCTTATTAACCGGTAAGGTGATCTACAAGTCGCAGGCATAGCTGCATAATCGGCATGGTTGGGTTACAGGCTCCCCCAGTTGAAAAAACACTGCTGCCAGCGATATATAGATTGTCGAGATCATGTACTTTTGAGTTTTGATCAACAACACCGTACTGCGGAGATTCAGACATACGGGTTGTACCCATATGATGAGCATGACGGCCAAATTCAATTTCTCTCGTTTCATCTAAAATAAAGTCAGACAAACGCACTGATCCCAGATTAGCCTTGGCAAACTCTATGGCCACAGCTTGCCCTGTTTTCCTGATGGTCTTTTTGTCGAAATCATTTATCTGCCAGTCAAATTTAGTTCTGTTTAGACCAAAGCTATCGGTTTCCTTGCTAAGGGATATTCTGCTGTCTAAATTTGGCGATTGCTCTATTAAGGTGCCAATATTTCCCATGCCAGGGCATTTAAACTCACTGATAAATTGAATCTTTTCCTCAATCTCCATCTGGCAGGCGATATTTTTAAAGAAGTTCTTTATCTCCTTTGTTCGACCATAGGACTTTATTTTTCTGACAATGCCAAAAGTGATATTGGATTTTCCAATAGTATTCTTAATAACGAAAGCATCATCCGCATAAAATTGCATGCCCTCTGTGTTATCAATATCACGATAAAGAAAAGAGCCCATGCGCACGTTTAAATGCTCCATAAAACAGCGGCCAACCATATCGCTGGAATTACCAATTCCAGTCGGGATCTGATTTTTACAGTTAAGCATAAAGCGGGGTGTTTCTATGCCTCCAAGGCAAAGAATAAACTTTTGTGCAGAAACTGTGGTTGAAAAATTATTGTAATTACTGACCTTGATATGGGTTATGGACTGATGGGATGTATCTAATCGCATGTCAATCGCGTTGGCATTGTAATAACAGTCGATATTCTTTGAACTTTCTATTTCAGAGAGGTATTTATCTTTGAAGCGAGTAGGCGGGCTATTTGAATAGGCATCCGGCGAAAAACGCGTTTTGAGCAGATCGTCATTGACTGGTTGAAACCCCATTTTTTTGTCCAGATCAAGAATTTCCATCGCTTCGTTCAGGTAGGGCTTAATATCACTGTACCTAATAGGCCAGCCTGGCAGGCCATTTATCTCACGAGGGTTAAAATCAGAACTATCAAAGGGTCTGCAGCGGCCTGCCCAGTGATTGGATGTCCCGCCAAAGTATCTCAACCGGGAAAACTTTGGCCAGGCATTATGGCCAACGGTCTCACACTCATAAAAAGCCTGAGACTGTTCCGAGTAACCAAGCCCGCCTGCTTCCAGTAAAAGGACTTTTTGACCGGTCTCTGAGAGCTTTCTTGCTAATGTAATACCTGCTGGGCCTGTACCCACTACGCAGACGTCATAGTTTTTATTTATGTCGGTTTGTAAATTGAAATCAAAGAGCATGCTAGCGGGTACCCTTGATTAGGGTTTCTTTTGGTAAGACCCATCCGTTGACAGAGACAAAACCCTGATCAAGGAGTTTGATATTTGTAAATATCAGTTGCTGGTTATTGGCTGGTTGAGACCTCTTTGCAGCTGCCAAGGGCGCCACAGAAAAGAGCAAAACACTGTTTATGAATGATCGCCTGTGAAGAGAGAGGGGCATTGGATATTTCCTTATATATCTATTCCATTAAGAATAGATCATATGGGTTGAGTGGCAAGAGTAATATAAGATCTGGTGCTGAAAGGTAGTTAAACTAGCGGTTGAACCTGCGGTAAACTCAAATGCAGTACCTTTTTCTGCATTAGTTTTGGTGTAAGTGTGAGCTGTTTCAGGGTTTAGAAGGGAACTATCAAACCTGGGTCACGCATCTTGAGTGTTCTCAAAGACAGTTAAGAAAAAGGTAGTTACGATTTAGGGCGTTTCTATTCGGGAGTGGTTAGCGATGTTTAAATACAAATCTTTGGTTTTTCTTCTAGTACTGATTGGTCTGACGGCCTGTAAATCAACCCCTACTGAGGATGAGAGTTCAGGCGATCTAGCCATCACACCTGTTGCCACCAGTGAGGAGACGACTACTAATTCTAGTTCTGAGCCAGAGACACCAGTAGCTAGCTCAGCTGATACTAGCTCTGAGTATGAAGTAAACCAAAGTGAATATAGTGTCCAGCCTGGGGAATTTAACCTTTATCCCCGTGAAATCAATGGCTGGGATGAAAGTGGTTGGTCAATTATTACCCCTTCTGAAGATTCAAGACTAATTTATGTAAGTTCGTCTCTTGGTGATGATGAAACTGCTGAGTTTTATGCGCCAAGAGATATCGCTGATATTGAAGAGCCAGGGTTGATTAAGCCTTTTAAAACTATCGAGGCAGCAAATGCCAATACTCGCGAAGGATACCCGGATTGGATTCTTCTTCTTCGCGGGGATGTTTGGGAAGTTCATGAGAATATCCAGTTAAATACAGGGCGTTCAAAAAATGAGCGTTCTGTTGTTACATCTTACGGGGCAGGTGATCAGCGCCCAATAATTAAAAGTGATGCTAATGAGACTTTTAGAATTTGGTCTCATAGAAAGTACATAGCAATTACTGGCCTAGCAATTTATGCGTATACACGAGATCCAGCGTCTTCCGAGTTTTCTGGTTGGGGTCAAGTAACTGAGTCAATAGCAGTCAGAATGTATTCCCCAAAAGAGTCTGCTATGGGTACAGTTTTATTGGAGGATAATGACTTTAATTATTTTAGTAAGGGGATTGCTATTAATGGGGGTGGTGATGTTTTGGATGTAGTTATTCGAAGAAACACTATCAGAAATTCATATAGTGAGCGTGATCATTCTCAGGGAATATATGCTTCTCACGCGTCTGTTCTTCTAGAGGAGAATGTTTTTGATCATAATGGCTGGTATAAGAAGCAAGTAGATTCGGGCAATGAAAAGTATGAGGGCCAGGCGAATGTGTTTAATCATAATACGTATTTCTCTGAAGCTTTCCACACCAAATTTATCCGCAATATATTTCTTCGCTCATCGAGCATTCAGAACAAGTGGGCTGCGAATTCAGATAAAGATACCGGTGTCGATTCAATAATATCTCATGATTTGTGGGTGGAGGACAATGTCTATGTCGGCGGAGAAATCGGCATTAGTGCAGGTGGCAATACAGATTATGATACTGGGCCGCGCTGGAAGGACATCACAATTATTAACAATGTAATGTTGGCAATTGGTCGCGATCAGCCAACAAATAGAACTTTGGGGTGGAATATTGATGCCACCGATTGGGATGGTGGTTTAATTTGCGGTAATTATATATTGCACACAGATAATCTTCAGGTAACCAATCTCTTGGGTATAAGACTAAATGGACATAGTAATGACGTTACTATTTCTGAAAATACCATTCATGGATTGATTACTCCTAACCCAAGCTCAAAAACTGGAGCCATAAGTATTAATTCAGACCCTAAAGAGAATATTCGTATTTCTGGAAATAATATTCAGCTTGTTGGTAGTAATATGCGGGTTTTAATGGCAGATCAATTAGATTCTGTTGTGCTCGAGGAGAATAAATATTATTCAGGCTTAGATAGTACTGAGTGGTTTCATTCTCAGGGGGTTAGTTACGATATTGATGCATGGCGTCCGGTTTCAGGTGACACTAACTCTACAGTAGTCCAGGATTCATTTCTTGAGCCGAAGAGAACTTTTGAGGCATACCTATCGTCGATAGGACTTTCGCAGTCAATTAATGATTTTTCACAACAGGTGGCTAATCAATCGAAAAATAATTGGAGTCGAGATTTCACCGCTCAGTCAGTTATTGAATATATCAGGGATGGCTACGGCGGGCTGAAATGTTCCCTGCAGTAAGTGCGGAGCCATTTTTTTGTATTTGAATATTCAATCCTCATTCCCAAGAATGGCTCATATTTATAATATCCAACGGTACCTATTTCAGTGACTATACTGTAATGCATGGGAAGTTATAAGCAAGGGAGTGAAGTGTGCCTAGATGGAGAAATAAGGACTTTATAAAGTGGTTACTTTTAGTTTCTAGTGGGACAGTGATTCGCGTTTGGAGAGCCCAACTATCTGAAATTATTTGGAAAATTACTAAACGAATAAACTGTAAATTGCCGATTCGTGGCGACTATACAGTACCTTCCTTTGTTTTTTTATATTATCCCAATGCTATAGCTGGATCACAGCTCTATCCTTTTTATTCCTATCGAAAAAAAATTCGTAGGCAATATGGATTGACGCTTAAGGCTTTGCCATTAAATTCATTAGAAAAAGTTGGAGCAGATGGAGGTGCCACTAATGTGCAGGTGGTAGCTGTTCAGGCTCACTTTAAGGCTGAAGATAAAGATTTGGGGAATATTTTTTCCCTAATAAAGTCGAATTTTCCAAAGGCCAAAGTGGTTTTTTTTGATTGGTATGCTCCATCTGATCTCCGCTTATTTTCAAAAATTGATCCATACATCGATAAATATGTTAAGAAAACGTTGTTTGTAGACTCTCATGAGTACCGCAAGAGCCACTTTGGCGATACGAATCTCATGGATTATTATGGGAAGCTATATAACTGTCAGCACGAAAATAAAAAATATGTAATTCCAAAATCTATTGATAAAAAACTTATTGAAGGTGTCGGGTTTCTCACTGCTCCCTATCTATATAGCCTTTTTTCAAATAAGGGAGTTCCTGTTGGATCGAGACCGATTGATCTGAATGCTCGTTTTACTGTTAAAGGAAGTGATTGGTATTCGCAAATGCGAGCAGAGGCCTTAAAAAGGACATTCCAATTGTCCTCGATCTATAGTGTATCGAATGGGCCTCTTCCCAAAATTGACTATTTAATAGAGCTTGGGAGATCGAAGATGACTTTTAGCCCCTTTGGATACGGCGAGATATGCTGGCGTGACTATGAAGCTGTTGCTTTAGGAAGTCTCTTATTAAAGCCGGATATGGGGAATCTAAAGACTTATCCTGATATTTTTATTCCTTATGAAACCTATGTGCCAGTTGCATGGGATTTTTCCGATTTTGCTGAAAAGTTTACTTATTACATTGCTAATCCTGATGAGAGATTAAGGATCACCAAAAATGCATACCAAGTTGGGCATCAATTCTTTAAGGACGAAGAATTTTTTGAACACCTTAAGCAGATAATTTGAATTAGTCTATTATCAATGAATATCTCCCAAGACCTTAGGTTAATACAGGAAGCCAAAACCCGATGGGCAGAACATCCGCCATTATAATTAATTTTAAGACGCCCGATTTGGTTGTAGATTGCTTAAAATCGTTGGCAGAAGAAGGTGTTTTGGGTTTGACGA
>JAQWGK010000009.1 GCA_029238255.1 Porticoccaceae bacterium | reverse complement strand
CAACGTTGGTTTCAACCACGCCTGTGCTCAGGATGATACTGGTGCGGTATGTTGGGGTAACAACGATAAGAGCAAGCGTTCGGTTCCTGGAACCCTTGAATATGTCACGGATAACGATAGTGATGGCGTGGAAGATGCCGTCGACAGCGATCCAATTAATGCCGCTGTTCAGTAGATTCAATAAATGAACAAAAAAAGTGGAGTATTTAAGTGGTCTTGCAGATTTGAAATATTGTTTTTAACAGTTTCTCCTAAGCCACCTGTTTAGGCCTTTTCCTGTGGGTGGATTGGTCGATGTTTGTATATACATTTTTAAATCTTCAATACATAATAAAAGCAATAAAAAAAGCTATTTAAGAGCGCTAGGTAATTCTAATTGAGGGGAAGATGCTGCAATGTTAGGTTATTTGAATATAGGCTATTTAAATAATAGTCTGATCAAAAGTTTTGTTTTGTCTTTGGCGTGTTCTTTGTTATTGGTTCCTTTTGGGGTCTCAGCCAAAGATCAAATTATTGAGGCAGACTTATCTTCTCCGACGATTCTCGAAGGAGAGTCAACGTCTATTTCTATAACCTATAATATTACTGATCAAGTGCCTACGGTTGGTATAGGTTTACGGCTTCACTATGACAGCACAGCACTGTCCTGTGATCAGACTGCAATAACCGATCTATTGCCTGAATCCAATATGGGGCTTCAGCTGAGTAATGATACTGATGATTACGATAATGATACTGCGACTGATAAGTATTTAAATGTCGCTTGGGCCAGTATTACTGCTTCCTGGCCTTCTACCGTAGCTCTACCTGCAACTCTCTTCACGCTGCCCTGTACCGCACAGATTGGCTTTTCTGGTACAACCCTAAAGTTTTCACAAATATCTGGCGCCAATGATTTTGGTTTTATCAGCACAGATATTATTATCAATCAGGGCGTATCTGGTCCTGACTCAGATGGGGATGGCATCGTTGATAGTCTCGATGCGGACGATGATAACGATGGTATTCCAGATGATTTGGAAATAGCCTCAGGTCGTAATCCTCAGGGTATTGACTACGCAGTGGGCACAGGTAACAAGTTCTCCTGCGCGCTGGATAGCAATGGTGTCACCTGTTGGGGCGCCAACCAGTACGGTCAGCGTTTAGCCCCAATTCTGTCTAACCCAACGCAACTGTCAGTCGGCTTCGAACACGCCTGTGCAATCGATGACTCTGGTGTTGTCTGCTGGGGACGTGGCGAAAAGGGCGAAACAACACCGCCGGTACTATCTAATCCAATAGCTATTTCAGCGGCTAAAGACCATAGCTGCGCAATTGATGATAGCGGTGTTGTCTGTTGGGGTTCCAATACCTTTAAACGCTCCGATATACCAGTTTCAGTGATTAATGCCACTCAGATCAGTTCTAGTCTTGAACATACCTGTGCGATTGGCGACAACGGCGTAGAGTGCTGGGGTCGCAACCACAAGCAACAGCGCAAGGTGCCGGCTGGTCTGGTTAACCCAAAGCAGGTATCGGCGGGTTATATCCATAGCTGTGCGGTTGATGATAACGGTGTGGCCTGTTGGGGTGTCGCCGATGCCCGCAGTCAGGTTCCCGATACATTAGTTAACCCAACGCAGGTCAGTGCCGGTGGCTTATCCACCTGTGCCATTGATGACAACGGCGTAACCTGCTGGGGTGCGGCCAATATAGTTGCCGTGCCCGTACTGATTAATCCTACCCAGGTCAGTGTAGGCTTCAACCACGCCTGTGCTCAGGATATGACTGGTGTTGTTTGTTGGGGTAACAATGACAAGGGCAAGCGGACGCCTGCGGTTCTCACTCATATCACCGATAACGATGGCGATGGACTCTCCGATGCTGATGAACTGTTATTGGGCACCGATATGTTGGTCGCTGATACTGACGGTGACTCTGTGCCAGATGGTTCAGATTATATGCCCCTTGATGCAGGTGAATCTGCAGATACCGATGGCGACGGCATTGGTAACAACGCCGATACAGACGATGATAACGACGGTATTCCCGATGTTCTGGAAAATCAAACGGGTCGCAATCCATTAGCGGTTGACTACTATGTGGGTGCAGGTAACAAGTTCACCTGTGCAATGGATAGCAACGGTGTGTCCTGTTGGGGTGCTAACCAGTACGGTCAACGTGCTGCGCCTGCACTGTCTAACCCGACCAAGCTGTCTGTTGGCTTCGAGCACGCCTGTGCGATCGATGACACTGGTGTAGTCTGTTGGGGTCGTGATCATCAGGGACAGGCGACTGTTCCGCTACTGTCTAACCCGACAGCGATTGCCGCTTCCAAGATCCACACCTGTGCGCTCGATGATACTGGTGTAGTCTGTTGGGGCTCTGACGCCTTTAAGCGCTCGACTGTTCCCACCAGCCTGACCAATGCCACGCAGATTGATGCGGGTGTTGAGCACAGTTGTGCGATTGGCGACAACGGTGTTGAGTGCTGGGGTCGCAACCACAAGAAGCAGCGTAAAGTACCAGCCGGTCTGGTTAATCCAGTACAGGTAACCACAGGTTATATCCATAGCTGTGCGCTCGATGACAACGGGGTGACCTGTTGGGGGCAGGAGGACTCACGCAGTGCAGTTCCTGCACTGTCTAACCCCACGTCGATCAGTGCCGGTGGTTTCTCAACCTGTGCTATTGATGACAATGGTGTGACCTGTTGGGGGGCTCCAAATATTGTTAATGTTCCAAATCTGTCTAACCCGACTCAGGTCAGTGTGGGTTACAACCACGCCTGTGCTCAGGATGATACTGGTGCGGTATGTTGGGGCAATAACGATAAAGGTAAACGCACCGTTCCAGCAATGGAGTATGTCACTGATAACGACGGCGATGGCGTCTCGGATACCCTCGACCACTTTCCGTTGGATCCAACAGAAACTACCGATTCAAATAGTGATGGGCTGGGCGACAATGCGCATCCCCCAAACCTCAATACAACCTCATTTACGGTATCTGCACCCGGTGCCTCTTCTGTGTCTATGCAGGCGAGTGTCTACAACTGGGAAATTGGCCGTGCCGATAGTTTTGCTACCGATAACGGTGATGGCACCTGGACTTTGATTGTTGATCCTTCGTGGACATCACAGGTTGATTACAAGTGGCGAATCGATGATATTCAGGAGGACTTTTCAAGTGATTACCGCGCTGGGGAATGTTCTTCTGTGTATTTTGCAGGCTATGCAGATACTTGGTTTAACCGTATCTGGAATCCTGATAGGGGGGTTGTAAACGATGATATTGCCGGCACCTGTATTGCCGATGATATAACTGGCGGCGGAACAGGTTCCTCCCAGCTCACTATGAGCGTTAGCGCGGTTAGTGCCAGTTCTGTACGGCTAACGGGTTCATTGTGGAGTTGGGATGCTGCAGCTGGGCCAGTGGCTACTAACAACAATGACGGCACATGGTCTGTGATATTGGATCCTATGCCGGCTGAAGATATGGAATACCTCTGGGTGATTGATGGCATTCAAGAGAATCTTGTCTCCAACGCTGCCAATGCTGAGTGTTCAAACGAAATAAATAGCGGTGCAATGGTCACCGACTATTTCAGCTTCACAAACCGCAATTGGATTGTTGGTTCCGGGGACATTTCAGGGACTGTTGCTAATGCCTGCTCGGATTCAGTCATCGTAGATCCGGAACCTGAGCCAACTGTTCTAGCCAATGTGTTATCCAATGGTATTGTCGACAACGGCTGGGATGTTGGTTTGGCGGCCTTTGATTCCGGTCAGGATTATGCTAGTTGTTACAATGACGATGGCGCAGGCTGTCCCAATGTATCCTGGTCGCTAGTCAGCGATTCGGAGCGCGGCGATGTGCTGCAAGTTAGTCATGCAGATACCGGCATCTATGTGGGTATGTATTTCGCGTCCAGTGCTGGACGTGATTTTACCGCCGCTGCCAATGGCAATCTTGTTTTTGATATTAAGTCTGTTGCCGGTGATAGCAACTTCGTGGCCAAAGTCGACTGTGAATATCCCTGTGCCTCGAACAATATTGATCTGGGTAGTCAGGGCAGTGCCGGTTGGCAGACGGTTAGTATTCCGGTCTCTACATTGACCAGTAACGGACTTGATTTATCCAAAGTAAGCACGGGTCTGGTTATCTGGCCCGTAGCGGCGGCTAATACAGTTTATCAACTGGATGATATCCGCTGGGAGGTGCCGGAGGGCTCATCTGAGCCGCAGGTAGATTATACGCCTACTTCATACAGCGGCTATTCTCTGGCCTGGAGTGACGAGTTTAATGGCACTGCTGTTAATAAGTCTGACTGGACCTTTGAAACAGGTCGAGGGAGTAATGGTTGGGGCAATCAAGAGTCCCAGTTCTACCGCGAAGAAAACACCACGGTTGCCAATGGACTGTTAACAATTGAAGCCAAAGAAGAGAATTATAATGGTGCCGAATACACCTCATCGCGATTGATAACCAGAGGCAAGCAGTCGTTTAAATATGGTCGTATAGACGTTCGTGCCAAGCTGCCACAAGGGCAGGGCCTGTGGCCGGCTATCTGGATGTTGGGTGAGCGCTTTGACTCTGTAGGTTGGCCCGCATCTGGCGAGATAGATATTATGGAAATGATTGGTGGTGATGGTCGAGAGGATACCATTCACGGCACTATTCACTACGCTGACAATAACGGCTCCCATCAATATGTGGGTGATTCAGTTGGCCTTGTTTCCTGTCAGGCAATTGGTTGTATCAATACTTTTGCCGATGCTTTCCATACCTTTAGTATTGAGTGGGATAGCACGGCTATTAAGTGGCTGGTGGATGGCGTTGAGTTTGCGTCCCAGCAGATAACCTCGTCAGACAGGACAGAGTTCCACGAAGAGTTCTTCTTTATAATGAATGTAGCCGTCGGAGGTCAGTGGCCCGGTTATCCTGATAACAGCACCCAATTCCCGCAGCAGATGCAGGTGGACTATGTGCGTGTCTACCAGCCAACGCTTAGCCAATTCTCGTTCCTGCAGTCTGATAATCCTGGTCTAAGTTCTGATATTAATCTCAGTTTGGAGAATGGAGTCTTATCGGGAAGGGCACCGATTGGCGATAGCGTCGACAATCTGGTTGCCAGTTTCCAGCAAGCTGATGAATCTATCTCTATCGATGGTGTAGATCAGTTTGATGGTGTTACAAGCAACGATTTTAGCAATCCTCTCAATTATACGGTGGTAGGTAATGACGGCATTGAGACTACTATTACAGTAGATCTGGCCGAATTCACCGGCCTGCCAATTGTAAATATTAATACTCTCGGCGGTGTTGGCATTGATTCAAAAGATGAATATGTTTTTGGCACTGTCTCTGTGGATGGTGGTCGAGGTTTTCTGGATTTTCCTGAAATGGAAATTGAAATAAGGGGCAGGGGTAATTCAACCTGGGGACATCCAAAAAAGCCCTACCAGATGAAATTTGCTGGCAAGGAAGAGTTCCTTGATATGCCCAAGGATAAGAAATGGATTTTCCTTGCGGAGTATTCGGATAAAACCCTACTGAGAAACCGTATGGCCTTTGAGATGGGCTATATAAGTAACCTTGACTGGACACCGGAGAGCAGGTTTGCCGAGGTGTTTATCAATGATCAATACAATGGCACCTATAATATTGTGCAAAAAGTCGAGGAGACCAATAGACGTGTTGCCCTGGGTGATACAGGCTATCTCTTGGAAATTGATCAGATATTTAGACTCGACGCCGATGATGTCTATTTTCAGACCAACACTTTTTTACTTAATATCAAAGAGCCAAGTCTGGTCGCTAATGATGCCCAATTCGTTTATATCCGCGACCTTATCAACAACTTTGAAACAGCTTTGTTCGGCAGTAACTTTATGGATCCAACCATAGGTTATGCCTCGTTTATTGATTTGCCGAGCTTTATTGACTGGTACCTGATCAGTGAAATCACCAAGAATGTGGATTCCGTTTCCTTCTCCAGTATCTATCTAAATGTCATGCCCAATGAAAAGATAAAAATGGGCCCACTCTGGGATTTCGATCTCTCTTTCGGCAATGTTGACTATGCCGATAGCCGTTATGCAGAGGGTTTTTGGATTAAGAATAATCCCTGGTATAGCAGGTTATTTGAGGATCCAGATTTTGTTGATCTGGTGCAGGCGCGCTTTGTGCACTTTAGGGATAACCAGAATTTAATGCTGGAAAAGATTGATACCTATGCGGCGCAATTAAAATGGGCGCAGCAGGAGAATAACGATAAGTGGCAGACCATTGGGTCTTATGTATGGCCTAACCCGGTTGTTTACGATACTTATCAGGAAGAGGTTGATCATATGAAGGATTGGTATATTCAGCGTATGAATTGGTTGGATGAGGCGCTGGGTGATCTTTAGTGCCGGGTAACTTTAGCAAGCTGTAGCCCAATCAGGTTTGTTAATGCTCTCTCGAATAAATAAACGCTGTCCTCCTGAGCGAAGTCGAAGGATCTCTAACTTCGACCGTCTGCCGGTGCTTTTAATGATTGCAGGTGGGATCGTTTAGAAGGGATTGATTGTTAAGGCCCTAAAGGGTTTTAACAACCCTTGCGTGCTCCTAAATAAATAAAAACTGTCATCCTGAGCGAAGTCGAAGGATCTTTAACTTCATCCGTCTGCCGGGTCTTTTATTGGTGCTTTTAATGATTGCCGGTGGGATCGTTGAGAAGGTATTGATTGTTAAGGCCCTAAAGGGTCTTAACAACCCCTGTGGGGCGCCTTTGGCGTCCAAAACGTTTTCACGTTTTGTCGAACCCGGCTAGGGATCTCACCCTATCCCATCGCATACAAAAAAGGCCCCTTAAAAAGGGGCCTTTCTTTGTATGGCGGTGGGATAGACCGACGTACTTTATGACTATTCCTTACTCTCAAATACTCTAATCGCCGCCACAAGTACCTTAAAGACTGGTAATAAAGAACTACCTTTCCGATACCGTCCTGTACTATACTACTGCATATTGGTTTAAAACTGTAACTCTAACTGTAACTCTTAGTCGATATAAGCCCTTTCATTTGAGATCAAGGCAGTTGGGCAAAAGGTTACATAAAGTCGCTTAGAGCGCGATTTAGAGGGGTTAAATAGGAGTATAAAGTCTGATGGCAAAGAGAACTTCAAAGCTAGAATTAGACG
>JAQWGK010000070.1 GCA_029238255.1 Porticoccaceae bacterium | reverse complement strand
GTTCATTTTCGAGGTCGTGACGGAGGGAGAGCTGCTCGACTAAAGGTCATGTCGCGTATGGATATTTCCGAGCGTCGCGTACCTCAGGATGGTCGGGTTAAACTCAAACTGTCGAAAAATAAAGCTATCGATTTCCGGGTTAATACACTGCCACTGCAGTTTGGCGAAAAATTGTGCTGCGTATTCTCGATCCCAGCAGTGCCAAGATGGGTATTGATGCGCTGGGTTATGAGGAGGATCAGAAAGAATTCTACATGGAGGCACTGGCCCGTCCTCAGGGCATGATTTTGGTCACCGGCCCAACCGGTAGTGGTAAAACTGTCTCTCTCTATACCGGCCTCAATATTCTTAACACTCCCGAACGCAATATTTCTACGGCGGAAGATCCCATTGAAATCAATATGGAAGGTATTAATCAGACCCAGATTAATATGCGTGTGGGTCTTACCTTTGCCGAGGCGCTGCGCTCTTTTTTGCGTCAGGATCCCGATGTAGTGATGGTGGGTGAGATACGTGATCTGGAAACTGCTGAGATTTCTATTAAAGCGGCACAGACTGGTCACCTGGTACTTTCTACCCTGCACACTAACAGTGCTCCGGAAACTTTGACCCGCCTGTTAAATATGGGGGTTCCCTCATTTAATGTGGCCACCTCGGTAAATCTGATTATTGCCCAGCGTCTGGGTCGCAAGCTCTGCCAGCAGTGCCGTGAGCCCTTTGAGGATATTCCCGACAATGTGCTTACGGAAGAGGGCTTTGATGCTATAGGGATTCCCCGCGAGGAGATCACTGTCTACAAGCCGGTGGGTTGCGCGGCCTGTACCAACGGCTACAAGGGCCGAGTGGGTGTTTACGAGACCCTAAAGATCACCCCGGCAGTATCGCGAATTATTATGGAAGGCGGTAGTTCTCTGGATATTCTCGACGCTGCACTTAAGGAAGGGTTTAGACCTCTGCGGGTATCGGCTTTACGTAAAGCCGCACTTGGTCTAATTAGTATTGAAGAAGCCAATCGAATTACCAAAGACTAAGGTTTAAACGTGGGCTGGTGATAACCAGTCAGGATTAAAGGAAGGAAGATACTATGGCGACAGTGGCCGACACTCAGTTATTTGTCTACAAGGGAAAAAATCGCAAAGGTGAAAAAATTGAGGGCGAGTTGCGCGCGGACAATTTATCACTGGCCAAGGGTCAGTTGCGCAAACAGGGGATTATTTCCACCTCGGTGAAGAAGAAACCCAAGCCACTGTTTAGCCGCAGGAAAAAAATCACCCCCGCAGATATTGCCCTGTTCACCCGACAGTTGGCCACCATGATGAAGGCTGGTGTTCCGCTGGTGCAATCCTTTGATATTGTTGCCGACGGTGTCGAAAATGAAACCATGAAAGAACTGATTTTTCAGATTCGCGATGATGTGGCCGCCGGTGGCGGTTTTGCCAATGCACTGCGCAAGAGCCCGCGAAACTTTGATGATCTATTTTGCAGTCTGGTGGATTCCGGTGAAACTGCCGGTGCTCTGGAAACCATGCTTGATCGGGTGGCGACCTATAAAGAGAAGACTGAACAGCTAAAAGCAAAAATCAAAAAAGCCATGACCTACCCTGTTGCGGTTATGGTGGTGGCCATTATTGTTACGGCTATTCTGTTAATTAAAGTAGTGCCGGTTTTTGCGGAGACTTTTAGTAGTTTTGGTGCGGACTTACCGGCCTTTACCCTTTTTGTTCTGGGTTTATCTGAGGCTCTGCAAAATTCCTGGATGGCGATTCTGGTGATTATCGCCATCGCCATCTATGCCTTTAAAGAGGCGCGCTTTAGATCGCCAAAGTTTGCCTACGCAGTGGATAAATACACACTCAAGGTGCCGATTGTCGGCGGTATTGTCTACAACGCAGTGGTAGCGCGCTTCGCTCGCACCCTGGCAACAACCTTTTCCGCCGGTGTGCCTATAGTGGATGCCCTTGAATCTGTGGCGGGCGCTGCCGGCAACGCGCTCTACCACGATGCGATATTGCAGGTTCGCGATGATGTGACTACGGGTATTCAGTTGCAGCAGGCCATTAAGTCGAGTGGAATGTTTCCTATACTCTTACAGCAGATGGCGGCGATTGGTGAAGAGTCCGGCGCATTGGATGAGATGCTGGAAAAGGCTGCCACTCACTATGAGGAGCTGGTAGATAACTCGGTGGATAATTTGACTAGCCTTTTGGAGCCGATGATTATGGCGGTACTGGGTGTGTTGGTTGGTGGCCTGTTGATTGCGATGTATCTGCCGATATTCCAGTTGGGTAATGTGGTTTAATACCTTTTAATAACCGGTGCCGGTCAAACCAGTGCCGAAACGACTAATGACTTATCTGTGAATCACCTATGCTTTTAGATACCGGCTTATCACCCTTCGCTCTGGCACTGGCTGCCCTGCCCTTTGGTCTGATTATCGGCAGCTTTCTCAATGTGGTTATTCTGCGATTTCCCGAGCAGCTAAAAAATAACTGGCGCCGCGAGTCAGAGGACTTTCTGGGTCTGCCATCGGAAGCAGCAGAGAATATAACCCTGGCGGCACCTGCTTCACGCTGCCCCTCCTGTGGTGTTCCCATTAAGCCCTGGCACAATATCCCGGTTATTAGCTATGTGTTTTTGCGCGGTAAATGCACCGCCTGCTCAACAGCTATTTCAATCCAATACCCTCTGATAGAACTGCTCTGCGGACTGGCGACGGCCTTTATTGTCTATCAATTTGGTCTGTCATTAATGACCGCCTACTGTCTGCTATTTACCTGGGTGCTAATTGCACTGACCGGTATTGATTACCATGAGCAGCTGCTGCCCGATCAGATTACTCTGCCGCTTTTATGGGTCGGGCTTTTTGCCAACCTGAGTGCTACCTTTGTGCCAATCAACGAGGCGGTTATTGGTGCTCTGGCCGGTTATCTATCCCTGTGGTCGGTATTCTGGATATTTAAGTTGGTCACTGGCAAAGAGGGCATGGGTTACGGTGATTTTAAACTGCTAGCCGCACTGGGAGCCTGGATGGGCTGGCAGATGCTGCCACTGATTATTATTCTCTCAACCTTTGTTGGCGCGCTGGTAGGTATCGTTGGCGTGATCGTAAAATCCAAAGACCGACAGGCTCCAATCGCCTTTGGGCCCTTTCTGGCGATGGCCGGTTGGATTGCATTAATCTGGGGTGATAAGATTCTGGACAATTATTTGGGTCTGTTTGGTTTTTAAGCCGCACCTAAATCGACCACTTGATCCGTGCATTAGCACCAGAGCGCCGTCTATTGAATAACTCACTGCAGTCAGATTCTTTTATCGTTGGTTTAACCGGCGGCATCGGCACGGGTAAAAGCACGGTTGCCGAGGCATTTCGCCAGTTGGGTATTACAACGGTGGATGCCGACCGCGCCTCTCGAGCTGTTGTTGAACCGGGCATGCCGGCGCTAAAAAGTATCGCCGAGCAGTTTGGTTCAGAGATTATCCAAGGGGATGGCAGTCTAGATCGCGCGGCACTGCGCACTATTATCTTTTCTGATCCCACACAAAAAAACTGGCTGGAATCTCTGCTCCATCCATTGATACGCCAGTGGATTGTCGAGCAGTTACACAGGGCCGCAGGCCCCTATGTGATTCTGGAGTCACCGCTGCTCTATGAGACTGATCAGCATCAACTGGTAGATACGGTGTTACTGGTGGATCTGCCGGTGGCACAACAAATTGAGCGGGCCAGTGTTCGGGATAACAACCAATCAGAGCAAATTAAACGTATAATCGCAGCGCAGATGCCTCGCGAAGAAAAACTATCTCGGGCTGACTGGGTATTTGATAACACCCAACCTCTGGAGACTGTGGCCGCTAGAGTGGCGGCATTGCACGACGAGTTTTTAAGCCTGGCAAGAACCAAAGACTCTCAGTAGAGAATGTAGATAACAGATTAAAATTACGGATATTTACCATGACCGGCGTAACCACAGTTGACTGTCCAACCTGCAAAACCAAGGTACAGTGGAATGATAAATTTCCCTTCCGCCCGTTCTGCAGCGACCGCTGCAAACAGATAGATTTTGGTGGCTGGGCTCAGGAGAGCTTTGCGATTAAGGGCTCTGCGATTTTGGACCCAGAGCTAATGGATCCAGAACAGCTGGGTGCTGAGTTATTAGAGGCGGGGCTTATTGATCCTAAGCTATTGGAAAAATAGCTTTTAGAGAAATAGCTTTAACCACTGATACCAGTTTTGGCGAGCCGCTCCAGAATAGGCTGATTGGCCGCCGGAAAATGAAAGAGTCGCTCAGGTTTTTCGGTTAGCAATTCCTGCAAACCCACCCAGCGACATTCCTGACCTTCCTTACCATGTGCGGTACCAGTAAAACGGTTTACCTGCCAGATATCGAGAAAAACCTGCTTGTCCGGATAATCGTGCTCGACCTGCATATAGGGTTTGGCCGCTTCAACACGGATATCCAACTCTTCAAATAGTTCTCGAGCCAAAGCTGCCTCGGGACTTTCGCCCGCTTCAACTTTGCCGCCGGGAAACTCCCAGAAACCACCCTGATGCAGATGATCAGCGCGGCGGGAGATAAAGATTTGCTGTTTAGCGCCATTGACTATAACTGCGGCAACTACATGAATACGTTTCATCTCAATGCCTGTTTCAGTCTATGGAATTAAGTGCGGTATTCAGCGTTGATGCGTACATATTCATAGGTCAGATCCGTGGTCCATACGGTCTCCACCGCAGTGCCGCGATTGAGAGACACCTGAATAGTAATATCTTCCGGGGCCATGGCCTGTTCGCCGGCTTGCTCGGTATAACTGGCAGCGCGTCCACCCTGCTCGACAATTAACACCTGATTTAGGCTGACAGATACTTTGTCGACATCGAGGTTCTCGACACCGGCGCGACCCACTGCGGCTAAAATTCTTCCCCAGTTGGCATCCGAGGCGGCCAGTGCGGTTTTAACCAGTGGTGACTCGGCAATACAGTAGGCAACTTTTACCGCTTCCGCTGAATCTACTGCGCTATCTACCACTACGCTGACAAATTTACTGGCTCCCTCACCATCGCGAATAATTGACTGGGCCAGTTCAATAAAGACTGTCTCGAGATTGGCGACAAACTGATCGAAGTTACTCTCGTCAATCACAACCCCACTGGCACCAGTGGCGGCCAGTACTACCGCATCATTGGTGGAGGTATCACTGTCGACGGTGATGCGGTTAAAGGATTTATTGGTCACCAGATGCAGCGCGCGGTGCAGTAGCTCTGGATCGACCTGTGCATCAGTGGCAACAAAGCCGAGCATGGTGGCCATATTTGGCTTGATCATGCCGGAGCCTTTGGTGATACCGGTAATGGTCAACAGATCGGTGCTGCCCTCTAAACTAAACTGCAGGCTGGCGCCTTTGGGGCGGGTATCGGTGGTTAAAATACCTTCGGCAGCATCGGCCCAACCATTTTCATTCAGGGCTTCAACGGCTTGGGGAATGCCCCCCAGCAGCTTTTCCATCGGCAGGGGTTCGCCAATAACACCGGTGGAAAACGGCAGTATTTTATTCGCGGTAACAGACTTTAGCTCGGCCAAAACCTCACAGCTCTGTTGCGCATCCGCAAGGCCAATTTCGCCGGTGCCTGCGTTAGCATTGCCGGTATTGATTAATAAGTAGCTCGGTGCGCCAGACTGTAGATGTTGCTTGGCAACGGTTACCGGTGCCGCGCAAAAGGCATTTTGAGTAAAAACTGCGGCTACAGAGGTTGATGCACTGAGCTCCATCACTACAAGGTCTTTGCGTCCCGGTGTTTTTATACCGGCGCAGGCAGTTCCCAACCTAAAGCCGGGGACTGGATGCATCTGTGGAAATATTCCGCTACCTGTTGCCATGTCTGTTCCTTATTACTCAATCTATTTTTACTGTTAAATCTTACCGTGGCACTGTTTATATTTCTTGCCTGAACCACAGGGACAGGGGTCATTGCGGCCGACCTTGGGTCCCTGACGCTGCAGTGGCTGTTGCTGTTGTTGCTTGCCTGCAGCACCCTCAGCTGAGCCTTCCTGAGTCAGGCTTTCAGTCGCGGCATGTTGATATTCACGACCTTCCTGCTCACGGCGACGCTGCTCTTCCAGCTTTTTCATATCCTCTTCGCTGGCGACTTGAATATGGCTTAGGAAGCGCACGGTTTCAATTTTAATATTGTTCAGCAGGTCTTCAAACATCTCAAAAGATTCACGCTTGTATTCCTGCTTGGGGTTCTTCTGTGCGTAGGCACGCAGTCCAATACCCTGACGCAGCTGGTCCATATTGGCCAGATGATCTTTCCATTGATTGTCGAGTACCTGCAGCATTATCTGACGCTCTACTTCGCGCATCTGTTTGCCAACATCGGCGTAGCGAGTGTCGTAATCAGTCTGGACCTGTTGCGTAATTCGCTGACGCAATGTCTCTTCGTCGAGGCGGCTATCTTCTTCCAGCCAAGCGCCAACCGGTAACTGCACGGCAAAGTCTGTCGCCAGTGTTTTTTCCAGACCTTCGATATCCCACTGTTCTTCAAGACTCATTGGCGGGATATGGCTATCAATCGCCTGAGCGACTACGTCTTCGCGAACGCTGGTAATAATATTTGAGATATCTTCATCTTCGAGCAGGTAGTTGCGCTGCTCGTAGACTACCTGACGCTGATCATTGGCGACATCATCGTATTCCAGCAGATGTTTACGAATATCAAAGTTGCGGCCTTCGACTTTGCGCTGGGCTTTGACGATGGCATTGGTAACCATACGATGTTCTATGGACTCACCCTGTTCCATACCCATAGAGCGCATCATATTTTTCATGCGGTCGGAGGCGAAGAGACGCATCAGCGGGTCTTCCAACGACAGGTAAAAACGTGACACACCGGGGTCGCCCTGTCGTCCAGAACGTCCGCGCAACTGGTTGTCGATACGGCGGGATTCATGGCGTTCGGTGGCGATAATATGCAGTCCGCCCGCTTCGAGAACGGTTTTCTGTCGCTCTTGCCATTCAGCTTTTAAGTCTTCCAGCTGTTTTTCACTGGGGTTTTTCAGTACTTTAATTTCTGCTTCGAAGTTGCCGCCGAGAACAATATCGGTACCACGACCGGCCATATTGGTGGCGATGGTCACCGCACCGGGTCGACCGGCTTCAACAATAATATTGGCTTCTTTCTCGTGCTGTTTAGCGTTGAGAACATTGTGTTTAATGCCGGCGTTTTTGAGCATATTGGAGAGTAGCTCGGATGTTTCGACCGAGGCTGTGCCGACCAGTACTGGTGCGCCTTTAGCGGTGATTTCACCTATATCTTCAATCACTGCATTAAATTTTTCTTCCTGAGTCAGGAATACCAGATCGTTGAGATCTTTGCGCTTTACTTCAACATTGGTCGGAATAACCATCACCTGCAGACCGTAGATCTGCTGAAATTCAAAGGCTTCAGTATCGGCGGTGCCGGTCATACCAGCGAGCTTGCCGTAGAGACGGAAGTAATTCTGGAAGGTGGTTGAGGCCAGTGTCTGGCTCTCTTGCTGAATCTCGAGCCCCTCTTTAGCTTCAATGGCCTGATGCAGTCCCTCTGAGAGACGACGACCGGGCATGGTTCTGCCGGTGTGCTCGTCAATCAGGACTGCCTGACCGCCCTGAACTATGTATTCAACATCTTTCTGAAACAGGTTGTGGGCGCGCAGTGCCGAGTGAACATGGTGCAGCAAGCCGAGGTTGGTTGCCTGATAAAGGCTCTCTTCCGGCTGAAGTAGGCCCTCACTAATCAAGATATCTTCAATCTTCTGGAAGCCCTCTTCGGTCAGTTCTACCTGACGGCTTTTCTCGTCGACGGTAAAGTCGCCGAGCTGCTCCTGAGTAGCGTCTTCAGTGCCCTCTTTTGAACCCGCCTCAGCATCCTCTTTGGAACCCGCTTCAAGGCTTTGAATCAATTTATTAACACTGCGGTAGAGGGACGAACTGTCCTGTGCAGCGCCAGAGATAACTAGCGGTGTTCTGGCTTCATCAATCAGAATCGAATCCACCTCATCGATAATGGCAAAGGCCAGACCGCGCTGAGACTTATCGCTGAGGCGCAGAGCCATATTGTCGCGCAGGTAGTCAAAGCCAAATTCATTGTTGGTGCCATAGGTGATATCTGCAGCATAGGCTTCGCGGCGGCTACAGGGCTGCGGCTCGTCGGAGTCGCTGATCAAAAATGAGTTGGCGGCATCCGGCCCCTGATAGGACTGAATAATACCCACCGAAAGTCCCAGTGCTCGGTAGAGCGGCCCCATCCACTGTGCATCACGGCGGGCGAGATAGTCGTTAACGGTAATAACATGAACGCCTTCTTCAGGCAGGGCATTGAGATAGGCGGCTAGGGTTGCCACCAGGGTTTTACCTTCACCGGTACGCATCTCGGCAATTTTGCCCTGATGCAGGGTGAGACCACCGATCATCTGTACATCGAAATGGCGCATTCCCATAACTCGGCGCGCGGTCTCTCGAACCACGGCAAAGGCTTCCGGCAGCAACTCATCAAGGGTTTTGCCCGCGGCCAGCTGTTGGCGCAGACGAGCGGTTTCAGCTTTTAGGTCAGCGTCGTTTAGCTCACTGAGACCGGCTTCCAATTCATTGATCTTATTGACCAGTTTTTGAAGCTTACGCACTTCACGATCATTTTTTGTGCCGAAAACTTTTTTAATCAGGTTGGCAAACATTACATTTTTCCATAAATAAATAACGAGAATTAAAGGTTATTGCTGTTTTGTTGTAGCGCTTTCTCTAAGAGCTTTATAAAGGTTCTTTATAGCACTATTTAACATAACAGGATGCTCTAAAACACAGGCTCAGAGCATATCAGGAGTATGGCTAGGAAATATTCAGCGGTTGGTTTTGTGAATATAGCTTGCGGGGTCGACGGTGCGACCATTTTTGAAGACTTCAAAATGAACATGGGGGCCGGTGGAACGGCCTGAACTTCCCATGCGGGCGATCTGCTGGCCTTTTTTAACCAAAGTGCCAACTTCTACAAGGTTTTTCTTATTGTGTGCATAGCGGGTGACAAAGCCATCACTGTGACTGAGTTCGATCAGATTGCCATAACCACCGCGCTCGCCTGACCATGTGACGACACCAGAGGCGACGGCAATAACGGCCGAGCCATCTTTACCGGCAAAATCGACACCACCGTGCCAGCGCTGATCGCCGTGGAACGGGTCGGTACGCATACCGTATTTTGAGGACATCCAGCCTTTTAGGACAGGCCTGCCAGCAACGGTCTGCTCTCGCTCAAGTCTGCTGTCAGACATCATTGAGGTGAGCACCTGCAACTGTGATTCCCGACTATCCAGTTGACGATCGAGACTGGAAAAAATATCGGCCAGTTGATTCTGGGCCGATAAATGGTCCGTTTGCTCGGCTAGCAAAGGTTCTTTCGGACCACCGAGGCCGGGAGTAGAAGAGAAATCAAACTCGCCATCTTCAAGGCTGGCAATCTGCGTCAGATGCTCCCCAAGAGCGTCGAGGCGCACCAGACGGGCGCGCATTTCTGCCAGTTTTAGGGTCATGGCAGTCAGGGTGTTATTGGCCTGAGTACGTCCGGCGTCGACTTCGGACTGCTGAACGACAATCTCATGCTGCATTTCGTTGATGCTGTTTTCAAATAACAGCTCCCAGCGACCATCGGCAATCTTTACTCCCATCATGGTTCCGGCGGCCACTGGAATACCCAGCAACAACACAGACAGCAGCCCTTTCGCCCAGCTATTGAGCGTTAGGGTGCGGGCTTTTTCGGCCCGATTGCTGATAAGAATAATTTTCACGGGAGGGGTTAGCTCGCAGCCATATAGTTGATCGGCACGTCCTGAGGGTTATCTTCAAAGGTAACCATTTCCCAGGCATCGGTGTCGGCCATCAGTGCGCGAACTGAGGCATTATTTAAGCCATGACCAGATTTGTGTGCGTTAAATTCACCGATCAAACTATTGCCAAGCAGATAGAGATCGCCGATAGCATCGAGAATTTTGTGTTTTACAAATTCATCTTCGTAACGCAGGCCATCTTCGTTCAGTATCTGGAATTCATCGACCACAATGGCGTTTTCAAAACTGCCACCGCGAGCCAGACCCACTGATCTGAGGTATTCGAATTCATGCATAAATCCGAAGGTTCTGGCGCGGCTGACTTCTTTCACAAACGAGGTGGTTGAGAAATCAATACTGGCTTTAACTGCATGGTGTTTGAAAACTGGGTGATCAAAGTCGATCACAAAGTTGACCTTAAACCCGTCAAAGGGCTTAAAGGTGGCGACTTTATCGTCTTGTGTGATGGTCACATCGCGCTTGATGCGAATAAATTTCTTGGCGGCGTCCTGCTCGCGAATACCAGCGGACTGTAATAAAAAGACAAAGGGACCGGCACTGCCATCCATAATCGGAATTTCCGGTGCGGACACATCGACAATCACATTGTCGAGGCCTAGACCGGCAAAGGCCGAGAGCAGATGCTCTACTGTGGAGACGCGAACATCGCCGTTCATCAATGTGGTAGACAGGGTGGTGTCACCGACATTTTCAGCTTTGGCTTCAATTTCTACGACGGGATCGAGGTCTGTACGACGGAATACAACACCGCTATCGGGTTCAGCGGGATGCAGAGTGAGATAGACTTTTTCACCGGTGTGGAGACCCACGCCAGTAGCACGTATAACGTTTTTTAACGTGCGTTGTTTAATCATAGTTTAATCATACCCGAACTCACTTAGACTTATTGGTTAGCCAAAGCTCGGGATATTAACAGACAAGCCCCTCCATCACCAAGATTTTAAATCTGAGGCGAAGGCAATAGAGGGACTGTTATTTAGTCAGCCTGCTTACGCAAAAACGCTGGCACATCCAGATAATCAAGTTCCGGTTCAGATTTGATTTCCATTTGGCGCGCTGTTGACTGAGCTGTACCCTGCACACGTCGTGTAACAGTGGGCTGAGCCAGACTACCGTAATCAAAATTACCCTCGGCTGTGCGCGGCGGATTATCGACGACAACACTCATAGGTACCTGCTTTTCACCGGGCTCTTTAAGGCCTGTAGCAACTACGGTTACTCGCAATTGATCAGTGAGTTCTGGATCAAACACGCTGCCAACAATCACGGTGGCATCTTCGTCAGAGAAGTCGCGGATTATATTACCCACATCTTCAAATTCACCCAGAGTCAGGTCGTAACCACTGGTGATATTAACCAGAATACCTTTGGCACCCTGCAGGTTGATATCTTCAAGCAGCGGACACTTAATGGCGCTTTCCGCAGCAACAATAGCTCGGTCAGCGCCTGTCGCCTCACCGGTTCCCATCATCGCCATGCCCATTTCAGACATTACGGTGCGAACATCGGCGAAATCCACATTGATCAGACCTTCGAGCAGGATTAGATCAGCAATACCCTGAACCGCACCGTAAAGCACATTGTTAGCCTGCTTAAAGGCATTGATTACGGTCATCTCTTTACCCAGTACCTGCAACAGCTTCTCGTTGGGTACGATAATCAGTGAATCAACGCGCTCTTTAAGTGCGGCGATACCCTGATTGGCAATATCCATACGCTTGCGGCCTTCAAAGGTAAATGGACGGGTGACAACACCGACGGTAAGAATACCCATCTGCTTGGCCACTTCAGCGATAACCGGTGCAGCACCGGTTCCGGTTCCACCACCCATACCAGCGGTGATAAAGACCATATCCGCGCCTTCGATTGCCTGAGCAATACGCTCTTTGTCTTCGAGGGCTGCCTGACGGCCGATTTCCGGATTGGCTCCAGCACCCAGACCTTTGGTCAGAGTTCCACCCAACTGCAGGATGGTCGCTGTATCCAGATCATTTAACGACTGAGCATCGGTGTTGGCACAGATAAACTGCACACCATCGATACTGCTCTCGATCATATGACGGACTGCGTTGCCACCGCCGCCGCCGACTCCGATTACTTTAATATCTGCATTCTTTGGAATGCTCTCTACTAGTTCAAACATATGTTTCCCCTTAGTTGCGCCTCTCAATTAAAAAAATATTAGTTATCATTGTTGATAACAATTACAAACCACCCTGGAACCAGCTTTTGGCCTTTTCAAACATGCTCGGCGCTGACCCCTTATTTGACTCACCAGCACTTTCCTTACGCTGTGCTTGAGCGCCAAAATGCAATAATCCAACACCGGTTGAATAGATTGGATTATTGACAATATCTGACAATCCTTTGACGTTGACCGGGGTGCCGATACGCACCGGCATATGGAATATCTCCTCAGCCAGCTCAACAACACCTTCCATCTTCGACGTGCCACCGGTGAGTACTACACCGGCGGCGATTAATTCTTCAAACCCGCTGCGTCTAAGCTCTGATTGAATCAGTGTGAACAGCTCGTCATAGCGCGGCTCCACCACCTCAGCCAATGACTGTCGAGACAGGTCGCGGGCTTCGCGGTCGCCAACACTTGGCACCTTGACGGTTTCCTCTGGACGGGCCAGCTTGGCCAGTGCACAGGCATATTTGATCTTCAGTTCTTCCGCATGAGGTGTGGGTGTGCGCAGCGCCATGGCGATATCATTGGTCACCTGATCACCGGCAATGGGTATAACACCGGTATAGCGAATTGCGCCCTCGGTAAAGATCGCGATATCCGAAGTACCGCCCCCTATATCGACCAGTGCCACACCGAGCTGCTTTTCATCTTCCGTCAGAACTGCATGACTCGACGCCAGTTGCTCGAGAGTAATATCGTCTACTTCCAGACCGCAGCGACGGATACATTTCTTAATATTCTGCGCGGCATTGGCGGCACAGGTCACCAGATGAACCTTGGCTTCAAGGCGCACACCAGACATACCAATCGGCTCGTGAACACCTTCCTGATCGTCGATAATGTACTCTTGGGGCAACACGTGGAGAATTTCCTGATCCGCGGGAATCGCAACGGCTCGAGCCGCATCAATCACCCTATCCACATCCATATCCTGAACTTCACGGTCGCGAATCGCGACGATACCGTGGGAGTTAAGGCTGCGAATATGACTGCCAGCAATACCCGCATACACCGAATGTATGGAGCAGCCAGCCATCAGCTCAGCTTCTTCAATCGCGCGCTGAATCGAGTTGACGGTCGCTTCAATATTGACCACCACCCCTTTCTTCAGACCAGAGGATGGATATAGACCTGTACCTATAATCTCCAACTCTCCTCGCGGGCTAACCGAGCCGACGATAGCGACGATTTTGGAGGTACCAATATCCAATCCGACGATCATATTTTCTTCATTTTCATTAGCCATAATTTATCCTCACCAGCTCTCTGTTATGCCTGAACAGCGCCTGCTCTCTCTAGTCGATTGCCATTTAAACCGCTGTATCCCGTTGCCGCCGATGCATCGTCTTTCCATGCGACGGCCAGCCCATTGGGGTAACGCAGATCTATGGTTTTTATCTGTTTCAATTGTTGGTTGAGGCCTGCAGCCCAAACCGTGGTAAAGCGTCTAATCTTTTCACTGACCTGATCGCGACCAATAACCAGACGCAATCCACTTGCTGTATCTATAAACCAAACCCCCAAACTATCTCGCTTGAGTTGAGCAATCTTCAGCCCTGTTGGAATCAATAACTCAGCCATTAGCTGATAGTTCTCCATCATCTCCCGAGAGCTGCCAAAATCCGCGCGCAGTACTGGCAGCGCACCCAGATGGCTATTATTTTCAATAATCAGCTCTTCGCCGAGACGGTTGAGAAAACCCTGTTCGCCCCAGCGCGCGATCGGCACCTCTTCGACCACTTCAACTTTCAAGATCGACGGCCACTCGCGGCGAACACTGACCTCATCAACCCAGGGGTGCTCGCGAAGAACATCGCTGAGATGGCTCAGATCAATACTCAGGAAACCGCCATCAATCTCTTTAACCACCAGCTCGGAGAGCTCTGCGGTCTCTAAATAAGTAAAATTGCCACCGATCATCACATTGGTCAGCGGCTTGTCGATCTGCTTGTAGAGCAGCCCCACGCCGTAAATCACCAATCCCAGTACCGCCATCAGAACCACCGTCGACAACTTGCCAACCACATTGCTACCGCTGTCCGCTTTTTCAGCTGACTGGTTTCCAGTGCGCTTTGCTCCGCGGCGATTCTGTATAGCCATTACAGAGATACCTCGAGTACTTTTTCGACCAGCTGTTCAAAACTTAAGCCGGCTGCTTTGGCCGCCATAGGCACCAGACTGTGGCTGGTCATACCGGGTACGGTATTGACCTCAAGCAGCTGATACTGTCCCTCGGCATCCACCATCACATCGACCCGACCCCAGCCGCGACAGCCAACCGAGTCAAAAGCCTGTAAACAGAGCTGCTGCAACTCGTGCTCACGCTGCTCGGACAGTTCGCTGGGGCATAGATACTGAGTCTGATCAGAGAAGTATTTAGCCTGGTAATCATAAAATTCTGCGTTGGATTCAATGCGTATTGACGGCAGCAACTGACCATCCAAAATAGCGACGGTGTATTCCGGCCCCGGCAGCAATGGCTCGGCAATGACCGCTACCTGCTCATTCGAATCTGTTGCCGCTGCATCTCGCCACGCCTTTTCCAATTCTTCGGCAGTCTGTGCCCGGCTCATCCCAATACTGGAACCTTCACAGGCTGGCTTAACCATCACCGCGCCACCCAATCGCTCGAGTATTGCCGTCCAATCCGAATCACTGTCGAGCAGTGCAAAATCGGTGGTTGGCAGACCCATGCCCTGCCACATCTGCTTACAGCGCAATTTATCCATCGCCAGTGCAGAGGCCAGCACACCGCTGCCGGTGTAAGGCATATTGAGATACTCAAGAGCACCCTGCAGGGTGCCGTCTTCTCCGCCCTCACCATGGAGGGCAATAAAGACTCGATCGAGCTGATAGCCCGGCAAGTCCTGTAAAAGATTCTCGCCGGCATCTATAGCGACCACATCGACACCCAATCCAAGCAGTGCCTCATGAATAGCTGCACCACTCATCAGCGACACTTCTCGCTCGGAGGAGGTACCGCCGTAAAGTAGCCCAACGCGACCAAACTTTTTAATCATTTGCTCAGTCATCAGGCTTCGCCCTCCTTATCCGCAGCGGTCTGTCCCAGACCCCCATCGGCTAAAAGCGCGACTAATTTATTGACGCTGCCAGCACCCTGAGTGATGACCAGATCATTGTCTTGCAGCAAGTCATTGAGCAGAGCCGGAACCTCTTCAATGGTCTCGATATAAATTGGATCTACCGAGCTGCGCTGACGGATACTGCCGCAAATATTTTTGCTGCTGGCACCGGCAATTGGCTCTTCACCGGCGGCATACACTGCCAACACAATCAGCACATCCACTTCGGCCAGTACCTTGACGAAATCTTCGTAGAGATCGCGGGTACGGGTATAGCGATGGGGCTGGAAAATCATCACCAGACGCTTGTCTGGCCAACCGCCGCGCACGGCATCAACCGTGGCTTTGATCTCGGTGGGATGGTGACCGTAATCGTCGACCAACATTGCATGGCCCGCTTTAGCCAGTGGATATTCACCGTAAATTTCAAAGCGTCGACCAACACCGGAGAAACTGCTTAGGCCATCAATAATCGCCCGATCAGATATCCCCTCATCACTGGCCACGGCAATTGCCGCAGCGGCATTTAATGCATTGTGCCGACCGGGAATATTTAAACTGATATCCAGAGGCGCCAGTCCATCTGGGCGCTCGATCACAAAGTGACTGCGATTCTGCTCTACGCGCATATCGCGAATACGATAGGCAGCATCATCACTAAAGCCATACGTTAATAGGGGTCGCGCCACATCGACTAATAATTCGCGAATAACCGGATCGTCAATACACATCACCGCAAGACCATAAAACGGCAGGTTATGTAAAAACTCGATATAGGTTTTGGTCAGGCGACTAAAGTCGAAATCATAGGTTTCCATATGATCGGCTTCGATATTGGTGACCACTGCCACCATCGGCTGCAGGTGTAGGAACGACGCATCACTTTCATCCGCTTCAGCGACCAGATAGCGACTGCCACCGAGCTTGGCGTTGGTGCCAACACTGTTAACACGTCCGCCAACCACAAAGGTGGGGTCGCGGCCGTCTTCAGCAAAAATTGCGGTAATTAAACTGGTAGTCGTGGTTTTGCCGTGGGTGCCGGCAATCGCGATACCATGGCGGTAGCGCATCAGTTCGGCCAGCATTTCAGCCCGTCGCACCACCGGAATACCCTGCTTGCGCGCCGCTGCAATCTCGGTATTTTCCAAGGTCACCGCGGAGGATTTAACCACCACATGAGCACCCTGAATATTTTCTTCGCGATGGCCAATAAACACAGTGGCACCCGCATCGGTAAGACGCTTGATGCTCGGCCCGCGGCCGATATCGGAACCGGATATTTCGTAGCCCTGATTCAATAACACTTCGGCTATGCCACACATACCACTGCCGCCAATGCCGACAAAGTGGATACGGCGAATACGGCGCATTTCCGGTGGCTGAAAGTCAGTACTATTTCCCACAACCCACCTCCATACAAACTTTGGCGACCCGCGATGCAGCACCAGTTTTAGCGAGTTCACGAGCGCCCATAGCCATCTCTAAAAGTCCTTTGCGACTGCTGCACAGCGCGGTAATTTCTTCGGCGAGCCGCTTTGCACTCAGATCTTTTTGTTGAATCATTAAAGCCGAACCCTGTTCAACCAGTAACTTGCCATTAACGGTTTGATGGTCATCAATCGCATAGGGAAAGGGAATTAACAGGGAGCCTAAACCGGCACAGGTAAGCTCGGCTACGGTCAGTGCACCAGCGCGACAGATAGCAAAATCGGCCCAGCTGTAAGCCTCTTCCATCTGTTCGATAAACGGCACTACCTGAGCTTCAACGCCCGCAGCTCTGTAGAGACCACGGGTCATTTCACAGTGCAACTTGCCGGCCTGATGCATAACCTGAGGACGGTGCTGCGGGTCAATTAACGCCAGCGCTTCAGGCAGTATTTTATTGATTGCCAACGCACCGCGACTGCCGCCCAGAACCAATAGGTTCACGGCACCGGTTCTCTGTGCAAAGCGCAGCTCTGGCGCAGGCAGATTGGCGATAGTTGGACGCACCGGATTGCCACACCATTCACCGCGCTTAAATACGCCGGGGAAGCCCTGCATGACACGGCGTGCCAGACGGGCGGAAATACGATTGGTGGTGCCGGCAACAGAATTTTGTTCGTGGATAACAAGCGGAATGCCCTTAAGTCGAGCGGCCACTGCGCCGGGGCCAGAGGCAAATCCGCCCATACCCAGTACCACTTGCGGCTGATATTCACTTAGTACAGATAGAGCTTGGCGGATCGAACGCCAGAGCAGCAGCGGTGCTTTTAACAGCGCCAGCAGACCCCGTCCGCGAATACCTTCGATATCCAGATAATTTAATTTAATGCCATTAGCCGGAACCAATTCCGCTTCAATACCGGCTCTGGTTCCCAGCCAGCTAACGCCGACATCGGCGGCACGCAACTCATCAGCCACCGCTAGTGCAGGGAATACATGACCACCGATTCCACCGGCCATAATCATCACTTTACAGTGCATCTCAGCTACCACGACTGACCCTCCTTATAACCTGAGTGTCGCCGTGTATCTCGTGACCGATACGCAACATCATGCCGACCATGCCGCAGGTAACCAACAGGCTACTGCCGCCATAGCTAACAAAGGGTAGGGTTAAACCTTTGGTCGGTAACAGACCGGCGTTAACACCGAGATTGATAAAGGTCTGGCCGCTGATCAATAGTCCAAAGCCAATCAATAGGAATGCGCCATACCAATATTCCTGAGCCACGGCTCGCTTGCCGAGCTGGAAAATTCTCAGCACTAATAGACAGTAGAGACCGAGCAGACAGAGAACTCCGAAGAAACCAAATTCTTCAGCGAAGATTGCAAAGACAAAATCGGTGTGGGCTTCGGGCAAATAGAGCATCTTCTGCACCGACTGGCCGAGACCAACGCCAAACCACTCACCGCGACCAAAGGCGATCAGTGACTGGGTCAACTGATAACCGGAATCAAAGCGATGGGACCAGGGATCGAGAAAGGTACTGAGTCGAGCCACTCGGTAGGGAGCGGCTTCGGCAACAAAATAAATCAGCGCTACGCCGACCAGCATAATCATAAAGTAGTGCCAGAATTTTGTGCCGGTCAAAAACAACATCACCATAAAGGTGGCGGCCAGAACAACCGTTGAACCAAAATCAGGCTCTAACAGCAGCAGCACTAAAGGAACAGCCAGAACAATCATCGGCTTGGCCCAATCGCGCCAGTCATCACCGAAATTCTCGCGGCGCTTATCAAAATAGCTGGCCAGAAAAACCACCGTAGCCACTTTGGCTAACTCGGAAACCTGCAGGGTCATACCGCCCAGCGACAACCAACGGCGACTGCCATTAACTTCGCGGCCAATACCGGGCACCAACACCAACAGCAGCAAAAATACCGCCAGTAGCATCCACAGTCGACTGTATTCAGACCAGGCTGTCGGCGGCATTAAAAAGGCAAAAGCCATGGCGCAGCCAGCAACAATCAAATAGATCAGATGGCGTTTAACAAAATAGAACTCATTGTTGTAGTTGTGCTCGGCATAGCTAAAGGACGCCGAGGCCACCATTACCAGACCTATAGATAACAGCGCCAGTACCGCGATCAAAAGAGGTATATCTATATGCCAGGAGGGTCGCGTAATAGCGGAGTAATTAAATGGCATAGTTAAATTCATGCTGCCACCGCCTTGACCGCATCCTGAAAACAGCGACCGCGCTGTTCAAAACCGGAAAACATATCAAAGCTGGCACAGGCCGGTGAGAGCAACACAATATCTCCCGACTCGGCACTGGCATGGGCTTTTGCAACTGCCTCTTGCAGAGAATCAAACTGCTCAACCTGAGTACTGCCTTCCAGTGCACCGGCAATCTGCGCGGCATCTTCACCGAACAATGCAGCCAGTTTTACAAACTGCTTAACCGGCTTTTGCAGCTTGCTGAAATCCTGCTCTTTGCCCTGACCGCCGGCAATTAAAATCAGCTTGGCTGCAGCGCTATCACCAAAGCCATTTAATGCGGCAACTGTAGCGCCAACATTGGTGCCCTTTGAGTCATCGATATACATCACATTGTCGATGGTGGCGACATATTCACAGCGATGAGGCAAACCCTGATAAGTTTTCAAGGTTTCCAGCATCGCCGACATTTCTAGACCTGCCGCCTGTCCCAGCGCAAGCGCTGCCAGTGCATTGGCGATATTGTGCGTGCCTTTAATAGCCACATCCGAGACCGGCATCAGCTGCTGCAAACCACAGGCTAACCATTGCTGGCCCTGATCATCAATTAGGCCAAAGCTGCCCAGATCAGGTTTATTCAATCCAAAACTACTCTGCTTAACACTGGTTGATAGCAGCGGATTGGTCAGCGGGTCCTGACGGTTATTAATTACCGTGCTGGCACCGAGGAAAATTCGATGTTTTGCTGCGTGGTACTGCTGGAGTCCCGCATAGCGATCCATATGATCAGGGCTAATATTCAGCAGCCCGGCAATTGCACCCTGAGTATCAGTCACCAGTTCAAGCTGGAAGCTCGACAGTTCGATAACGTAAAGTTGGTGACGCTGATCGAGTAGGTCGAGCATTGGCGTGCCCAGATTGCCGCCAACCCCAACACTGAGGCCACAGGCCTCAGCCATTTTGCCAAGCAAGGTGGTTACTGTGCTCTTGCCATTGGAGCCGGTAATCACAATCACCGGTGCAGTAGCCTGCTCAAGGAATAGCTCGACATCACCGATCAGCTTAACCCCACGCTCACGGGCGGCGATCAGTGCCGGTTCCTGCAGCGAGACCCCGGGACTAACCACAACTCGATCAAAACCCAACAATAGGTCTTCGGCAAATGGTCCGAGCATCAGCGAGACATCCGGGTACTGTTCGCGTACTTCTGACAGGCGCGGCGGTTCGCTGCGGCTGTCAGCAAAGACAAAAGACTTTCCGATAGACGATAAAAACCGCGCCGCAGACAGACCGGTGGCACCCATGCCAACGATAGCTGTATTGCGGTTAGTTGCGATTAAATCTGTCATCATCTTATTCAATTCTCTACTTTCTTATTTATCTAAGCTCTTTATTAGAACTGTTTATCTAAGTTTTAATGTGGCTAGTCCAACCAGAACCAGCACCACGGTAATAATCCAAAAGCGCACAATCACTCGCGGCTCGGGCCAACCTTTTAGTTCATAGTGGTGATGCAGTGGCGCCATACGAAAAATACGCTTGCCGGTCAGCTTGAAAGAAGCAACCTGCAAAATCACTGATACAGTCTCAATTACAAATACACCGCCCATAACAGCCAGCACTATTTCCTGACGGATAATGACTGCGATCACGCCCAGCGCTGCACCCAGTGCCAACGAGCCCACATCGCCCATAAAGACCATTGCGGGATAGGTGTTAAACCACAGAAATCCAAGACCGGCGCCACAGAGCGCAGCGGTGAAAATAAGCAGTTCACCGGCACCGCTGATATAGGGAATATGCAGGTAAGAGGCAAACTGATAGTTACCGGTTAGATAGGCCATAAGACCTAGCGCACCGCCCACCAGTACAGTTGGCAAAATCGCCAGACCGTCGAGGCCATCGGTAAGATTTACCGCGTTACTGGTACCTACAATAACGAAGTAGGTAAAGAGGATATAAAAGGGCCCGAGATTGAGGGCGACATTCTTAAAGAACGGCACAATCAATTCGAGTTCGGCAGGGGATGCGGCATTGGCAAACAAAAACACTGCCGCGGCAAGGCCACAGAGGGACTGCCAGAAATACTTCCAGCGCGCCGGAAGACCCCGCGGATTTTTGTGAACCACCTTGCGGTAATCATCGACCCAGCCAATAAGACCAAAGCTAAAGGTTACCCCGAGCACCACCCAAACATAGACATTCTCAAGATTTGCCCAGAGCAAGGTACTGATAAATATCGCCAGTAATATCAGTGCGCCACCCATAGTTGGGGTGCCCGCTTTACTCAGGTGACTCTGGGGGCCATCGCTGCGTATCGCCTGCCCCATCTGTAAATCATTAAGAAGACGAATCATTCTTGGACCAAAAATCCAACAGATAGACAGTGCAGTAATCACTGCAAAAATGCCACGCAACGTCAGGTATTTAACTACCGAGAACGGGCTATAGAATTGACTTAAATAATCAGCAAGCCATAACAACATTAGGATTTCTCCGCCAATAATATATCCACTACCAAATCCATTTGAGAACTGCGCGAGCCCTTGACCAAAATAGTCAGGTCGCTGCCTTTATCTTCTGCCCCAAGCAACTCATCAGTGAGTACCTGAGTTAATAAATCTAATTTTTCAAAATGCTTGCCGCCAAATGCCCCACTGGCATGGGCACTCAAATTACCCAGCGTAAACAGCGCATCGATACCGGCTTGCAGCGCATACTCGCCTACCTGCTGATGGTGATCTTCTGCATCGGCACCCAATTCAGCCATATCTCCCAGCACCATAATTCGACGGCCAGTGTTACTGGCTAGCACATCAATAGCGGCACGTACTGAAGAGGGGCTGGCGTTATAGCTGTCATCGATTACCGATCCACCACCGGGCAGAGCTTTAATCTGCAGTCGACGGTCAGGGGATGCTGCCGATTCAAGTCCGGCGACGATCTGTTCGAGATTGGCTCCGGCGGCAACCGCGCAGGCTGCTGCAGCCAGAGCATTGCTAACCGAATGACGACCGGGAATGGCCAGAGTAACCGGCTTATCACCTACTTTGGTTTTCAAGGTAAAGTGACAACAGCCGTTATCCAGAACCACGATCTCTGCGGCGCTGATATCGGCGGCTGGATTATCCAGAGAAAAGGTCAGACAGTCCTTATTGCCAATCAATTCAAGCCACTGATCAGCCCAGGACTGGTCAATATTCAGAACGGCAATTCCAGACTCTTGCAGTCCGCTGTAAATTTCACCTTTGGCTGCAGCCACCCCTTCGATACTGCCAAAACCTTCTATATGCGCCATCTGAACATTGTTGATCAGGGCTATATGTGGCTGGGCAATCGAGCACAGGTAGCCGATTTCACCACCGGCACTGGCACCCATTTCAATCACCGCAAAGTCGACATCACTGTCCACCGACAGCAGGGTTAATGGCACACCAATATGGTTGTTGAAATTACCTTTGGTTGCGTGCACTGAACCGAGTCGTCCGAGAATTGAGGCTATTAATTCTTTGACCGAGGTTTTGCCAGTGCTGCCGGTTATGGCAACAACAGTACCGGTTAGCTGCTCGCGCTGAAGTTGAGCCAACTGCCCCAGAGCTACAGTGGTATCTTCAACCACCCACTGGGCTAATGGCAGCTGCTTATCGGGCTGTGAAACCACTAAGCCGCTAGCTTTGTCGCTGACCTGATAGAGATAGTTATGTGCATCCAGACGCTCGCCAACCAGCGCGACAAATAGGTCGCCATGCTCAGTGCTGCGGCTATCAATGGATACAGAATCAAATTCACAGTCCGGGTTTAACAATGTGCCACCAAAGCGAACCGCGGCATCGGTAAGGCGCAGGCTACTGATCATTGCTCACCCCCTTCACGAGAGCGCAGGGCAAGTCTAGCTTCGGCCTGATCGCTAAATGGCAGTCGCTGAGCGCCGAGAATTTGATAATCCTCATGGCCTTTGCCAGCAATTAAAACCACATCATTGGACTGAGCATCTTTTATTGCAGTGCGGATTGCATCCCTGCGATCCACAACTACAGATACATCACGCTTGATGCCCAGAAGAACCTGATCAATAATTTTTTCCGGTGACTCCCCGCGAGGGTTATCGCTGGTCACCACAATTTTATCTGCCCGATGATCGGCAACTTTGCCCATCTCGGCGCGCTTGCCAATATCGCGATCGCCACCACAGCCAAACACCACCCAGAGTTTGCCCTGACAGTGATTGCGCAGTGCCAGCAATGCTTTTTCCAGTGCATCCGGCGTGTGCGCATAATCAATAACGACCGCTGGACGGGCACTGGCATCAACCAGTTCCATACGTCCGCTAACGGCGGTTAAGGAAGCGGCTGCCTGAAGAATTTTATTCAGCGCAAAGCCCTGCACACCTGCAGCACCAATCACAGCCAATAGATTGGCGAGATTAAATTTGCCCAACAGCGAGGACTTTAACTGGCCTCTTCCCCAGGGCGTAACCACCTCTGCAACTATCCCTGAAGCGCTAATTGAAATTTGGTCACAGTGGATATCCGCACTGTGATTCTCAACGCTGTAGCTGATGCCATTAACCAGCGGATCTATATTTGCCAGAATCAGGCGGCCAACATTGTCGTCGAGATTGATCACTGCATTTTTAAGACCGGCCATAGCAAACAGTCGCGCTTTGGCAGCGGCATAGCTGTTTAAATCACCGTGATAATCGAGATGATCGCGGGTTAGATTGGTAAACACTGCGGTATCTACCTGCAGCCCTGCCACTCGGCGCTGAACCAGACTATGGGAAGAGACTTCCATAGCAATTCTTTTGGCCCCTGCATCCTGAAGCTCGGCGAGAATGCGCTGAACAGAAACTGCATCCGGGGTTGTTAGGCCTGTATCTGTAGCATTTGGTTCAGAGTCGTTTAGCTCGGAACCACTAGGCCCGTAACCACTTATCCCGTAACCAAGAGTCCCAATAAACCCGGCAGGCTCACCAAGCAGATCAAACAGCTGCGCCAGCAACTGCGAACAGGTCGTCTTGCCATTGGTGCCGGTAATAGCAGTAACCGGCATCTGCTGTGAAGGCTGACCATAAAACACGCCGGCAATATCTGAAACATACTCACTTAAATCTGGCACCGCAATCACAGGTACAGCGCAGTCGGAGTAGCTCACACCCTGCTCTAACAAAACAGCGACAGCACCTTTCTCTACAGCCTGAGTCATATATTGCGAGCCATCGGTCTGGGTACCTTTTACCGCGATAAACACATCCCCAGATACAACCAGCCGACTATCAAGCGCCACACCAGTAACACTGATTGCCGGGCAGTCACTGGTATCCATAAGATCTTTAAGAAGATCGACAAGCGTGATTGCGGACGAATGGGATAGAGCCATCATGGATTCCCTCGCTTCGCCATCATTGCTTTTACACTGGCGAGATTGCGATCCACATCCATATTATCCGGCGTGACCTGCAGTAGACGCAGAGCATTGCCGGTCACTTCAGAAAATACCGGCGCCGCCACCAGACCACCGGCATATTTATCTTCATTGGGCTCATCAATAACCACGACCGTTACCAGACGGGGATTATTGATTGGAGAAAGGCCGGCAAAAAATGACATATGGCGATTTTCATCATAGCCGCCCCCATTTTTTAATTTTCTCGCAGTGCCGGTCTTGCCGCCCACCGAATAGCCATCAATCATGGCGCGCTTACCGGTTCCCTGATCACCTGCAGCGGTCTGCAACATATGCCTAACCGTTGCCACCAAATTCTCATCAATCACTCGGACGCTATCGCTGGTGTAATTGTCGATGGCGGTCATACTGACTTCATTGCGCAGGCCGTCATTAGCCAAGATTGCGTATGCTCTAGCCAATTGCAGTGGCGATACACTCAACCCGTAACCGAAGGCAAATGTCGCCTGAGTGACCTTATCCCATCGCCGATGGGCGGGCAGGTTGCCTGCGGTCTCCGATGGAAAACCGCTGCCAATTCCCTCACCAAAACCAACCCGCTCAAACAACTCGCGAGTTGAATCAGCATCCAGCGCCAGCGCCAACTTTGTGGTTCCGACCTGACTCGACTTTTTCAGAATGCCGGTTAGATCCATAACGCCGTAATCTTTTGGGTCGTTAAAGGTCTTGTAATCAACCCTTAAATAACCGGGGCTAGTATCAATTTCGCTTTCCGGCTCGAACTTACCGCTCTCAAGTGCCGCCAGAATAGTAAAGGGCTTAACAGTGGAGCCCGGCTCAATAACATCTGTTACCGCGCGATTTCGAATCCATTCCGGCTTTAACCTACTGCGGTCGTTGGGGTTGAACGAAGGCTGATTTGCCATCGCCAAGACCTCACCGGTCTCTACATCAAGCACTATGACCGACCCGGATTTTGCCTGATGCTTTTGCACCGAGGCCTTTAGGGCGCGATAGGCGGCATACTGAACACGCAGGTCAATACTCAGCTTTAAACTGTTCCCCGGGCTGGCCGGTTTAATCAATGCAATATCCTTAATCACACGACCGGCAAGATCCTTAACCACTTTTTTAGAGCCCGACTCACCGGTTAGAAAGGCGTTATAGGCAAGCTCCATGCCCTCCTGACCATCATCATTGATATCAGTAAACCCAACCAGTTGTGCAGTTACTTCGCCCGCCGGATAGAAGCGCTTATATTCCTGTCGACCAGAAACGCCGGGCACTCTAAGATCTAAAACCCGATCCGCTTCCGGAGTCGGCAACTGGCGTTCCAGATACATAAATGATTTATTGCGGTAACGGTTTAAGCGACTCTTCAATTGCGAAACTGAAATATCCAGCCCATTGGCGAGCCTTTCTATATCTGCCGCACTGGCACTCTTCTGGATTTCCTGAGGATTGGCAATTAACGTGGTCACCGGCGTACTAATAGCCAGCGGCTCGCCATTTCTATCAGTGATTAAACCGCGATGGGCAGGAATAATTTCTTTGCGAATTGAACGGGCATCACCCTGGTGCTGAAGAAAATCACGGCCCTGCTCTTCGCTAGGCATGATTTGTAGCTGAGCAATTTTGACAGCAACCGTCACCGGCAGTAAACCCAGGAACAACATTACCAAATAGTAACGCCAGCGCGGAATAACATGTTTTACCGTTTTCTTGGCCACTGTTATTGCTTCACCATCATTATTTCCTGGGGCTGAGGACCGTGCATATTCAGACTGTCCTTAGCCTTAGTTTCTACCCGCTGTAGTGATCCCCAGGCGCTCTGCTCAAGTAAAAATTTACCGTAAGCCACCTGTAGCTGATTCTTCTCCCGCTCTAGAGAAGTCAACTGATCATACTTTTGTCTGCAAACATGGCTGACAAAGGCCACCGCCAAGGCACTGCTAAGCACTAACAACCAAAGCACGCCTATACGCAGCGAGCCGCTCATGCCACACGCTCTGCGATACGCATTACCGCGCTGCGCGAGCGAACATTGCCATCTACTTCAGAGCCCTGCGGCTTTACCGCCTTGCCAACTTTCTTTAAGCGCACGCCACGATCCACATCCGGGATCGGCAAATTTTTTGGCAACTTAATGCCGCGCTCCTGATCGCGAATAAAACGCTTTACCTTGCGATCTTCCAGCGAGTGGAAACTGATCACTACCAGTCGGCCACCCACCTGCAATAAATCTATAACCTGACCGAGCAGCGAACTCAGATCATCCAGCTCGCGATTAATAAAGATACGAATCGCCTGAAATGCTTTGGTAGCCGGGTGCTTGCCACGCTCCCACGCCGGGTGAGCGTCCGCCAAAATCTTCGCTAACTGCACAGTTCTGGTAATCGGCGCCACAGCTCGCTCGCGCACTACCGCGGCGGCCATACGACGGGCAAAGCGCTCTTCGCCATACTCTTTAATCACCTGCGCAATATCCGCTTCAGCGGCGCTGGCGATCCACTCTGCTGCCGATAATCCGGAGCTGGTATCCATTCTCATATCCAGTGGTCCATCACGCATAAAACTAAACCCGCGCTCAGCCTGATCGAGCTGCGGAGAGGAGACGCCGAGATCAACCAGCACACCAGTTATCTCCCTGCCTTTCAACCAATCGCCCATATCCGCAAACGAGCCATGCACGATCGTCAATCTCTTATCATCGGCAAACCGCTCACGACCGGCTTCGATTGCCTGAGGGTCTTTGTCGATGGCCAGAACTCGACCCTTATCCGATAGCTTTGAAAGCAGCTCAGCGGTGTGCCCGCCGCGCCCAAAAGTGCCATCGACATAAAAACCATCTGGATCAATTACCAGAGCGTCGACAGCCTCATGCAATAAAACTGTTGTGTGCTCTGGCTTTTCAATGTTTTCCACTACAGGTCCCCTACCAAGAGAGATTCTTTAAAGCATCCGACATGTTCTCGCGATCGAGAAGCATGCTCCGATAAGTTTCCTGAGATTTTTCACGCTCGGCGTTCCAGTTCTCTTCTGACCAGATTTCCAAGCGCTGTGTACGCCCCACCAGAACCAGTTTTTTCTCAAGCTGCGCATAGCCGCGCAGTTCTGGTGGAATAAGGATTCGTCCGCTGCCATCAACCTGAAGATCTTTGGCCTGACCAACAACAAAACGGCTGAGCATTTCACCCAGATCATCCATTGCTGGCAGAGCGGCAACTTTTTCTTCAAACTTTTTCCATTCGGGGAGCGGTGAGAGCGTTAGGCAGGTAGACTTCATATCGATAGTTATAACCAGATCACCACGGCATATTTCATCGAGCAGGGCGCGGTAGCGGGTCGGAATTGCCATCCGACCCTTAGTATCCATATTGATGGGATCACTACCTTTAAACACTTTGCACCCTTTTTATAATTATCTTGGCCTAAATTCGCCACTTTTTGCCACAATTACCCATATGTGTACACTATTGGCAGGCGGTATCAAAGTCAAGCATCGATAAAGACTAAAAAAGTGAGCAAAATCAGTAAGTTCCGACAATATACTGAGTTTCTACTCTGTGTTGCTGAGGGTGCTAAATAATTAGCAATATAAAACATAAACGTAAGGCTAGAAGTTAATGTAACTTCTAGCTTTGCGAGGTTTTAAGAATAATTTAAGCTAAATTCCGGATTTATTATTCCGAAATGGAATATCTCATCTGAGCAGATAAGATAAAAAAATTAGGTGAGCTGACCGATAAGCCGGGTTCTGTCGTGGACAGTCATTCATCTGGGACAAACGTCGCCATTTGCCTCAAGCAACCTACCCGTTCCCAACGCGGGTCGCGCCATATGGAAACCTATTTGGTCTTGCTCCGAGTGGGGTTTACCTTGCCACTACTGTTACCAGTAGCGCGGTGCGCTCTTACCGCACCCTTTCACCCTTACCTGTGTTCGCGAACGAACCATCGGCGGTCTTCTCTCTGCTGCACTGGCCGTAGGCTTTCGCCCCCCAGGTGTTACCTGGCACTCTACCCTTTGGAGCCCGGACTTTCCTCTGCGTTACACCCTTTTAAACGCAAGCGATTAATTGAGAAATCAACACAGCGACTGTCTAGTCAACTCGCGGCTAGGATAGCACAGTTGAGGGGGTTCTTATGGGTTTTAGAACAGCTTAATTTTTCGGCGCCCTTCTCTATTGCAAACCGTTGATGCAAGTATTTGCTTGGTGCGAAATAGCCCCTTTGGATTACCTTGAGATCGGTCCCATGGGTTTAAAATTTTCAGCGCTCCCGCAACTCGCTGCGCTCAGACAAGCGCTCGCTCAACCTGAAAATTTCAAACCCATAAGCGGGCCCTGACTGATCTCAAGGCAATCCAAAGGGACTATCAGAACTATCGGAGTACACCCAAAAAACACCTGAATTACGCTCGATATTCGAGCTTGCCTGCAATCCTTATCCCTTCATGACCGTGACCAGCATGGATGCTGGTCTCGAGACTACAGGGATGTATTCACGGCGTGTCTTGAAGGGATAAGGATTGTAGGCATGCCTCCCCCAACCAACCCGAACAAAGGAGTAACCGGCAAGGAGATCCCTCGTCGCTACGCTCTGTCGGGATGACAGGATAAATCGGAGAGTCGGGAGGACAGAATAAGGCGGAAAGCCGGGATGACAGAATAAGGTGGGGAGTCGGAATAAAAAGATGGAATAAATAAGCCCACCAGACTTGGCGGGCTTAACATAAGAAGTGATTACTTAGCTTCAGACAGCAAAGAATGACCTGCCGGAAGCTGACGAGAGATCCACAGCGCCAATTTATGACGCATATTAGGGTCACTGATATCCTTCTTCGCCAAAGGCTGAATCAGCTTATCCTCCACCAATACCTTATAGATAAACTCAACCTTCAACTTAACCGAATCCTGTTCCTCAATCACACCATAGGCACGCTTCTGAGCATAAACAGCGCCGATTTGAAGTGCCTTCTTAACCAACTCCACCTCATTAGGTAACTTTGACATAGACCCGCTCCTCAATTGTTATCAGTTAGTCAACAAACTTACGCGCATTTCTAAATATACGCATCCAGGCACCGTCTTCGCCCCAATCATCCGGATGCCAGGAATTCTGCACCGTACGGTAAACCCGCTCCGGGTGCGGCATCATCAATGTAGCACGACCATCGGCACTGGAAACACCCGTAATACCATCCGGCGAACCATTGGGGTTAGCCGGATAAGTCCCGGCAACCGCACCATGATTATTCAAAAAGCGCATGGCAATTTGATTACTCTCAAGCAATCTATCCATCGCCTTCTGGGATGAAAACTCCGCGCGACCCTCACCGTGAGAAATCGCAATCGGCATATGCGAGCCCGCCATGCCCTGCAAGAAAATAGACGGTGACTCCTCCACTCGAACCAGTGAGAAACGCGCCTCAAACTGCTCGGAAAGATTGCGCACAAAGCGCGGCCAAAGCTCAGCACCGGGAATCAATGTTTTCAGATTACTCAACATCTGACAGCCGTTGCAAACACCCAGACTAAAGCTGTCCGAGCGGTGGAAGAAAGTCTGGAACTGATCGCGAATCTGCTCATTAAACAGCACAGTTTTAGCCCAACCCTCACCGGCGCCCAACACGTCACCGTATGAGAAACCACCACAGGCAATCACACCAGAGAAATCAGCCAGAGTGCGGCGACCGGCCAGCAGATCGCTCATATGAACATCCACCGAATCAAAGCCAGCGCGATTAAAGGCCGCAGCCATCTCCAGATGACTGTTAACACCCTGCTCGCGGAGAATCGCCACCGCAGGACGCACGCCACTATTGATATAGGGCGCAGCAATATCTTGTTCTGGGTTGTAAGTCAGCTTAGCCGAGAGACCCGGATCCTCTGTGCGCAGAGTATTAAACTCCTCCCAGGCACAGTCAGCATTATCACGCAGTGCGGCCATACGGTAAGACGTCTCACCCCAGGTGCGCTGCAAATCTATTCGTGAACGGGCGAACAGTGACTTTTTCTTTTTAACAATTTCCAGTTCCTGACGATCATTTAAGCCGCCGAGCAGGTGCACATCCACCCCCGCATCGCTAAACCGTTCAGCAATACTATTGGCGCGATCCGCAGTTACCTGAATCACTGCACCCAACTCCTCATTAAACAACGCGGCAATCGGGTCATCACCAAGGGTCTGAATATCCACAGAGACACCCACATGACCGGCAAAAGACATCTCCGCCAGCGTCGCCAACAGGCCGCCATCAGAGCGGTCGTGGTAAGCGAGAATATCGTCCTGTTCGATCGAAGCCTGCATTACCTCAAAGAAACCTTTAAGCAGTGCAGGGTTTTCCAGATCCGGCGCTGTATCGCCCATTTCATTGTTGACCTGAGCCAGAATCGAGCCACCCATTCGGTTGGCACCGGCACCCAAATCCAACAGCAATAGCTGAGTCTCACCGCAGTCGGTGCGCAGCTGTGGGGTCAGAGTTTTGCGCACATCCAGCACTGGCGAGAACGCAGTAATAATTAATGACATAGGCGAAGTCACCGCCTTATCTTCACCACGGTCATTCCAGGTGGTGCGCATCGACATCGAGTCCTTGCCCACCGGAATAGTGATTCCCAGCGCCGGACAGAGCTCCATACCCACCGCCTCAACGGTGCGGTAGAGTTTCTCATCTTCGCCCGGATGGCCCGCAGGGCTCATCCAGTTAGCGGACAATTTAATATCTTTAATATCGCCAATTCGCGCGGCGGCGATATTGGTAATTGACTCACCAATGGCCATACGTCCGGAAGCGGGAGCATTAATCAGCGCCAGCGGCGTGCGCTCACCCATAGCCATGGCTTCACCCGCAGTGCTGTCATAGGTAACAGTAGTTACGGCGCAGTCAGCCACTGGAACCTGCCAGGGACCAACCATCTGATCGCGGGCAACCATACCGCCAACAGTTCGATCACCGATGGTAATAAGGAAGTTCTTGCTCGCTACCGTGGGATGGCGCAGTACCTGAAACACAGCATCATCAATATTTAAATCAGCGGTAGAAAATGGGCTAGTATTTACGTCCACCGTCTCGGCAACACGGTGCATTTTTGGCGGCTTGCCAAATAGCACAGACATTGGCAGGTCCACCGGATCATTATCAAAATGGCTATCGCTAACCGTAATGCTTTTATCTGCTACTGCCTCACCGACCACCGCTACTGGGCAGCGTTCGCGGTGACAGATTTCCAGAAAACGGGTCAGGTCGCGGGGCAATACTGCCAACACATAGCGCTCCTGAGCTTCGTTACACCAGATCTCAACCGGTGCCATACCGGGCTCATCATTGGGCACTTTGCGCAACTGGAAATGTCCGCCAGTACCGCCATCTTTAACCAACTCTGGCAGCGCATTGGAGAGACCGCCAGCACCCACATCGTGGATAAAGGCAATCGGGTTTTCATCACCCTGCTGCCAGCACTGATCAATCACTTCCTGACAGCGGCGTTCAATTTCAGGGTTTTGACGCTGCACTGAAGCAAAGTCCAAATCCGCTGAACTGGAACCGGTCGCCATCGACGAAGCGGCACCACCACCGAGACCGATCAACATTGCCGGGCCACCTAAAACCACCAACTGAGCACCGGGTTCAAACTCGGGCTTATCAACATGGTCTTCACGGATATTTCCATAACCACCAGCAATCATAATCGGCTTGTGATAGCCGCGACGCTGACCGTCAAAATCCACTTCGAAAGTACGCAGGTAACCACAGATATTGGGGCGACCAAATTCATTGTTAAAGGCCGCGCCACCAATTGGGCCCTCGAGCATAATATCCAGCGCCGAAACAATTCGCTCTGGCTTGCCGTAGTCCTCTTCCCATGACTGACGGTAGTTGGGGATATTTAGGTTGGAAACACTAAAGCCCACCAGACCCACTTTAGGCTTGGAACCACGCCCCACCGCACCCTCATCGCGAATCTCGCCACCGGAACCGGTGCCAGCACCCGAATAGGGAGAGATAGCCGTTGGGTGGTTATGGGTCTCAACCTTCATTAACAGATGCACAGGCTCTTGGTTGTAGCCATAGAGCTTGGTCGCCGGATCGGGGAAGAAACGTCCGCCCTCGGTGCCCACCACAACGGCGGCATTATCCGAATAAGCGGAGAGCACATTTTCGCCATTGACCTTATAGGTATTGCGAATCATGCCGAACAGGGAGTGCTCCTGATCTTCGCCATCCAGAGTCCAGCTGGCATTAAATATCTTATGTCGACAGTGCTCCGAGTTGGCCTGAGCAAACATCATCAGCTCAACATCGGTTGGATTGCGCTTTAGTTCGTTAAAGCTATCGACCAGATAGCCGATCTCATCATCGGCCAGTGCCAAGCCCAGCTCGATATTGGCCGTTTTAAGAGCATCAACTCCGCCACCTAAAGTATCCACACTGGTTACCGGGGCTGGCTGCTGATGACTAAACAGCACATCCGCTTTATTTAAATCATCGAGCACCGACTCAACCATACGGTCGTGCAGATCCGCTGCCAGCGTCGCTAACTGCTTTTCGCTAAGGGACTCTTCAGCATGAACATAGTAGGCCGTTCCGCGCTCAACTCTAACCACCTCGTTTAAACCGCAGTTATGAGCAATATCTGTTGCCTTACTCGACCAGGGTGAAATTGTGCCGGGACGCGGCACAACCAGAATCAACTGACCTTTGGTCGATGTCTTTTCTTCCCGCGGCCCATAGGTAAGCAGCGCCTTGAGCGTTTCTGCAGCGCTATCGCCAAGGCTCTCAGTGAGTTCGGCAAAGTGAACATACTCCGCATACACAGAGACCAGCGATGGCACTGATTTTTGCAGAGTGGAAAGTAATTTTTTACGTCTAAACGCGGACAGGGAAGGTGCGCCACTGAGGATCATCATAGATGGAGTGCTCATAATTCATCTGATTGAGAAAGCACGACATTCTAGCGGAAAAATGGCTCGTTGGCAGATAGAATTTAGCAAACCATGTACAATTATTTTTAGTCGGTAAAACATAACAGTAATTATCTACAATAAATCGTAACTGGCGGCCTAAAAATTCTATGAGAGGACTTTCACACAGAGCGAGACGGATCCGTAACCGCGGGCTTCTAATCCTGTCGGCTAGCGTATTTCTGCTCTATGTTACCAGCGCCGCGCGGATCAGTGATCTGGAAAAAATTCAGGCCAATGGCGAACTTCACGTACTGACTATCGACGGCCCGACCACCTATTTTGAAGATGGCCGAGGCAAAAATGGGTTTGAATATCTGCTCGCCAAAGCCTTTGCCGATAGCCTCGGTGTCGAACTGGTCATGAAATCCAAACCGACTCTGCGCTCAATGCTATTGTCGGTGGGCGGCCCAGAGGGCAGCTTTGCCGCTGCCAATGTTACCCGCACCAAAGATCGCGATCGCTGGATACAGTTTTCCGACCCCTATATGGAAGTTACCCAGCATCTGGTTTACCGACGCGGCAGCTCAAGACCGCGCTCACTGAATAACCTCAATGGCAAGCTGATGGTTATCAAAGGTTCCTCTCACAGCGAGCGACTCCATTACTGGACCAAAGACTACCCCAATCTGGTTTGGCAGGAAGATGATCGCGCTGAAATGAGTGAACTACTGCGTATGGTTCACGACCGAGAGATCACTTACACCGTGGTTGACTCACTGGCCTATCTGGTCAGCCGACACATATACCCGCAGGTACGACGGGCTCTGGATATCTCGGATAACCAACCAATTGCCTGGGCTTTCCCCAAACATGGGGATGGCACTCTGCTGAAAGCGGCGAATCGGTTTTTGCAGGACTACAGCGCTAGCGGCAAACTGGATGCACTAAAAGATGAACTGCTGGCGCATACCGAAGATTTCTCGGTGGCCGATTCACAGCGGCTCGGCGAGCTAGTCGCCAAGCGGCTGCCTGAATATCAGGCGCTATTTCAAGAAACAGCTGAACAGCATGGTTTTGACTGGCATCTGCTAGCGGCCGTTGCCTATCAGGAGTCTCACTGGAACCCCAAAGCGCGCTCCCCAACCGGCGTGCGCGGGCTGATGATGCTAACTCTAAGCACCGCCCGAGAAATGAAAATAAAGAACCGTCTCGACCCGCTGCAGAGCTTGCAGGGAGGAGCTGCCTATCTGGCCAAGCTCAAGGGGCGACTGCCCAAGCGAATTGTTGAGCCGGATCGCACCCTGATGAGTCTGGCCGCTTACAATGTCGGACTGGGACATTTGGAAGATGCGCGAATACTCACTCAGCGCAGCGGTAAAAATCCGGACCTGTGGATTGATGTGCGCGAACATCTGCCACTGCTGAGCAACAAACAGTATTACTCAACATTAAAATACGGTTTTGCCCGCGGCAGCGAGCCAGTCACCTATGTTGATAATATTCAGTACTACACACGTTATCTGCAACTCAACTCACTCTCTATTCAGCGTGAAAACGAGAACAGCACAGACAGCGCCAGCGAGGCATCAAAAAATAGTGACTGGGAAGGCTCTGGGCCATCATCTCTATAGATAATAATACTTTTATTGACAGTAAGCGCTAACTTTTAGCTCGCTTACGGCGAAAGAAACCACTGATAATCTCGCCGCACTCCTCCGCTAAAACACCCCCCTGCCATGCAATAGAATGGTTGTAGTGATTTTCATCCATCAGTCGCAACTGACTCTCAAGAGCGCCCGCTCGCGGCTCCGGCGCACCAAACACAATGCGATTGATTCGCGCATGGATCATAGCGCCAACACACATGGTGCAGGGCTCGATAGTCACATAGAGATCACAGCCGCTAAGGCGGTAGTTTTGCAGAGCGGCGGAGGCATTGCGCAGGGCAATAATTTCCGCATGGCCAGTTGGGTCACAGCTGGTAATCGGCTGATTAAAGCCCTCACCAATCACCTGACCGTCCTTAACCACCAACGCGCCCACCGGCACCTCACCAACGCTGGCAGCCTGCTCAGCGAGGGAAATGGCTCGGCGCATAAATTCAATATCAGCACTCACATGATCACCTGTACTCTCGACCCGCTCAATTATAAGCAGGCCATATTTTAAACAACAAACTATCCACCCCAATCGGGAATAGCGTAAACTCCGTGCCAATCAATCAGCCACAAAGCTTGTAAAAACTGCCCCATGCCAAATTCACCACAACCCATCAGTATTACTCCCGACTGGAAGCTGGAACTTAGCCAATCGGTAACCACTATTGATGAATTACTCGGCAGTTTAAATCTTAATGCAGCGCAACTCAGTACCAGTCAGCAGGCAGTATCAGAGTTTGCATTGCGAGTGCCGCGGCCATTTATTAGTCGAATGCAGGCCAATAATCCCAGCGATCCCCTGCTCTTACAGGTACTGCCCGTTAAAGCAGAGCTATCCGAGGTCGAGGGTTACAGCAAAGATCCTCTCGATGAAGCAACCCACAATCCAATTGCGGGCATTGTACATAAATATGCCAACCGACTTCTTTTAGTGGTCAGCCCCGCCTGCGCTATCAACTGTCGCTACTGCTTTCGTCGCCACTTCCCCTATCAGGAAAATCGTCAGAGCAAAGACCAGTGGCAGAGCGCTTTAGACTATATACGCAGCGACAAACAGATTAACGAAGTTATTTATAGCGGTGGCGATCCGCTGGCGGCCAACGACCATTTTCTCGGCTGGCTAACCGAAAAGATCGCCGCTATTAAGCATATTAAACGGCTGCGTATTCACACTCGCCTGCCAGTGGTTATTCCCTCACGGATCGACCCGGCCTTTCTCGCTTGGGCCACTGCAACAAGGCTGAAACCCATAGTAGTGCTGCATATTAACCATGCCAATGAAATAGACCATGAAGTTATTGAGAGCATTAGACGACTGCAGGACAGCGGTATTAAAGTCTTAAATCAGAGCGTATTACTGCGCGGCATCAACGACAGTGCAGACTGTCTGGCCGAGCTTAGTGAAAAGCTTTTTGACTGCGATGTAATGCCCTATTACCTGCATCTGTTTGACCCGGTGGCCGGTGCCAGCCACTTCGATATTGATGAACAGCGGGCCAGGAAAATCTACGCCGATCTACAGGCTATTCTGCCCGGCTTTCTGGTGCCAAAACTGGTTCGTGAAATCCCCAACAAACCCTCCAAAACTACCATCGCCCCCGCATAAAAAATATTCATTTTTTTATTGCTAATTAACTGAGGGAATAAGACTCCCATTCGTTTAACTGTAGGTGCGCCAACTATGGCTCACCAGCGATGCATTTATAAAACTTAAAAATTAAAGCATCGTTCCTTCTATGAACACTATCTCGGGGGAGATCTATGAACACTAAAACCTTATGGAAATTAAATACGATTGCAGCAGCTGTTATTGCTGGAAGCACTATGCTTCCTACAATGGCTATCGCCGCTGATGAAGGCATGGTAGAAGAAGTTGTTACTACCGGTACTCGCGCCAAAGCACGTTCAACCACAGATACAGTAGCAGCGGTTGACGTTATCACTAGCGCTGAAATGACTAACCAGGGTGATATGGACGTTGCTAATTTACTGCGTAACTCAGTACCTTCGTTCTCTGTTAATGATCAGCCAATTAGTGATGCAGCAACTCTGGTACGTCCGTTCCAGCTTCGCGGCATGGCTCCTGATCACTCTCTGATTCTTGTAAACAACAAGCGTCGCCACAGATCAAACGTAATTATCTGGTCAGCTGGTGGTATCTCAGACGGTGCTCACGGTGCTGACGTTTCTACTATTCCAGGTATGGCACTTAAGAGTGTTGAGGTTTTGCGTGACGGTGCAGCAGCACAGTATGGTTCTGATGCCCTCGCTGGTGTAATCAACTTCAAGCTTAAAGATGCAAGCGAAGGCGGTACTGCTGAAGTACGTGTCGGCGAATACTCTGCAGGTGATGGCCAGATGGCTTATTTCGCCGGTAATATGGGTATGGAGCTTGGCGCTAACGGCTTTGCCAACGTTACATTAGAAGTTGGTTCATCTGATGAAACTATTCGTTCAACTCAACGAAATGACGCTGCTGGTTTGATCGCTGCAGGCTTCCCTGTAGAAGATCCCGCCCAGAAGTGGGGTCGTCCGATTATTGACGACGATATTAAATTATTCGTTAACTTCGGCAACCAGATCAATGACGATGTTGAGCTCTATGGTTACGCCAACTACACAACTAAAGATGTTGATGGTGGCTTCTACTTCCGTAACCCTACAAATCGCGGCGGTGTTTATGCCAGTACTAACGATAATGGAACGCCCGATGATGAAGATGATGACTTTAACCAGCTATTAGTAGGCGCATCAAATGGCGCAGACTGTAGCCAGTACGAAGTTCCCTCAGACGACCCAACAAGCGCAGCACTGACAGCGGCAATCGCCGGCCTTAAGGCTGACGATAACTGCTTTAACTTCAACGAAACTATTCCCGGTGGCTTTACACCTCGCTTCGGTGGCACCGTCACTGATACAGCCTTCCTACTTGGCTTAAAAGGTGAACTGGAAAATGGTATGACTTGGGATGTAAGTGCTTATCAGGGCGAAAACGAAGGCGACTTCTTTATTAACAACACTGTTAACGCCAGCTTGGGTGCAGATACTCCACGCAACTTTGATCCAGGCCTGTACCGTCAGACTGATGTGAACTTTAATGCTGACTTTACTTACGCGGTTAGCGAAACAGTAAATCTGGCATTTGGTGCTGAGCATCGTACTGAAGAGTTCACTATTGGTGCCGGTCAAACTGAATCCTATATTGATGGCGGCCTCGGTGTTCAGGGCTTCAGCACATCAACCAATGGTTTCCCGGGATTCTCTCCAGATATCTCTGGCTCATTCGACCGCTCAAACAGCGCCGTTTATCTTGACGCTGAATGGGATATGAGTGATGACCTGTTGTTAGCTGGTGCGGTTCGTTTCGAAGACTTCGATGGCTTCGGTAACACCACTAACTACAAGTTGGGCGCCAACTACAGCCTCGACGAGAACCTTGGTGTTCGCGCCACTGTAAGCACGGGCTTTAAAGCACCGACTTCAGGTCAGATCAACGCTTCAAATATCTCAACACTGATCGATAATGGTGTTCTGGTAAACAAAGGCGTGATTCCAGCAACTAACCCTGTTGCGGCGTTTAAAGGTGCTACTGCACTTCAGCCTGAAGAGTCAGAAAACTTCACTCTTGGTTTCTACGGAAGCTTCGGCGAAGTTGACTTCACTGTTGATTACTTCAGCATTGACGTAACTGATCGTTTGACTCTATCTAAAGACTTCACCTTAACAGCAGAGGAAATTACTACTCTTGCTAATACTGGTGTTTCTGGTGCAGATGATATTGCCAAGTTCAGATTCTTCACCAATGACTTTGATACAGAGACTAGCGGTTACGACATCGTTCTTTCTACTACGACAGAAGGTATGAACGGCACGACTGCTTGGAACCTGGCTTATAACAAAACCAACACTGAGATCACTTCACGCGGCGAATACATTGATGATGCTCGCGAAAGATCGATCGAAGAAATGTCACCAGACACTCGTTACAACGTATCTGCTAACCATATGATGGACGGCTGGCGCGTACTGGGTCGAGTTTCTTACTACGGTGACTGGTACGATTCAAACCAGGATCTGGTATACCCAGGCGAGTACGTAGTTGATGTTGAACTGTCTTACGATCTGAACGAAAGTTCTTCAGTAATGATCGGCGGTAACAACGTATTTGACGAAGCTGGTGATGAGCTGCACGACGCAGCTGCCGGCGCTGGTAACACCTTTAGTGAATTCGCTCCAATGGGATTCAGTGGTGCTTTCTGGTATGCCAAGTACAGCTACAACTTCTAAGCAACTCATAACGAGTTAATTGGAAGATAAGGCCAGTGTGAAAATGCTGGCCTTATAGATACAAAAAAAGGGGTGCCAATTGGCACCCCTTTTTCTTTACTGACTTTTCACCCTAGCTCTTATTTTTGCGGGTTCACTAAGTACTTTTCACCCGTGACTTGTTTCGCATAGCGTTTAAGAATTTCCGGCTGCAGCATTTCCTCGAAGGAAATCTCTTGAGTGTAATGACTGGCGAAAGTAGTTTTAATCTCACTGGCCACACGCTGGCGCATCTGCATAAATTTCTCCATGCCAATTCGACCAATCATCGGCATTAACAGCCAGCCTCCCAGACCCCACTGCATACCAAATGATCGATTTAAAACCGTCGGCGTCCGATCTAGCCCACCATAGATATACACCTGCTTATAGGTCTCTGAGCCATACACAGAGTACTCAGTCGCAGCTTTGTTGGCCGCAACTTCCATTGCCGCCAGAATCTGCCCAGGCAGCTTGCCTTCATTACCGCCACCTGTGGCATCAAAACCTATGGTGGCGCCAGTGGCAACCAGTGCAGCCACTAAATCTTGCATAAAGGTCGGCTCACTGGTGTTGCAAATATACTCCGCACCGAGATTCTTAAGCACTTCGACCTGCTCAGATTTTCTTACAATATTAACCAGGGGAATCGAGTCGTCGCGACAAATTTTAACCAGCATCTGACCCAGATTTGAAGCGGCGGCTGTATTGAGTAAGGCACTGTGATTTTCCATTTTCATGGTTTCAACAAAGGCCAGCGCAGTTAGTGGATTCACAAACGAAGAGGCTGCTTCAGCAGAGCTGGTACCCTCATTCATAACCAAACAGCTAGTAGCCGGAAGGCATCTGTATTGAGAATACATAGCACCCCCAGCAACACCCACCGTCTTGCCTATCAGCCCTTTGGCATTGGCGCCCGTATCTACAACGACCCCGGCGCCTTCATTACCAATCGGCATCGATTGACCCACCCTGCCCTTTAGAGCACCCATCAGCGCAGGATTTATCTTCATTTTCGCCACAGTAGCATCGCCGCTACCGGTAACGCTGAGACTATCAAAGTCAGCGGCAAAGCTAACCAGAAGACCTAGGTCTGAGGGATTAATGGGAGAGGCTTCTATTTTGACTAAAACTTCGTTTTCTGAAGGTGTTGGAATTTCCACAGTGGCGATAGAGATTTCTATATTCCCATCGCTGGTGACCATGGATCTGATCTGCTTTGAAGTCTGCTCTGACATACTTTTCCCCTAGAGATTATTATTTTTATCTAGCCTAACATCTCTTCCAACCTAGGCGGAATATTTCCACTTAGGCTGTTAGAGCTAGCTTTGACTCGGGGAAAAATACTGGCATAAATCTAATACGGAAAACCCTGCACATTCAACTTAGCGGTATAAATACCCGCTGCCAGACAGGGGGCATCACCACAGAGGCGAAGCTTGTCACCGTCCATCGGCGCAGTTAAACCAGTGACAAATAAGGTCTTACCCTGATCACCACCAAAAGCGACATTGGTAACAATATGGATACCCTCCACATTGAGCGCCCCAACCTCTCGATAGCTTTTATCTAACACAACCACGACCTGCCCGTCGGTTCTTGCGGGTAACTCTCGAGTCGTAGTGATATAGATATTGCCACTGCAATCCTTACCCAGACCATCAATTGGCGAGTCGAGTAATTTCTGTGGATTGGATACCTCACCAGCGTTTAGATCAAAAGCCCAAAGCCCCCGTAAACCACCCACAATAATCTGCTGCTGATCAAGGGACAAGATAATGCCGTTAGGCTTATCACGCAGTTCCGGAACAAGTTCGGTAACAGCAGTGGCATTGGCAGTGCCATCGGCAGTCACTCGGTAAATACGCTGACCCGGCTCCATTGAACCCGGCCATCCGCCACCCTGAACTGTCTCCGGGTTAATATTTGACGGTGTATTCCAGTTGGGATCAGTAAAATAAATCGTATCATCATGACTAATGGTTAAGTCATTGGGCGAGTTAAAGCGTTTATCCTGGTAGGAACTGACTATTGGTGTGACCTGTTTAGTCTGCCAATCAATAGTGGACAGAGAGCCGTCCAGTTGACGCGCTCCAATCAGATTACCTTTACTATCAACAGCCAAACCATTGGTACCTGCAACTGTATCGTCCATCCACAGCTGTGGCTGTTCACCCACAACCCAGCGCCAGATCGTGGTTTGGTTGCTCAACTCAAAGCCATTTTCATCTGGCTGATGAGTACCCATATTGGAGTAATACAGCGCACCCTCATGCCAGACAGGGCCTTCAAGATTGTTATAGCCCTGATACATAAGCGGAATATTTTCTTCGCGGGTCAGGGCTATATTTGCCAGATCCAGCTTTACCTCTTCCGACCCGACCGGACAATAGGCTGCATTGGCATTAGCGATTGATTGCAGCTCACTGGTTACATGATTAGGCGCTTTATCCAAGCATGATGCAGACAAACTGCTTAATAAAACAACAGCAGTAACCGAAAAGCTATTAAGCCTTAAAGCGTCTAAAAACATAGTGATTTCCTTATGTAACCTTAATTATTATCTCTCAATAAATGAGCTGAATAGGCGATTATTCTGGATATGGCGCAGTATTATATCGGATGCCCACTGATTACCATTTGGATTCCAGTGCCCATCGCAAGTGAGGAATAATTCATCAGTGTCCTCGGGGAGATGGTCGATTAAATTCAGTGTTGATACTCGCTGCTGAGATCTTTCCTGAAATGCCATAAAACCTTCATACCATGCTTGCTGCTTGTAACTATTTTGCTCAATTTCATTTTCCCATCTTGCGATATCATCCTGCCCGGGAATAATGACAAACAGCACTTCTCTGTTATTTGCCAGATCTAGTATAGCTTCATAAGCAGCTATCAAATTACTTTGCTGTAATGGATTAGCATCGTAAAAATAACTCTGCGTCAGTGTATTATCATCTGTTGCCACTTCTATAGTTGCATCGCCGCGCACTAGCATCAAAGCCGTTCGCAGCGCATTCACTGACCAGAAATAGTCTTTTACAAATTTCTTATCTGTGCCAATGTCATAACTGATAAACGTATCTCGTGGTGTTGCCGTTGGAAAGTAATAAGGCGTTAACGGGTCACCCTCTTGACTGAAATAGGGGCGGTAACGCATTTGATCTAAATCGCTCCATACAGCTGAGTCATTGTCAGTAAAATCATTAGCAGGCAGGACATAGATAATTAAACCCTGATGCGGAATGCTCAGATAGTGCTTGTAGATCAACAGTTCCTGCAATGGACCAAAACTTCCTCCAGCACCAAAGTTTAGAACTGGCACGCCTAGTTCATTTTCAATGAGATACTGTGATGTCTCACTTTCTGATACACCAAACCCTTCAGCAAAGGAGTCTCCCAACAGAACTATTGATTCATCGGGTAAATTAACAAAACTATTATCACGGGCACCTATCTCATTGAAAGACATAAGCACATCGAAACAAGACCTTGAGTGCCTGTATGAAGAACTTGTAGCATGCCAAGCCCCCCAGGCTTCTCGCTCTGTTCTTCCGTAGACAATATCATCTGCGCTTGGTCCAAAATCGTACAGAGAAGGTGTTTTATTAACCAGAAAAAGCTCCAGTTTTGTAGCGACAAAACTGCTAATTTCAAATAGAAAAGCGGTTACCAAAGAGATTAAAAGAGCAGTCTTAATCCAACTCATAATGTTCCTCATAACTGTCTTTTAGAGCCTTATCTTGCGCTTCTTTAAGCAGCAAGAAATCGCCAACAGCTAATACATCTAACTCGGTACCCATAAAGCACTTAAATGCATCTGTGGCTGTGCACACAATGGGTTCGCCACGCACGTTGAATGAGGTATTCACAACCAGCGGACAACCCGTCTGCTCTTTAAACTTTGATATCAGAGCATGATAACGAGGGTTTGTGTCTGTATGGACGGTCTGAATACGTGCAGAGTAGTCAACATGTGTAATCGCTGGAACGGATGAGCGAGGCACATTGAGTTTATCTATACCCAATAAAGCTTTTTCTTGTGCTGTTATTTTGCGGCGCTTGTTATTTTGAACAGCAGCTACCAGCAGCATGTAGGGGCTATCTGTATCATGTTCAAACCACTGGTTTACATCTTCGCGAAGAACACTGGGCGCAAAGGGACGGAAGCTTTCTCGGTACTTTACTTTAAGATTAAGCTGCCTTTGCATCATAGGCGAACGAGGATCAGCGATAATACTTCTTCCACCCAGTGCCCTTGGACCAAACTCCATTCGCCCCTGCATCCAACCCACAGCCTTTTGATCTGCTATGGCTGCAGCAACCTTATCGATCAGATCCTCTTCAGAAAGCTTTTTATAAACAGCACCACAGGCTTTTAATTCAGCTTCTATTTCACTATCGGTGAACTCTGGCCCAAGATAGGCTCCCTTCATCCCGTCGCGTTCTGTAGATACAACAGGCTCTTTCTTGTGATGTAAGTACCAGGTAGCCATAGCCGCGCCTAGAGCGCCACCAGCATCGCCAGCAGCTGGTTGAATCCAAATATTATCAAAGACTTTTTCCCGCAAAAGAATTCCATTTGCGACGCAATTAAGTGCTACACCACCTGCCAGACAGAGGTTCTTTTCGCCAGTTTCTTTGGCAATCCCTTTTGCTATTTTAATAACGATATCTTCAGTCACTTTTTGAACAGAGGCAGCCAAGTCCATTTCACGCTGTGTTATCTCTGTCTCCGAACGGCGTGGCGGACCTCCAAATAGTGCATCAAACTTCTTATTGGTCATCGTTAAGCCAGTCGCATAATCAAAGTAGCTCATATCCAATTGGAAGCTACCATCATCGGCTACAGTAATTAATTTCTCCCGTATCAGGTCAGCGAAACGTGGCTCACCGTAAGGCGCTAACCCCATAACTTTATACTCGCCAGAGTTAACTTTAAATCCTGTGTAATAGGTAAAAGCGGAGTAAAGGAGTCCTAAGGAGTGAGGGAAATGAATTTCCTTAATGACTTGTAAGTCCCGTCCATTTCCCACCGCGAGAGATGTCGTTGTCCACTCGCCAACACCATCCAAGGTAAGTACTGCAGCGCTCTCAAACGGAGAGGGGTAAAACGCACTGGCGGCATGTGATAAGTGGTGTTCCGAGAACAGTAGGCGCTCTCGCCAGTTGATATCTTTAGCAAGAGTTGCTTCAAGCTCTTTGATCAGTGCGGACTTTTGGAAAAGTTTATCTTTGATCCATACCGGCATTGCTTTGGCAAAACTTGTGAAGCCTTTTGGGGCAAATGCCAGATAGGTTTCAAGTAAGCGTTCAAATTTTACGAACGGCTTTTCATAAAAGACAACCTTATCAATTTGGCTTGCCGTTATATTTGCTTCTTTCAAGCAATACTGAATAGCATGGCAAGGGAATCCGGCATCATGCTTCTTTCGAGTAAACCGTTCTTCCTGCGCTGCTGCAACCAGGTCACCATCTTTTAGCAAGCAAGCGGCACTGTCATGAAAAAAGGCGGAAATGCCTAAGATATAAATACGCTCGCTCCTAAAACACTGTGTAGATAAAAGGCGCTACAACTGAGCCTTGAGCAAGTATTAAAAGCCCACCTAATATCACCATTACGATGATGATAGGTGCAAGCCATAGCTTTTTACGTATCCGCAGGAAAGTCCAAAGTTCTTTTAAAAAGTCCATTGTATTTGCCTATTTTAGAATTGCTGCTTAAAGGAATCTGCTTGAATGGGTTCACTGCGTGAAATCCAATGACTGGTTTTGCGTTTAAATTTCAAACGCAGCTCATCGCGCCCCCACAATCTCATCAGAATGGCAATTGGGGTAAACAGTCCAAAGAATATTATTCCAAACACAATGGGGCTAACAATCTTACTTAGCAACAGTCCGAACTGCATCCAAAGCTTATTCAGAGGCAGCAGGGCGTCGGCTTTAACGATGGTGATAAGAAGAAATATTAATGCAGTTGCGGCAAAAACATACACCCATGTCAGCGTGCCATTTAAGTAAAAATATCCAGTGGCAATTGCAAAAACCACTGTGAAGAAAAATCCAAATTTCTTATTTGAGGGGAGTTCGACTTGTGCAGATCTCATATGGATTATTTCTCCGATTTATCAATATACAGCAGGCCATTAAGGGATCCGCACTGTTCAGGGGCAGCGACTTTCCTCAATGTTTCGTATTGACTTATCTTTATATATGCAAGTCATTAACCCAATTAGATCAATGACTTACAATTGAAAAATTATTCCCACTCAATGACATCCTGACTGTAAATCATTGATTATATTGATTTTTTAAAAAGTGTGAAACAAGTGTGAAGGTAGAACCTTTGCCTTCACCCGACAAAACAACCAAAACCGTTTAAAAACTCGCCGGTAGTTTCACACCGTGTAACTAAAGTCCCATCTTCAGCAATTATTTTTGCTCCTTCTAATTCAAAGCACCTGAAAGACGATAAGTCTTCAGAATAAAGGTGGCTTGCAGCAAAAACAGCTATAAATGTAAGAAGATTAATATTTATCTTTAGTATTGTTATAAATTCTCTCGACATCCTCTACGAATAAATCATTATCTATCAACATTGCTACAACGTAGTCAGTGGAGCCATACGAAGTAGATTCAGATCGTTTTTGTAGCTCTGCGTCTGGAAATAGTTCTTGCAAAATTCTAGTTTGGGCTACTGCGTGAGATCCACCTGATTCTAAGTAATTCATTTGAATTCGCCATAGCTTTGATTCAGATGTAAAACTAAAACTCATATCCCATAGAGATGGAGGTGAATCTGTTCCCCTTTTTTCAAAATATGCTTTTTTACATTTCCAATCACATGAACTTGCATATTTTGCAGAAGTGAGTTCTTTTACTTCATCGCCAGTCATGCCAGACTTAAAACCATGCCATTCAAAAGCAAACGAATTAAAGGACACCAAAAGTAATATTGGTAAAATTATTTTTTTCATAAAATCTCCATATTCTAATTCCGGTTAAAGCACATAAGTCGTCGATATTTAAGTTTTTTAACAATAAACTGAATAATAT
>JAQWGK010000069.1 GCA_029238255.1 Porticoccaceae bacterium | reverse complement strand
ACCCTACCAGATATCAAAATAACGCTTGAATTTTAGTTTCCGGTCAGTATGATACGCACCTCTTCTGAGGGCCGTTAGCTCAGCGGTAGAGCAGTTGGCTTTTAACCAATTGGTCGATGGTTCGAATCCATCACGGCCCACCAAACAAATAAAAAAGCCACCCTATGGGTGGCTTTTTTATTTGTCTGATGGGTTCGTCTGGAAAGAACCACCGTTCGACAAACTAGGCTTACAGCCGAGTTTGGACACCAAAGGCGCCCCGCAGGGGTAGATAGCAGCCTAAAGCTGCTATCTATCAATCCATCCCATACTTCCAATCAGCACAATCTACCTTCCATAGGGTGGCTTTTTTATTTGTCTGATGGGTTCGTCTGGAAAGAACCACCGTTCGACAAACTAGGCTTACAGCCGAGTTTGGACGCCAAAGGGGCCCCGCAGGAGTAGATAGCAGCCTAAAGCTGCTATTTGAATCACTAATCGTCTTCCAAGACGATTTGGACAGCCTTCAGGCTGCCCCGTAGGGGTAGATAGTAGCCTAAAGCTACTATCTATCAATCCATCACGGCCCACCAATCCCCAACTAACATTCCACTGGTATTACCAACCCCAAGTCGCTATTGTCCCAAGACAATCAAAAAAACCTCTCCGCCCGGACTAATAATGAAAATCCACCAAGTCTACACCGCCAGTGAATTGCGCAATTTTACCTATCTTATAGAGTTGGCGGATGGCACTGCCATTGCCATAGATCCCTGGGATGAAATGGTGGTCAACAAACTCCTCGGAGACAACCAGCTTACCCTTAAGGCAATTATTAACACCCACGAACACTGGGACCATATCCAGGGAAATCCAGCTTTAGTTGCCCAACACGGTTGTGAAGTCTGGGCCCATACAAATGGTCAGGGCAAAATCCCCGGCCTAAGCCGCACTCTGGTAGCAGGTGAGAAAATAACCCTCGATAGCGGTATAGAACTGCAAGTGCTGGACACCCCAGGCCATACCTTTGCCCATCTCTGCTTTTTGGTGCTCGACAAGTCTCAAGTCAAAGCCGTATTTACCGGCGATACATTGTTTAATGCCGGTGTTGGCCACTGCCGCAGTGGTGATGCCGAAGTGCTTTATCAAACTGTCTCTAAACAGTTTCACAGCCTGGCGGATGATGTAGTTGTCTATCCTGGCCATGAATATCTGGAAAATAATCTGCGTTTTACCCTCAGTTTGGAGCCGGATAATTTAAATGCTCAAGCTTGGCTGCAGCGGGCTATTGAATCTGATCCGGTAGTTGCGCCAATCACTACTCGCATTGGCGATGAGCGGCTGTTTAACAGCTTTTTTCGACTCTCAAGCCCAGATATACGGGAGCGACTTGATTGTCTGTCAGCGACCGATAAGCAGGTATTTATCGCATTGCGATCACTGCGTGATAATTGGTAGTTTGCGCTCTGCTTAATTAGCTATTTATTAAGCTAACGGCGATCATTAGTGCAAAGCTAAGACTTACCACCAAACCACATACTGGAACCCAAAGCGGCACGGTAATGCCGGTTACTTCAGCCTTGTCTTGGTCCTTTGCTGACAGCTTTAGACGCACCAGAGCCCCATTGACCAATGTCGCAATAACTAAAATCATCAAGGATGTGGTTTCGGCCAGACTTTCAATTGCAAAACTCAGTGCCAGCAGGCAAACCAACACAACTACGCAGGCGGTGGCTTTAACGGGTGTCTGAGTTCGCGGACTAATATCGCCCATAAAGCGAAGCGCTTTGGGAGCGAGGGATTGACGACTCATACCGTATAAAACCCGCGAGGCCATAATCATCTGAATTAAACCGCCATTAAGAATCGCAAAGATGCCGATAAGGCTAATAATCGCTGGGTCGTAACCGGATTTAATTTGGTAGATATGGCTGAGTGGGGCTTTTGCCTGGCCTAGCTCCAGTGGTGGAATACTCAAGACTGCTACCAGTGCGACAAAAAAATAAATTAATGTGGTCAGCACTAGAGTGATAATAATTGCCCGCGGCAAGGTCCTCTCAACATCCTTTATCTCTTCTGCAACATTAACCATATCCTCAAAGCCAATAAAGGCATAAAAAGCCAAAAACGAACCGCTTAATATTCCCAGCCAAATAGCGCCATCCAGACTGGGCATTAGTTCGTGACTGCGTGTGGGTAGGGTTGAGAATTCATCGCGAGCCACCCAGATTATAAGTAACAGTCCGGCAATTTCGATAATTGTAATGATAGCTGCGGCGCTAACCGACTGGCCTATCCCCCAGGCCGCTAGAAGTCCCAGAGCAATACTGATTAGGATAATTGCCGTCCCATCAGAGATGGCGATAAAAGTCTGCAGATAGCCAACAAAGCCATTTGCCAGCGCGGCTGCGGAAACACAGCCATTGAGAATCACTAGAATGCCAACAAAAACCGCCAACTGTTTGTAGTTAAACGCTTCCTGTACATATACCGCTTCACCGGCACTTTTTGGGAATCGGCTTGATAACTCGGCAAAGGTAAGCGCCGTAAATGCTGAGAGCAGGGCTGCAGCTACAAATGAGATCGGTGCCATCATTCCGGCGCGTTCGGCTACCTTGCCGACTAATACATAGATGCCTCCACCAATAGTTGTGCCTAGACCATAAAGGGTGATCAGCGGCAGGTTTAATGCACGTTTAAGTTGGCGAGATTGATTGCCAGTAGGTGTTTTATGAGGCGTTTCTGTGGATGGCATAAATTTATGGTAGACCAAATTTTACTTATGGGTATTGATCTAGATATCTGATTTTAAACGAGGTGGTGGGCACTAATGGGAAGTCAAAAGTGAAAAAAAATATTACTCAAGGTGGGGTTAGATGAAGTTTTGGAGTCTTATTAAGTATACCGGCTTGTTGTATTTAGAAATTACGGCAATTCGGTTGGCCAGAATAGGATTTCTCGGAGCAATAACTAACCACAGGATGTGCGTTAGAAAATGGATATGCAGGAGGCAAGGTGAAACATAAACAGCAAAACCAAACCTTTAATCTAGAAGATACAAGTCTAGAAAATCTAGAGCTAGAGAGGCTTATTGTGGAAATGACAGAAGCTGGAGCTGGTATCACTAATACTGAGATAACGCAGCTCTATCAGGATACCTCGGATGAGTTGCGCCAACTATTGATTCGCAAACTTGGTGATGAAGAGGGCGCAGAGGCATTAGCTCAGGATGCCTATCTCAAACTTATTCGTATTAAACACAATCAGGATATTGGAGACCTCCGTCATTACCTGTTTAGTATGGCGGTTAGGCTGGCTCTCAATGTACTGCGTAAGCGTAAAATGGATAGCCAGTATTATGGCTGCGATGAAGAATCTCGGAGTCTTTCAGCGCAGGATAGCTCAGCTTATAAGGTGCTGCTTGATGAGCTTAGGCAGGAGTCTTTAAAAGAGCGGATTTCGCAGTTACCTGAAAAGACCCGCTATATATTTCTTTTACATCACTACAAGGGTATGTCTAGCACCAACATCGCTGACCGGCTTGAGATTTCTGAGTCAGTTGTGGGTATTCATATTGGATGCGCGCAGGAACAGTCTGCGAAAGCGCTAACAGAATTTGCATTGATGGATGTCTGAAAAAACGGATGACGATAAAACTCGAGCTGTTCTAGAAGAGCTTGAACCCTGGGCCGAAGAGGAAATTAGCCATCTTGAACGGCAGTTTGAGGCACGCGGACGATCAGTTTATCTGCCCCATAAAATACGTTGCCGCGTCAGTTTTTTTGTGGGTCTTTTGTGTGGGTTAATAATTGCGTCAGCAGTGTTTTGGCTTTTTGTGCGAATTTAAATTCGAGCATAAAAAAAGGAGAGACTGTGGTCTCTCCTTTTTTATTTGCGCTCTAAGATAGCTTGGGTTCTTTAGCTTTCATACTCAGTATTGACCACTACCACATCAACATCCAGAGCAGAGATAACCCGCTCAGCTGTATTGCCGCGGCGTGTTTTAATTAGTCCGGTTTGGCCTAAAGTACCCATAACAACTAGGTCGGCATTAAGTTTCTTGGCCGTCTCTGCAACAGTCTCATCGGTATAGCCTTTGACCACATGAATATTATTTGAAGGCAAGCCCGCTTCTTTGGCTAGATTGCCGCGATCCGGGTAGTGCATGGAATCTATATAGGCATTGACTACATGCAGATCTGCACCATAGTTCTCGGCGAGCCATTTTCCGTGAGCGAGAATATTGGCATTAAGCAGTTTTTGTTTTTCGCCAATGGCCTGAAAGTTAACGGCAGCGAGTATTGTCTTGCGCTGTTCTGCGGCGCCGGGGCGCACCAGAATAACCGGGCAGGTGGCCTTCTTTAGAACCTTCCACTTTGATTCACTAAAGGTGAAGCGCAGGGCATTTTTCTTTTTCTTAAGGATCGGCAGCAGAATAAGATCAGCTCCAAAGCTATTTGCCGACTTTAGAATTGAACGCTGCCACTCACTGGACCAGGAAATTTCAATTTTGTAATCCAGTCCTTCTTTTTTGAGTGGGGCATGAATTTCATCTTCGAACCATTCACTGTTTTTAAATAGCGCATCATTGCTTGCGCGAGTATCGACACTCTCGCTGTCTACACCGACAAAAACATAAAATATAGGTGATGGAGTTCGGAATCTTGCGGTGATAATCGCACGCTGTAGGGCGATATGTTCACTGGCAGTGGGGTCGACAACAACAAATACTTTTTCTTGCTTTGACATCTGTCTTATTCCTTTAAAGGTCGCTTTTGGGGTTAGTATGGAAAATGTAAAAAGTGTGGAGGCTGAATATGATACTTATATGACATCCTATTCAGCCTTCCTTACCTGTTTTAAATTTAAAAGCTAATATTACTCTGCCTCTACGCTGTGATAGATATTCTGCACATCGTCGAGATCATTGAGCATATCCATAAACCGCTCAAACATTAGCTTGTCATCTTCACTGCTCAGTGGCGCTGTATTCTGGGCAATAAACTGCACTTCATCGACTTCGTAATCAATCTCACCAAAGGCTTCGCTAAGAGCATTTTTGGCTTTAAATGACTCGGTATGAGGTGCAAAAACGGTCAGCATGCCGTCTTCATTTTCAATATCAATAACATCGACATCGCTCATTAGCAGGGTATCCAGAACTGTCTCTTCGTCCTGCCCGCCAAACCTGAGAATGGTTAAATGATCGAACATATGGCTGACTGCGCCCTGAGTGCCGATCTTGGTTTTGGTCTTGGTAAAGCACAGGCGAACATCACCAAAGGTACGGTTTGGATTGTCGGTTAAACACTCGATAATCACCATGCAGTTACCGGGGCCATAACCTTCATAGCGAGCCAGTTCGAAGTTCTCACCAGCACCGCCCTTGGCTTTTTCGATGGCCTTGTCGATAACATGGGTTGGCACCTGATCTTTCTTTGCGCGATCAATAAGGCTGCGAAGTGCAAGATTGCCTGTGGGATCGAGACCGCCAGCTTTGGCGACAACATAAATTTCACGACCATATTTGCTGTACACCCTTGCTTTGGCATCGGATGTTTTAGCCATGGAATCTTTACGGTTTTGGTAGGCTCTGCCCATTGTGACGTCCAATTCAGATGTTAAAAGGGGATTCTACAACAGCCTGTGCGATGGAGCATCCCCAAATAGGCGGTTAATCGCAAGAAGATCAATTACCAGCGCTCAGCGGATTCAAGTGCTGGTAATTAGTCGTCAAAATGGTCGACTTGCGACCTGGGCACTAAACCAGATTAAACTGGTTTTTCAGGTAGGCAATAATATCGTTGGATTCGTAAAGCCACTCCACTGAATTGTCGGGCTTTTCGATTCTCAGGCAGGGGACCTTGTGGCGTCCGCCTTCTCGAACCAACTCAGCTTTGATCTCTGCATCGTCCTTGGCATCGCGCAGCTCAATATTGAGTGAGTGGCGTTTAAACTCTCTGCGCACTTTTACACAAAAAGGGCAGGTCTTAAATTGGTACATCGACATGGTTGCGGTAACTGCGTCGATCTCTTTTTGTGCGGCGGCATCTCTAACAATTCCCTTGGGGGCGGTAATTGCGTCGAGAACTAAAATAATTCGGCCTAATATCCAGCGGATAATTTTCATTAATAAATCCAGTTGTGTGATTTTTGTCTGTTGTTTCTTGGAGAATGTTCTAGATACGTTTGTTTTGGGGCTTAGGTTTTTAATAGAGCTCCAAAACCTATTTGGAGCCCATATTAAAAGCCATAGAGATAAGTCTGTTTGATTAGCCTGGGTAGTCGTCCAGTACTGACCCAAGACTCTCTTTTAAAGGGTCTAGGTGAGCTTCAAAATTCTTCCACTGATCGATACCACCTCGGTATATGGGTTGGCGCACCTGCTCGGAGGAGGGCGTACGAACCGCTCGCTCGGTCTTGTAGAAGCTTAAGCAGGCTTCTTCAAAGGGCAATCCGCAATAGTCGAGAATGCGGCGTACCTGAGCTTCAAAGTCATTGACCACATCTTCGTACTGCACATGCAGTATTTGGTCGGGGAATATCGTCTGCCAGGTATCCATCAGAGACTGATAATCTCGATAGTATTGACCGGCATCGTTGAGGTCATAACTAAAGGCCTGTCCTTCCGCGAATAGCTGCTTGAAACCACTAAAGCAACAGCCCATCGGGTGGCGGCGGGCATCAATAATCTTGGCGTTAGGCAGCATCAGTTTGATCAGGCCTATATGCCTGAAATTATTTGGCATTTTGTCGATAAAGAATGGTGCGTTCTGACGATGAACCTGAGTGTCGCGAATATAGGCTTCGCCAAAGTCACGATATTTCTCTGTATCCAGAGTTTCGAGAATAGACGGATATAAATTATCCCCAGTCATATTGCCGCCTCTGCGCAGGTCGTTTACCAGCGTCAGCACATTGGGCAATTCAAGGGTGCCGTCAACCTGACTATGGGACGACAGTATCTGCTCTAGTAGGGTTGAACCGGCGCGGGGCAGGCCTACAACAAAGATAGGGTCGGGAGCGCTGTGTCCAGAACCTTTTCTATCGCTGACAAACTGAGGGGTAAACAGTTGTTTTTGCTGTTCAAATTCCTCAGTCATCTGTTCGGCAGAATAGCGACTCTGGGCTTTTTTAGCTTTATTGCCGGCAGCGTAGTGGACAAAGGCCTGATCAAATTTTTCGGTGTCTTCAAAGGCTTTGCCGAGAGTAAAGTTGATATAGACCCGGTCCATAAACTTTAGGTCATCGCTCTCAAGCTGAGCGAGCATCTTGCCAATATCCGCATCGCTAAATTTAACGGTTTTGAGGTTGGCCAGAGAGTGCCAGGCTTCTCCGTAAGCAGAGCTGCTCTGTGTCGCATTTCTGTAGGAGGCAATGGCCTCGTCTGTATTGCCGCAGGTTTTTAGGGCATGACCTTTGGATGTCAGGGTTACCGGATCGCCGGGGATCTTGGTAAGAATGCTGTCAAACAGTTCTAATGCTTTGTCATAGTCGCCCATTTGCATGCAGAGAACCGCATACAGTGATTCAAAATGAATATTGTCCGGATTGGCTTTATGAAGGGTCAGCACCTCTCCATGGGCAGTCTCAATCTTTTGACGCTTGCGCAGGGCTTCAATATAGTCAACGCGCAAGAGGTCATTTTCCGGTTCCAGCTTAAGCGCGCTCTCCAATAAGAACTCAGCATCATGGAGTATATTTAACTTCATACCCACTTCGGCCAATAGCCTCATCGCCTCAACATGATGGGGGCGCTGTTTTAAAAAATCCCGACACAGATCCTCTGCATTGGACAGTTTTCCCTGAGCGATAAAGTCCATTGCTGCAATCAATGGCTGGGGCATTTGCAGAACCCGTTCTAAATGCGGCTTTAATCTAATCGCCTCGGCCTCTCGACCCTGCTTTAGCAATATCTCTATCTGCCTGCGCCAGCTTCCCTGTAGTGACGGGTTGGCATGGGTTGCACGGGTATACAGATGCAGTGCCTGTTTTAAATTGCCCTTGGCGTTATAGATATGTCCCTCTTCCTGAAGGCCTCGGCCAAAACTGGGAGCAATTTTTCGCAACGCTTTTAACTGCAGCAGCGCTTCGTCTAATCGATTCAGGTACCTGTGGCAGACAGCGCTGTAGTAGAGCGCATCAATATCTTCAGGTTGCGCTTCTATGGCCACAGTCAGATTTTCAAGCGCCTTTTCAAAGAGCTTGTCGCGCATCAATTGTTCAATCTGAGTCTTATCTTGCTGGTTCAAAATACTTTTCCTTAGGCAAAAAATATGCCCCTAAAAAGGGGCATATCGATTCTAGCATTTAACAACAGTAGTTAGAAATTGTAAGTCAAACGCATACCCACAGTGCGGGGTCTTGCGTATGAAACACGCTCTCTATCATTGACGAAGTTGCGGGCAAGTTCTGCGCGCTCATCGGTCAGGTTGTCGATAAACAGTTCGGCACCCCAGCTTTCACCAGTAACACCAGCAGTCAGGCCTACCATAGTCCAGCTTTGAATCTCATCGCGATTCATTCTAATGATATCGCTGTATGATTCGCCAGAGTGGGCAATATGAGGCATTACGTGGGCGATAAAGCCAGATGCCAGAGACCATTCGTAACGTGCCTGAAGGTTAGCCTGGAATTCTGGAGCAAAGGCCAGTGAATCACCTTTAACAACATCATCTGTCGGCGTTAGAACTTCTGTGATTTCAGTATCGAGGAGCGATACACCACCACTAACAGTCAAGCCCATCATTGAATCTGGAGCAAAGATAAAGTCTGCTTCCAAGCCAGTGATTTCAGCATTTGCTGCGTTATCTGAGAAGAACAGGTTGGCAATCGATGGATCGAAGATTGTGGTTTGCAGGTTCTCGATCTCGGCAAAGAAGGTACTACCATTAAAGCGTAACTGGCCGTCCATAAGATCAGTTTTCCAACCAAATTCAAGGTTGATTACTTCGTCAGTCATTAGCTCGAACGGAACCGTGTAGCCGTCAGCATTTGACGCGCCACCAGGACGGTTTAGCAGTCCAGGTCGGAAACCTTCAGAGTAAGTACCATAAAGCAGAACGTCGGCACTTGGCGTCCAGTTCAATGTTGCCTTAACAATAGTACCGCTAGTTTTGGCTTCATCTGGTGCCTTGAGAGCGTTAAGAATACCGGTGATTTCCAGATCACTGATTGCGTTAGGTGCATTGGCTACGGAGCCACGTCCAACACTAAAGCCATCAGCTTCGGTTAAAGCCGCTTTAACTTCATCAAAGGTCACGCCATCTTCAAATGTAATTCGAGTCGCCAGCTTACTGTCACCAATAAAGGTCAACTTGCCATCGCCGTCGTAAAGGTCGGTGATATTAGTACCGAAAGCGTCGACATCTGTACCCTGGAAGAAGTTACCGAATGAAGAGTTGGCGCCACCTTCCATATCAACACGAACGTCGTACCAACGTGCACCGGCGGTAAATGAGAATTCATCATTCAAGTCAAAGGTCACTTCACCAAACACGCCAACCTGTTCGTCGGTGCGCTTAATATCATTTCTGAAGATGGTATCTCTTGGGAAAGGGCCTTCCTGCGATAGGAAACCATCGTCAAAAGGACTGTTTAGCGGTGAATCTGCGCCATCATATAAATTCCAGAAATTGGCCTCAAGCATGCCAGGGTAGCGGAAATCAACGCGCTCTTGTAATTCCAGATCGCTGTAGAAAGCGCCACCAGTGGCTCGTACCGACTTATCCTGATCTGTAGTAAAACGCAGTTCATGAGTGCTAACGGTAGTTTGGCTGTAGCTGGTTACATAAGTATCTGGAGCAGAACAGGTGCCCGCAGGAATATTTGATGCATAACCTGGGTTGTAATAGTTGTACTCAGGATAGGTCACTGTGGTGTCACAGATATAGTAAGGTAGGTACTGGCCAACAAATAGGTAGTCGGTGTAATCAACCATCTGATTGGTTTCACGCTCGGTATAAGCGCCGGCATAGACTACATCCAGCTCGCCAATACGACCCTCGAGCTTCCAGTTAACGTTATCGAACGAATCTTCCATGCTCTCTGGGCTATAACGCTGAATAGAAGGGCTATCTGTGCCAAGAGTTGGATCAGCCTGGAATACACCATCGGTATCCAGATCCTGATGTCCAAGGCCTAGCAGCAAAGACCAGTCTTCGTTGAGATCAACCAGTGCAGCCAGTCTGTAACCTTCATACTTGGCATCGTTGAAATCTTTTTTGACCAGATCGCTGTTGTTGGCTTCTTTAAAATCAACCAATGCATAGCTGTCAGGATCAGTTGGATCCAGTGGAACTCTATTTTCCTGGTAGGACAGGCCTTGAATAGAATCAATATAAGTCTGAGTCTGGAAACCTGCGCGCAGATCTGAAACTGGAACGCCATTTGAGCGCATAGTGCCTGCTTCGCGGAAACGTGCACTCTCAAGTGCTGTTAATGTTCCCTGTACGTTATCAATGTAACCGCCTTGATCATCGTGATAGACAACACCACGGATTGTTACGCTTTCATTGACAGGCGCATTGAACATAGCTTCAACATTGTTGCTAGTTTCGCCGTGATCTGTCTTTGCAGCACCCACCTTAACGCGACCATAGGTGCCGGAAGGATCAGGTTTGTTGGTAATCAGACGAACAGTACCAGCCTGTGAGCTAGCGCCAAATAATGTGCCCTGTGGGCCAGAGAGGACCTCAACACGGTTCATGTCGGCAGCATAGACATCAAGGTTACGACCAGGCTGTGAGAGCGGCTGCTCGTCCAGATAGAAAGCAACGTTTGGCGCTAGACCGGCTACACCAGCAGTGGTCAGGTTAGGGGTAGTTGAAGCTATACCACGAATATAGATAGTGTTCTGTCCGGGACCACTACCGCCGGCAGTTACGCCTGGCAATTGAATTAGGTAGTCTTCAAAGTTAGAAACACCCAGCTGGTCGAGCTTTTCTGAAGTAATCGCAGAAACAGCAACAGCAATATCCTGAGTGCTAGCACTACGTTTGGTGGCGGTAACTAAAACTTCTTCGATTTCAGCGTGAGAAAAACTTGCAGCAGACGATGCAGCAACAATGGCGCTAAATAGCGCGGTGCGTTTAAGCATGAAGATAACCCCTTATGAATGATTATGATTATTATTGTGATAGTAGAGGGGGCGTACCTTAGCACAATAAACTTTAGTGTTCTAACAAAACTGTATACGTTACACTGCGTATAGATTTAAAGAATAATAAAATAAGGCTTACAGATTAGGTTATTTAGTGTAATGCTGGGCTTATTAAGCCTAATTAGGGTGGTTTTTATGCTTTCTGCTCTAACGAAATAAGAATTAATTGGTCTTTTATATTCCCATTAAAAATTAAACCTCTAAATACTTTTGGTCACTATTCCTATGGATTCATCAAGCGCAAGCCACTATGACATTGAATATGAACTGGGACAGGACAATGTCGAAATTTTGGGAATGGATGTCCACAACCCTGTTTTTGGTATTAGCGCACTGCTAATTATTATTTTTGTTGCCGGCACAATTATGTTTCCAGAACTGGCAAACAGCTATCTCAGTGCGGTAAAGAACTGGTGTCTGGTGAACTTTGACTGGTTCTTTATGGGGTCGGCTAATATTTTAGTGTTGTTCTGCCTCTATCTGGTTGCTACTCGATTTGGAAAAATTCGCCTTGGGGGTGAATCGGCAACACCGGATTTCAATCGTCTGTCATGGTTTTCGATGCTATTTGCTGCGGGCATGGGCATTGGCCTGATGTTCTGGGGTGTGGCCGAACCCATGGCTTACTTTAGTGGTTGGGGCGGCACACCGCTTGCGGTTGAAGCCTGGTCCCCTGAAGCTGCCGAACTGGCTATGGCCGCGACTCTTTATCACTGGGGTCTTCACGCCTGGGCTATCTATGCCATCGTAGCTCTATCGCTAGCCTTCTTCTGCTACAACAAAGGTATGCCGCTCACTATCCGCTCGGCGTTTTATCCACTGTTGGGGGAGCGTATCTGGGGTTGGTGGGGACACCTTATCGACATAATGGCCGTTATGGCGACGATCTTTGGTTTGGCTACTTCATTGGGTATGGGTGCTGCACAGGCGAGCTCCGGTCTAAATTTCCTGTTTGGTGTTCCCGATGCGCTAAACACTCAAATAGCCATAGTTGTAGGCGTAACCTTTCTAGCGATTATCTCGGTGGTAAGAGGATTGGATGGTGGTGTAAAGGTTCTTAGTAATGTGAATATGGTGCTTGCGTTATTGCTCCTGATTTTTGTCGCTATCACCGGCCCAACACTGGCTATCTTTAAAGGCGTATTTACCTCAGCTGGGGGTTATTTTTCCAATCTAATCCCCCTTAGCGGCTGGACCGATCGTCCGGATGAAACCTGGATGCAGGACTGGACAGTTTTTTATTGGGCCTGGTGGATTAGCTGGTCACCGTTTGTCGGTATGTTTATCGCCCGTATTTCCCGAGGCCGAACCATCCGCGAGTTTTTGATTGCTGTACTACTAATTCCCCCATTTGTGACGTTGTTATGGATGAGCAGCTTTGGTATCAGTGCTCTGGAACAGGCGCAAAATGGCGTTGGTGCACTTGCTAATGGCATCAGTACCGCCAGTCTGGCGACGTTCCAAATGCTGGAGAACCTGCCCATCAATGAGGTGACAACTGGTCTGGGTATTTTGTTGGTGATGGTGTTTTTTGTCACCTCGTCAGATTCCGGCTCGCTGGTGATTGATAGTATTACCGCCGGCGGTAAATTAGATGCGCCAACCCCGCAGCGAATTTTTTGGGCGGTACTGCAGGGCGGTATAGCCGGTGCCTTATTGTTTGGTGGCGGCAAGGAGGCTCTGAGTGCGCTTCAGGCCGGCGCTATCGCCACAGGTTTACCATTTACGCTGATATTATTATTGATGTGCGTTAGCCTCTATCGAGGCCTTGCTGAGCGATAATTGATTGACTATTATCGCTCCCGTATTTGAATAGTATAAGTTTTACTTAAAGGATTAAAAATTGGACAGTCTTCATCAGGTTTTAACTTCATTACGCCGTGTTATTCGAGCAACCGATTTGCATTCCAAGCAACTGGTTAAGACTACCGGTCTAACTGCACCTCAGCTTTTACTGCTGCAGGCGATTCGCGACAATGGTGATGTAACCATTGGTGAAGTGGCGAAAAAAATTAGTCTTAGTCAAGCTACAGTAACCACTATTCTTGATCGATTGGAAAAGCGTGAATTAGTTAAACGGGTTCGTTCAACCAAAGATAAGCGCAGGGTTCATGTCTATCTGACCGATAAGGCGGTTGAAATCCTCAAGGACGCACCTGTGCCTCTGCAAGAACAGTTTTCTGACCAGTTTAATGATTTGGAGCTATGGGAGCAGACAATGATTATTTCATCTCTCCAGCGAATTGCGCAGATGATGGATGCGGCGGATATTGACGCCTCTCCTGTTTTGGATGTTGGTGCGTTGGATATTCATCAGCAGTCGTAGTTGATTATCGGACACTCCAGCGCAGGAGTGTCATCCCAGGCTTTATACGTCATCCCAGCCTTTATACGTCATCCCAGCGAAGGCTGGGATCTCACCATTTAAAAAATGGATACTGGCCTTCGCCAGTATGACGTTGAGCTAAAACTCACTCCCACTAATCTACGCCAAATAAAAAACCCCTCACACTTGCGTGTGAGGGGTTTTTTGTTTGGTGGAGCCTAGCGGGATCGAACCGCTGACCTCAACACTGCCAGTGTTGCGCTCTCCCAGCTGAGCTAAGGCCCCGAATTGGGAGCGCCATAATAAGGATGCCCCATAGCCAAGTCAAGCCTGATTAAGCAAGCTGTTGGTATGATTTCTCAAGTTTCTTGAGTTTCTTTTTACCAATCCCACCGAGCAGATTAATTGCATGGCGTAAACGGGCTCGTGACATATCGGCACCGAGCAGATTCATGGAGTCCATGACTGAAATTGAGGCGCTACTTCCGGCAACTGCGATAAACAGCGGAGCCAAAAACGGCTTTAACTTAATCTCCATACCGTCAGCTACAGATTTTAGGGCATTAAAGATATTGTCACGGTTCCATGTCTGCACTGATTCCAGTCGCCAGAGAGCAAATTGCAGGACTTCCAAAAGCTGATCTTCTTCCATACCCGCAGATTTGAGGTCATCCGCGCTAATTGGCAGCATTCCGGATACCAGATAGCCACCTAGAGGGGCGATATCCGAGAGTGTCTCCATACGCTGTTTGGCAAAGGGCAGAAAGGCCATCAATGTGTCGCGATTAAGCGCCCATTCCTGCAGTCGGTCGGCTAGCTGTTCGTCGCTGAGTTCTTCGCGAATCCACATGCCATTTAACCAGCTGAGTTTTTCCACATCAAAGACTGGGCCGCCGAGAGAGACGCGCTGAATATCAAAGGCTTCGAGCATTTCGTCGAGGGTAAATTTCTCGCGCTCATCAGGCATTGACCAGCCCATACGCCCTAGATAGTTAAGCAGGGCTTCTGGAAGGTAACCCATGCGCTGATAAAACAGAATACTGGTTGGGTTTTTACGTTTCGATAGTTTGCTCTTGTCAGTGTTGCGCAATAGGGGCAGGTGACAGAAAACCGGTGTTTCCCAGCCAAAGTACTGATAGAGCAAAATATGTTTAGGGGCGGAGTTAATCCACTCTTCACCGCGGATTACATGGCTGATTTCCATCAGGTGATCATCGACCACATTGGCCAGATGATAGGTTGGCATCCCATCCGCTTTTAAGAGTACCTGCAGATCAATCTGCGACCATTCAATACTGATCTCACCACGGAGCATATCGTTAAATGTACACTGGCCCTCGCGGGGAACATTCATACGCACAACATGGGGTTCATTGTTAGCCAGGCGCTCGGCAATTTCGTCTTGCTGCAGATGCAGGCAGTGGCCGTCATAGCCCAGTTGCTGTTTATCGGCCATCTGTGTCTTGCGCAGTTCGTCGAGTCGCTCGGAGCTGCAGAAGCAGCGGAATGCATGGCCGCTGTCTAGAAGCTGGTCTGCATGTTGGCGATAGATATCTGAACGTTCACTCTGACGATAGGGGCCGTGGGGGCCGCCATTGTCTGGGCCTTCATCCCAATCCAGTCCCAGCCAGTGCAGGGCATCCAGAATTGCCTTTTCAGACTCTGGGGTTGAGCGGGTCTGGTCGGTATCCTCAATACGCAGCAGGAACTGGCCACCCTGACTGTGGGCAAAGGCCATATTGAACAGTGCGACATAGGCGGTACCTACATGGGGGTCGCCGGTGGGAGAGGGTGCTATTCGGGTGCGTACGGTCATCTAAAAAATCCAATCTATATATACGGGCTATAAAGATTGCATTATACGTTTTTCACAGTGGTATCTGTCACTATCTCTTGCTGCAGAGTCTTAAATAAATTCTTTGTAAATTTAGTGTCTGGAATTGGGGCGCTGCACAGCTTTTAAGCGCAGCCTAATAATGAGGCTGGTAAGTAAGATACCTACTATTGCCATAGCAAAACTCCACAGGGTTTTTCGCAGGGTTGACTGCCATAGTTGCTCATAGCTGTCCCGCAAGCTCATTATCACCACGACATCGCCAATTCTTGTCCACCCAGCGGAGACCGCGGCACGGGCTTCAATGGGGGGGAGATCTATAGTCTCGATAAACAGGCTTGGCACTTCCGGTTTATCTATAGAAAAAGAGCGCTCAATTAAACGGTTGTCGTTATTGTCGATAAAATAAATTTGCTGGTAGTAACCTAGATCCGAGACCGCATTAAAAAGGGCTCCCAGTCTTGAGCGATCATTTTGTTTTATCACCTCAGTCATTGAAATGGCCAGTGAGGTGGCACCACTCTGAGCCTGAATCTGTAACTGCTTGATTATGGTTGATTTGTCAGTATGAATGCTGATGGTTATCCACAGCGAGGCTAACAGTAAAATAACTGTGCTTATCACACCAATTAATTGTCGATACACACTCATCCAGTTCTCCTGACGTCTGATCAGTTCCCTTTTGGTCGATTATCTGTGATGGCTTCAACATAGTTTATAAAAAAGACTATGCCAAGCTCGGTTATAGGAATAGCTTTTACTGGCACTCACTTTAAAAGAGTATTTCCTATCAATACTTATCTAAAGCAACAGATGTCAGCATCCGCTAAAAAAGTCGCTCTGGCAGGTTTACTGATTAGCCTGCACAGCCAGATAGCGGCCTTTGAAGTCTCTGACAAGCTTCTGGAAAGAGTGCGAGCAGAGCATGGAGCTGTTGCTGAGGCGCGTCTGCGAGATTGGAGGAGACT
>JAQWGK010000049.1 GCA_029238255.1 Porticoccaceae bacterium | reverse complement strand
GGTCTGGAACTGGGTTCCGTATGGAATCGTCTTGGTTCTGATGTTGTTCTTCTTGAAGCGATGGAAGACTTCCTCGCCATTATGGACAAGGGCATCGCCAAAGAATCTAAAAAGATCTTTACCAAGCAGGGTCTGGATATCCGTCTTGGTGCCCGTGTGACTGGTACTGAGATCAAAGGTAAAGAAGTTGAAGTGACCTATGCAGCTGCTGATGGTTCAGAGCACAAAGAAACCTTTGATAAGCTGATTGTCTGTGTGGGTCGTCGTGCATTTACCGATGGCCTACTGTCCGATGACAGCGGTGTTCAGCTCGACGAGCGCGGTACTGTATTTGTCAACGAACAGTGTGCAACCAATGTTGCCGGCGTCTACGCCATCGGCGATCTGGTTCGCGGCCCAATGCTGGCCCACAAAGGTTCAGAAGAGGGCGTAATGGTGGCAGAGCGTATCGCTGGTCACAAAGCGCAGATGAACTACGATATCGTCCCTAACGTTATCTATACCCACCCTGAAGTCGCCTCTGTAGGTCTGACTGAAGAGCAGGTTAAAGCGGCGGGTGATGCTTACAATGTAGGTACCTTCCCATTCGCTGCCAGTGGTCGCGCTATGGCTGCCAACGAAACCGGCGGCATGGTTAAGATTATTGCCCACGCCGACACTGACCGTATCCTCGGCTGCCATATTGTTGGCCCAAGTGCTGCGGATCTGGTTCAGCAGGTCGCTATTGCGATGGAGTTTGGCTCCAGCGCAGAAGATCTGGGTATGATTGTCTTTGGCCACCCAACGCTGTCAGAAACTGTTCATGAGGCTGCACTGGCAGTGAATGGCAACGCCATCCATATCGCCAATCGCAAGCGTCGCTAAGTACTAGTGTTTATTAAGCAGAGTTATCCACTGGGTAACTCTGCTTTTTTAAAATTATTTATCAAAACCTTTAATTAAATAACAGGAAGTAATGTATGAACCTGCACGAATATCAGGGTAAGCAGCTTTTTGCCGAATACGGATTGCCAGTATCGAAAGGTATTGCCGCAGAGACCGTAGCCGAAGCTGTGGCAGCTGCCGATGCAATAGGCGGAGACAAGTGGGTTGTTAAAGCCCAGGTCCACGCTGGTGGTCGCGGTAAAGCCGGCGGCGTAAAGCTGGTTAGCTCAAAGCTGAAATCGAAGCATTCTCAGAACAGTGGTTGGGCAAAAATCTGGTCACTTACCAGACAGACGCAAAAGGTCAGCCGGTCAGCCGTATTCTGGTTGAAACCTGTACTGATATCGACCAGGAACTCTATCTTGGTGCAGTTGTTGATCGCGGCACTCGTCGTATTATCTTTATGGCCTCAACCGAAGGTGGTGTTGAGATCGAGAAGGTAGCAGAAGAGACCCCTGAAAAAATTCTTAAGGCAATTATTGACCCGACCACTGGCGCACAGCCATATCAGGGTCGCGATCTGGCCTTTAAGCTCGGCTTAAAAGGAGTTCAGGTTAAGCAATTTGTACAGATCTTCCTTGGTCTGGCAAAGATGTTTAAAGAGAAAGACCTCGAGCTACTGGAAATTAACCCACTGGTTATCACTGACGAGGGCAACCTGCACTGTCTGGATGCCAAGGTCATTATCGACGGCAACGCAGTCTACCGTCAGCCAGCCATTAAAGAGATGCACGATCCCTCGCAGGAAGATGCCCGCGAAGCTCATGCCGCCTCATTTGAACTTAACTATGTAGCTCTCGATGGCAATATCGGTTGCATGGTAAACGGCGCAGGCCTAGCCATGGGCACCATGGATATCGTTCACCTACACGGTGGTTCGCCAGCTAACTTCCTCGATGTAGGTGGCGGCGCAACCAAAGAGCGCGTAGTAGAAGCGTTTAAAATTATCCTCTCCGACGACAACGTAAAAGCGGTACTGATCAATATCTTCGGCGGCATTGTTCGCTGTGACCTGATCGCCGACGGCGTTATTGGCGCAGTTGAAGAAGTCGGCGTTAAAATTCCAGTGGTTGTTCGTCTGGAAGGTAACAACGCTGAACTGGGTACCCAGAAACTGGCCGAATCCGGTCTTTCCATTATTGCAGCAACCAGTCTGACTGATGCGGCACAGCAAGCTGTTAAAGCGGCGGAGGCTAACTAAATGTCTATCTTAATTAATAGCGACACGAAAGTTATCTGTCAGGGCTTTACCGGCGGGCAGGGCACTTTCCACTCAGAACAGGCGATTGCCTACGGCACAAAAATGGTCGGTGGTGTAACCCCGGGCAAAGGTGGCACTACTCACCTTGGGCTGCCAGTATTTAATACGGTTGCCGAAGCGGTAGCAGTGACTGGCGCGGAAGCCTCAGTTATCTATGTACCAGCGCCATTCTGTAAAGACTCTATTCTTGAAGCCGCTAACTCCGGCCTTAAGCTGGTTGTCTGTATCACTGAAGGTGTTCCCACTCAGGATATGCTCGACTGTAAAGTTGTTTGCGACAATCTGGGCGTTCGTCTTATCGGACCCAACTGTCCTGGCGTTATCACCCCCGGCGAGTGCAAGATCGGCATTATGCCCGGTCATATTCACCTGCCCGGCAAAGTGGGTATCGTCTCCCGCTCAGGTACTCTGACTTATGAAGCGGTTAAGCAGACTACTGATTACGGTTTTGGTCAGTCTACCTGTGTAGGTATTGGTGGCGACCCGATTCCCGGTTCCAGCTTTATCGATATTCTTGCGCTGTTTGAGAAAGATCCGGCTACCGAAGCGATCGTGATGATCGGTGAGATTGGCGGTACTGCAGAAGAAGAAGCAGCGGCTTATATTAAAGCCAATGTCACTAAGCCTGTTGTCTCTTACATTGCCGGTGTTACTGCACCTGCAGGTAAGCGTATGGGTCATGCTGGTGCGATTGTCTCCGGTGGTAAGGGCACAGCAGACGAGAAGTTTGCCGCTCTGGAAGACGCTGGTGTAAAGACTGTTCGCAGCCTGGCTGATATCGGCAACGGCCTAAAGGAAATTACCGGCTGGTAAGTTCTTTTAAGGTTTAAGTTGTATAAAAAAGCGGCTTTCGGGCCGCTTTTTTGTGCCTGTAGAACAATCCCTCACTTTTGTCACCCTTGAGATCCTTCGGCTTCGCTCAGGATGACAAATAATGTAGCGCTTTATCGGGATGACAAGTAATGGAGTGCTTTGTCGGGATGACAAATAATGTAGCGCTCTGCCGGGATGACGGTGGTTTCTTTCGTCATGCTGGCGTAGGCCAGTATCTAGGGTCCACAACCTCAATCCTCAATTTCAAACATCTGTGTCACCCTGAGCGCAGTCGAAGGGTCTGCTGGAGATCCTTCGGCTGCGCTCAGGATGACAAGTAATGCGCTCTGTCAGAATGACAAATAAAGTAGAGCTCTGTCGGGATGACGGTGGTTTCTTTCGTCATACTGGCGTAAGCCAGTATCTCTATGGCTCGTAGCGTAATTCAATAGGTCCCAGCCTACGCTGGGATGACGTTTCTTCGTTGGGGATGCCGGTGCCACCCCCCAATAGTTGCTAAAGCGCTCCGTCATGCTGGCGTAGGCCAGTATCTCGGATTTTAGGCATGGAGACGGGCTATTCCACCACCGAAAACCAAAATTCCCCGGCAAAAAATGAATAAAAAATAACTGCTATCATCCCCAATAACTGAACTAATAATTACTCCAGCAAGTAATAACTATTAATTAAAATAGCTTGAGCAAACAACCGAGTAAAAAAATGGCATTCGATATGACAATGGCCCTGTTCCGGCCAGCGCTAAAATATGCAATGGAAAAGAACGGTCATGGCAAAACCCTCGGGCTCAAAATGACCGAGATTAATCGCGGTGAAATTAATCTGGTCTTTTCCTACAAAGAAGAAGTGGTCGGCAACCCGCTCACCGGTGTTGTCCACGGCGGCGTAATTGTTAGCCTGCTCGATACCGCTTGTGGCTCCGCAGCCATGACCGTGCTTAATACCCCCGCAGTCGCACCCACTATGGACCTACGCCTCGACTATATGCACCCGGCGGAACCCCATAAACCCATCTATGTCGAAGCCAAAGTCTACCGCCAGACCTCCAATGTTATCTTCTGCCGCGGACTGGCATGGCAAGAAGACAAAGAAAACCCCATTGCTCACTGTGTCGCCAACTTTATGAAAGTCGACTCCAAAAGCATTAACTTTAGTGCCATTGCCGTTACTCAGCTGCGTCGGCTTATGCCCTGGGGACAGAGATCAAGCAGCGAGCAGGAGGGCGGCAAATGAGTGCAGAACAGGAAAACCATCCCCTCGAAGACTGGCAGGCCAGTGTGGCTGCAGCGCGGCTCGAAAAATGCCCCCAATCGGTAATAGAGATGATTCCCTACGCCTCATTTATTGGTGCTCAGGCGAAAATCGAAAATGACCGCTTGCTATACTGGCTCGAAAAACGCCCCACCAATATTGGCAATCCCTCCTTACCGGCACTCCACGGTGGCGTAATTGGCGGCTTTCTCGAACTCACCGCAGCGGTAGAAATAATTTATAACCTCGATATTGCCGCAGTGCCCAAAGTTGTCGACTTCTCCCTCGACTACCTGCGCGCCGGTCGCTATAAAACTGTCTACGCCAAATGCAATGTGCTGCGGCAGGGTAAAAAGCTGATCAATGTAACCGCCAGCGCCTGGCAAGACGATGAAAATACTCCAATCGCCACCGCACGCTGCCATTTCCTGATTTAAATAAACTCCGCACCTCGGGCGGTTGAAATTTATTTCATCGCCCCCATCTGATAATCCATGCAAAAGAGACTAGTCAACAACAGGCTAGTTAATAGTTCTTGTAGTTAATATCAGATCAGGAGATCAATAGGAAATGACAGCTAAAGCTTAATCATCAGCAGAAACACTGGGTTTTCAAACCGAAGCCAAGCAACTACTCCACTTAATGATTCACTCTCTGTACTCCAACAAAGAGATATTTTTACGTGAGTTGATTTCAAATGCCTCAGACGCCACCGACAAGTTGCGCGTTGAAGCTCTGGAAAATGCAGCGCTCTATGAAGATGACGGTGATCTGCGTATCCGAATTGCTCTCGATGAAGAGGCCAAAACCGTGGTTATTTCCGATAACGGTATCGGAATGTCCCGGGATGAAGTGATTACCAATCTGGGCACCATCGCCAAATCTGGCACCGCTGAATTCCTTAAAAATCTCACCGGCGACCAAAAGCAGGACTCCCAGCTTATCGGTCAATTTGGTGTAGGTTTTTACTCCTCATTTATTGTTGCCGACAAAGTGGTTGTAGAGACCCGTCGTGCTGGCGCAGAGGCTTCAGCAGCGATTCGCTGGAGCTGTGAAGGCGAAGCCGACTATCAGCTCGAAGAGATTGAGCGCAGCGAGCGGGGCACCACCATTACCCTGCACCTAAAAAGTGAAGAGCAGGAATTCGCCAATGACTGGCGTCTGCGCAGTATTGTTAAAAAGTACTCCGACCATATCGCCATCCCGGTGGAAATGCTTAAGCAAGAGCCACCGGCAATGCCCGGCGACGAGCCAAAAGAAGAAGAGCCTGCCGAAATAGTCCCAGAGTGGGAAGCAGTCAACGACGCGCAGGCATTGTGGACGCGTTCAAGAAGCGAAGTTAGCGAAGACGAGTACAAAGAATTCTACCGCCATGTCTCCCATGACTTTAATGAGCCACTGAGCTGGAGCCACAACCGCGTCGAGGGCAAGCACGAGTACACTAGCCTGCTGTATATTCCCGCCAATGCGCCAATGGATCTCTACCAGCGCGAAGCGTCTCGCGGTATCAAGCTGTATATCAAGCGCACCTTTATTATGGATGACGCTGAACAGTTTATGCCCATGTACCTGCGCTTTGTAAAAGGTGTATTGGACAGCACAGACCTGCCGCTGAATGTCTCCCGTGAAATTCTCCAGAAGACACCCATGGTCGACAGCATTCGCGCCGCACTAACCAAGCGCGTGCTCGATATGCTCGGCAAAATGGCCACCAGCGAACCGGAAAAATATGCCACCTTCTGGACCCAGTTTGGCGCCGTATTGAAAGAAGGTCCCAGCGAAGATAATGGCAACCGCGAGAAGATCGCCAAGCTATTCCGCTTTGCTAGCTCTACCAGTGGCTCAGCTGAACAGACCGTCAGCCTTGCGGACTATATTGAGCGCATGAAAGAAGGGCAGGACAAAATCTACTTCGTCACTGGCGACAGCTACTCAGTGATTAAGAACAGCCCCTACCTAGAAGTCTTCGACAAGCACGGTATCGAAGTGCTGCTAATGTCTGACCGTATCGACGAGTGGATGATGGGCTACCTTACCGAGTTTGATGGCAAATCCTTTGAAGATGTTGCCCGCGGTGAACTGGATCTAAGCAAGATCACCGGTGAAACGCCAAAGTCTGAATCCAATGCCGATGGCGATAAAAAGCCAGAGGACAAAGAGAATGCCGAGCTACTGGTTCGCATCAAGTCATTGCTCGAAGAGAAGGTTGAAGAAGTGCGCAGCACCAGCCGTCTCACAAGCTCCCCAGCCTGTCTGGTGGTGGGTGCCAATGATATGGGCGAGCAGATGCGCAAGATTATGGCCGCCGCCGGACAGCCAGTTCCAGAGGCCAAGCCAATTCTTGAGATCAATGCAGATCATCCCTTGGTAAGTAAGCTTGAGGGCGAATCTGATGACGAGCAGGCCAAGGTACTGGCCAGCGTACTCTTTGATCAGGCCGCACTGTCAGCAGGTCGACCCCTCGAAAATCCTGCCCAGTTTGTACAAGAGCTTAATCGATTGATGTTCAGTTAAGAAAAACAGCAAAACCCGAAAAAGCGTCCACACTGGGCGCTTTTTATTATTCGCGGCTGACAGCTTGCAGGGCATCACCTTATAATGCCCCCTTATAGAGAATTACTGGCTTGGAGCAGAGCTCTGTGACAAATAATAACAATCATAAAATTGCCGTATTAGGCGGTGGTAGCTTCGGCACCATTATCGCCAATATGCTTGCGGTCAACGGTCACTCAGCCACATTGTGGATGCGAAGCGCCGAGCAGCTGCAAGCGATCGAGACCAGCGGAGAAAATGCCGCCTATCTACCAGGTTTTAAACTGGACTCATCACTTAACTTCAGCACCGATATTGGTCAGGCCCTAGAGGGCGTGGATACCATATTCTTTGCCGTACCCAGTAGCTCATTTCGTAAAGTGGCCAAGTTGGTCAACCCATGGGTTAACAGTGAGACCGTCTTAATCAGTGCCGCTAAGGGTATTGAAGCCGAGACCTTTCTACTGCCCAGTCAGATACTTGAGCAGGAACTGCCCGAGTGCAAAGTCGGTGTTATCAGCGGCCCCAATCTGGCCAAAGAAATTGCCAACTTTGAAATTACCGCCACAGTGATTGCCAGTGAACACGACAGCCTCTGTGATCGCGCACAGGAACTGTTGGCATCCAACTATTTCAGAATCTACGCCAACCACGACCGCTACGGTGTTGAACTGGCCGGCGCTTTAAAAAATATTTATGCCATAGTGTCAGGTATCGCCGAGGCGATGAAAGTGGGTCAAAACACCAAAAGTGTCGTGCTGACCCGCAGTCTGGCTGAGATGAGTCGCTTTGCCAGTCAGCTAGGCGCAGACCCGCTGACCTTTTTGGGGCTCAGTGGTGTCGGTGATCTCTACGTCACCTGCAGCTCACCCCTAAGCCGCAACTTCCGTGTCGGACTCGCGCTGGGAGAGGGCAAAAGCCTAGATCAGGCGATTGCCGAAATAGGACAGGTGGCCGAAGGCGTAAATACGACTAAACTAGTAAAAGAGAGAGCCGATGAATTAGGTATTTATATGCCATTGGCCTCGGCTCTGTATGCCATTATGTTTGAGCAGCGACCGATTATTGAATCTCTGCAAGCCATGATGGTGGCAGAACAAAACACTGATGTTGAATTTATGGTGAAACCAAATGAGTGATAAAAAATTACCCCTAACGAATTGTAATACCTGGATCCGCCTTGCCTATATGCTGCTGTTTGGCATTCTGTTGATGGCCGCGCGACTGGTTATTAGCCTTGTAGTCGTTGTTCAGTTTCTACTGGTACTGATAATCGGTTCAGACAATGAAAACCTGCGTAATCTGGGACAGGGCCTTGGCAAGTGGGTCTATCAAACAGTACTGTTCCTAACCTTTAACAGCGAAGACAAACCCTTTCCCTTTGACGAGTGGCCCACCGTTGAAACAGCCAGTGGCTATTCGGTGAACAGCGACGATGATGAGGTTGAAGAAGTCGAAGATGCAGAGTATGTCGAAGCCGAAGAAGTCGCGGATGATGATGTTCCATCCTTTACCGCCGACGAGTCGGATTCTGAGACAGACCAGCCGCAAAAATAATCGGCACCTAATAATAAAAAAACAGCCTGCTGTACGGCAAAGAGATTGACTATGTCACTTGAATTTATCAGTGAAAGAACCTTTAACGTCAACGGGCTAAACTTCGCAGCGAAAGAGTGGGGCACCCCCGGTGCACCTCCAGTGATAGCACTGCATGGTTGGCTCGATAATGCCGCCAGCTTTGATGTTATGTTGCCCTTTATGGACAACCTGCATATTATCGCCATCGACTGCGCTGGTCATGGCAACAGCAGCTTTCGCTCCGCCGACTCCAGCTACAATATCTGGCAGGATATTTCCGAAGTGATCGGCATAGCCGATCAACTCGGCTGGGATCGTTTTGCACTGCTCGGACACAGTCGCGGCGCCATAATCTCAAGCCTAGTTGCCGGCACCTTTCCCGAGCGAATTACTCATCTAGCATTAATTGATGGCCATATTCCAAGTCTCGCCGGTGCCCAGGGGACCGCTGCTCAGCTAGCCAAGTCGCTCCACGAACACCGACGTTACAGCCAATCCTTACCAAGCTTCTTCCACAGCTTTGAGCGCGCCATACAAGCCCGTACCAATGGCTTTTTACCGCTTCAAGAGGGCGCAGCAACAGTCCTTGCCCAGCGTGGTGTACGCCAAGAAGAGCGAGGTTTTTACTGGCACAACGACCAACGACTAAAAGCCGCTTCCGAACTAAAGCTCACCCGCGAACATCTTAAAGATTTTCACAGCGCAATCAGCGCTCAGGTTTTGTTGGTTGAGGCTCAGGGCAGTCCTTTTTACAGCGATTCAACTAGCACCAATAATCAGGAGCGTGAAGAATCCCTCTCCTGGATAGCCAGTCTCGAACTGGTCAGTATGCCCGGCTCTCATCATCTACATATGGAAGATCAGGCCGAGCAGTTGGCTTGCAAGGTGCAGAGTTTTTTGCAGCCAATAGGATAAAAACCGATTAAAAAACGGATTTAAAAGCTATGGCAAAAATTGAATTTAATGAGCATGAAAAAGCCGCCATTGTCGGCAAGATAAAGCTCTACTTTCGCGAGGAACTGGATCAGGAAATCGCCCAGTTTGATGCCGAGTTTCTGCTCGACTTTTTTAACGAAGAGGTTGGCGCTTACCACTACAACCGTGGCCTCTCAGATGCCAAGGCTATTCTGGAAGAAAAGCTGGAAACCATCACCGATGCTTTTTATGAAATTGAAAAGCCCACCGACTATCAGCGCTAAGCAATTAATAATAAGCTATTAACAAAAAGTCTTTAACAAAAAAGTCTTTAACAAAAAGCCTCTAACTAAATAACCAACAGCCAAAACTAATTATGACTAATCTCAGCAGCCAATCCTGCGTTAACTGCAGCCCCGACACTCAGCCCTTATCCAATACTCAGCTCGCTGAATATCTGCAGCAGCTAATTGGCTGGCAAATAGTCCCGGGCAACGATGCCAACTCAACTCTGCAAAAGCTAGTAAAAACCTACAGCTTTGCCGATTACCCCGAGACTATCGCCTTTACCAATCAGATCGCCGAACTGGCCGAAGCCGAAGATCACCATCCGGCATTATTGGTAGAGTGGGGCAAAGTCACAGTCACCTGGTGGACCCATGCCATCGGCGGACTGCACAGCAATGATTTTATCTGTGCCGCCAAAAGCGACTTGCTGGGTTAATTCCCTCAACGCAGGAACGTCACCCCGGCGCAGGCCGGGGTCTGTTTCCACTCGCAGCGTAATTGAACAGATTCCAGCCTACGCTGGAATGACGGTATTTTTTTAAAACAAAGACACACAAAAAAGCCCACTCAAGAGTGGGCTTTTTAAATACTGCTTAATTCGTAAAAAACTTAATGATCACTCAGCAATGTCAAAAACTCAGTACGAGTCGCCTGATCCGTACGAAAAGTCCCCAGCATAGCCGAAGTCTTCATCGAAGAATTCTGCTTCTCAACACCGCGCATCATCATGCACATATGCTTAGCCTCAACAATAACCCCAACACCGCGAGCCTCAGTCACTTCCTGAATAGTTGAAGCAATCTGCTGTGCCAGCGCCTCCTGAATCTGCAGGCGGCGGGCAAACATATCCACCACACGAGCAACCTTGGACAGACCTAACACCTTACCGTTGGGACTATAGGCCACATGGCATTTGCCAATAAATGGCAGCAAGTGATGTTCACAGAGTGAAAACAGCTCGATATCCTTAACAATAACCATCTCTTCAGAGTCAGAAGGGAACAGCGCATCGTTGATAACATCTTTAAGGTCCATCTCATAACCACTGGTCAGATAGGAAAATGCTTTAGCCGCTCTATCTGGAGTGTCTAACAGGCCAGGTCGGCGAATATCTTCGCCAGTGCTTTCTATTATTTTTTCGTAGTGGTCTCTCATTAATTAGTTTCCAGCTTAAAGTTATTGTGTGGTGTAAAAACGCACTCATTCTGTAACAAAGTGCACATCATTACTAGTTTCAGGGTTAAAATAGTTGGCTAGCGGAGAATTAATACCAATGCCAGAAAATAACACAGAAATTAACAGCAATAATGCACCCACAGTAGGGCAGATGCTCGAGCGTGGGCAGTCACTGTTTGAAAAAAGCGGCCTCTATTTTGGTCATGGAACCGATAATAGTTGGGATGAAGCCGTCTACCTGCTCTCTTTTGTCCTCGACCTAAGTCCAGATGCCGATCGCGCAGTCTTGGAAAAGCTGCTTACAGAGCAGCAGCAACAGGAAATCGAAGACCTTTATGCCCGCCGTATCAGCGAGCGCATACCCGCGCCTTACCTAACCGGCCGCGCCTGGTTCTGTGGACTGCCCTTTAATGTCGACCAGCGAGTGATTATTCCCCGCTCGCCAATCGCCGAATTGATTATGACCGGCTTTCAGCCCTGGTGTGCCAGCGAGCCCAGCAGAGTGTTAGACCTCTGCACCGGCAGTGGCTGTATAGGTATAGCCTGCGCCTACGGCTTTGAGCAGGCTCAGGTAGTCCTCAGTGATATATCCCCCGAAGCCCTCGAAGTCAGCGCCAGCAATATAGAGCTGCACAAACTCGGCTACAGAGTTAGCGCCGTAGAATCGGATCTATTTAATAACCTGCAGGGGCAACAGTTTGACCTAATTGTCAGTAACCCACCCTATGTCGATGCTGAAGACTATGCCAGCATGCCCGATGAATACTTCCATGAACCGGAACTAGCACTGGCCTCCGGCCATGACGGTCTCGACTTTACCCGCAGGCTTTTAAGAGAAGCGGTAGATCATCTAACGGAAGAGGGTGTACTGGTGGTAGAAGTGGGCAATTCATGGGTAGCCCTAGAGCAGGCATTCCCAACTGTGCCATTCCTATGGCTCGAATTTGAAGAGGGAGATGGCGGCGTATTTTTACTAACTCGCGATCAACTTGTCGAACACCGCGAATCTTTCTAATAACTTACGTATAATCGCCCACTTAACGGCTAATTACTTAGCTACGAATATAAGAAAACAACAAGGCACAGGCGCACCATGTCCGGAAACACAATAGGAAAACTCTTCACCGTAACCAGTTTTGGCGAAAGCCACGGCCTAGCCATTGGCTGTATTGTCGACGGTTGTCCTCCCGGCCTGGAAATTAGCGCATCCGACCTGCAGCCCGATCTCGATCGCCGCAAGCCCGGACAGTCACGCTACACCACCCAGCGCAAAGAAGACGACGAAGTAAAGATACTCTCCGGCGTATTCGAAGGCCGAACCACCGGCGCTGCGATTGGCATGATGATTGAAAATAAAGATCAGAAATCCAAAGACTACAGCAAGATTAAAGACCTGTTTAGACCGGCCCATGCGGATTACACCTACCATCAAAAGTACGGTGAGCGCGATTACCGCGGTGGCGGCCGCAGCTCAGCCCGTGAAACAGCCATGCGCGTAGCCGCAGGTGGTATCGCTAAAAAGTATTTAAAAGAGCGTCTGGGCGTAGAGATATTTGGTTATGTCTCCCAGCTCGGCCCAATTGTTGCCGAACGCTTTGATCAAGACCAAATCGAACAAAACCCATTCTTCTTCCCCGATCCCGATAAGATTTCCGAGCTGGAAACCTATATGCAGGCACTGGGCAAAGAGGGCAACTCGATTGGCGCACAGGTAACTGTTGTTGCGAAAAATATGCCCGTAGGACTGGGCGAGCCGATTTTTGATCGCCTGGATGCAGAGATTGCCCATGGTTTGATGGGTATTAATGCGGTTAAAGGTGTGGAGATTGGTGCAGGATTTGATTCAATAGCTCAGAAGGGTACCGAGCACCGCGATGAGCTAACACCGGAAGGCTTTACCTCAAATAACTCAGGCGGCGTGCTGGGTGGTATTTCATCCGGTCAGGATATAGTTGCCAATCTGGCGCTGAAGCCAACGTCGAGTCTGCGTATTCCTGGGCAGTCGATTAATACTGCGGGTGAATCTGCGGAAGTTATTACGACTGGGCGCCATGATCCCTGTGTGGGGATTCGTGCCGTGCCAATTGCTGAGGCTATGTTGGCGATTACGTTGATGGATCATTATTTGCGTAATCGTGGGCAGAATGCTGATGTTGATAGTGGGTTGAAGCCGATATAGGTTTTTATGCCGTCGTCACCCTAGCGACGGCTGGGGTCTCCCTCAGGATAGATGCCAATTTAAGTCAGTCTGGCATAACGAAATCGTTAAAAAGGTCTCTAGTAAATCCAACTAGAGGCCTTTTTTGCGTTAAAAGACCTTAGTAGTAATTTTCTCGGAAACTGTTCTGTTTCTTGACTATGGTTATTCTTAATAAATAAAAATCAAAAAAGTTAGTAAAAAGAATCTTGGGGGATTCTATTGAGCTATCTACGGATGGCTTGATGGAAATTTAATCTGAGAGAATAGATTATGGGCCTAGTTTTTCAAGTTTTTCTAAAAGCCTTGGCGTTCGCTGGTGGTTATACGAATCGCTGCGACGGATAACGGGTATTTCTTATGTGTCCTATCTAATAGTTCTTTATCTTATTTGTGAGGATTTTGGCGTTTTAATAAAAAGAGAAAAGTATGCGTTTAAAATATTGTGACATAAATAATTTTCGTTCTATTAAGGATTTGAGAGTTACATTTGATAATAATTTCCAGATATTGGTTGGTTTTAATGAGGCCGGGAAAAGTAATATCCTGAAAGCCTTATCAATGATTAACTTTGATATTGAGCCTGATGAAGATGATGTTCGAGACCCTGGTCATGAGGAAGAGCCAATAAATCAGGCATTTATAAGGTTTGTTTTTGGATTAGAAACTTTTGAAACTAATCTGGTATTTAAAAACATAAAGAAAAAATTTAAGGCAAAAAACATAAATTGTCCAATTTTTATTAAAAGTAAAAAAGAAGAGATATCAATAGAAGATCTTTGTGGGGTTCCAACAGAAGGGATCTATGAAGTAAACCTTTTTGATAAAACCAAAAACTCTCAATATTGGTTAATAAAAGAGGAGGAGTCTTATACGGCTACAGGGGAGTGGAAAAAAATTCCTTCTAATTGGAGCGGTTATGAGGACTTTAATGAAAGTGATTTTCAGTATATTTGCTTGCGTGATTTCCCCCAATATATAGAAGATAGCGAACTTGAAGACACTTCTATTGAAAATTTATATCCATTGATTGGAGGTGAAATTTGTAATTTGGTAAATAGTAAGTTACCCGAAAGTATTGTTTGGACTTATTCGGAAAGTAATGTTCTCCCCAATAAGGTAGATATTGAGACTTTTAGTGAAGACCCTGATACGTGCAAACCTCTGAGAAATATTTTTTACCTTGGTGGATATGATGATATTGAGGAGTCCATTGCAGATGCACAGTTGAAAACAAATGGAATTAGAAACTTATTAAAAAAACTCAGCAGTAATGCTACGTCGCATTTAAATAGTGTTTGGCCTGAATATAGCTCTATTTCTATAAATCTAGTTGAAAATGGGGATTCTATAGATATGAGGATAGAAGATAAATTTAATGTATATAGCTTAAGTAGGCGTAGTGATGGATTTAAACGATTTATTACATTTTTATTAATGATCTCAGCCAAGGTTAAAGCGGATTATTTGAGGGACACAATAATACTAATTGATGAGCCAGATATTGGCTTACATCCCACTGGTGTGCAATTTTTAAGAAAAGAATTAGAGAAAATTTCGAAAAAAAATCTGTTGGTTGTAAGCTCCCACTCCATATTTATGATAGATAAGGAGCGAATTGATCGGCATCTTATTGTTAAGAAAGAGGAGGAGATAACGCAATTAACTATTGGCTCTGTCTCAGATATTTTAGATGAAGAGGTTTTATATCATGCTTTAGGTTTTTCATTTTTTCATTTACTTAAAAGTAAGAATATTGTGTTTGAAGGTTGGCGAGACAAACATACTTTTCAGCGTTGGTTGAAATCAACTTCTGTAAGCTCTGATACAAAGTCCGAGTGGAAATCTATTGGGATGATGCATGCAATGGGTGCGAAAGATGTTGCTAGAGTGTCTAGTCTATTGGAGTGTTTTGGTCGGAAATATTTTGTTATTACTGACTCAGATAATCCCTCTTTGGATTGGAAGGATAAGTTTGAAGGCGATGGTAAGTGGCTTACCTATAAGGATTTAGGTTTTATTGATAAGGAAACTATTGAGGATTTCATTGACTCCTCATACATAAATAAAATGATTACTAAGGTTCTTCAAAGTGAAGGGATTAATGCTGATGAATCTTTTTTGGAGTGCGAAACATTTAATGCGAAAATAAAGCACCTTAAAAAACAAATGTCATTATCAAAAGCTAATAGTTCCAGGCTGGGAAATTTAATAAAGAATCAAATATTTGAAGAAATGCCCCCAAAAGTTATTAATTTAGGGGCTTTGGTAGAAGCTATTGATATTTCATCAGGTGAGTTTTTTGAATAGTAAAGTTAGTTAAATGCCCAGTTTGTAAAAAAATATGTTTCAGTTCAGAATTTTCTAGGGATACGAATCTGTGTTTGGATGAGCATTTGTGTGTTGAGATCGTAAAGAAATACTCTAACCCCCACCCATCAACCCCAAAAACGCCACCGCCGCATTCGATAAACTCCTTTTCGTATGATGAATATACCCCAACTCCCGCTCAATCCTAACCGCCTCAAATGGCATCACATGCAACCCCCGAACCAATGTCTTCGGCAACACACTCCAGCCCAGCCCAATCTCAACCATGGTACTAATCGTCTCCAAATAGTTCGTCGACATAGGTGCCTTTAGCGGTATCCCTTCCTTCTGAAACAGATTCTGAATAATCCGCCCGGTATAGGTATTTAACCCCGGCAAAATAATCGGATACTCGGCAAGATCTTTAAGCGCCGGTTTCTTTAACTCCGCCAATGGATGATCCTGCGCACAGATAAACCGCAGTGGGTCATTCCAAATCTTCTTACTATTAATATTGTGATGACTATCCAGTGCCAGCGTAATCACTGCCACTTCCGAATCACCATGCAAAACCTGCTCATAGGCCTTCTCAGAATCCATAAACTCAATATCCAAAGTCACATTGGGATACTCCTGGGCAAACTGTTTCAGAATAGGGGGCAACCGGTGCAGACCCAAATGGTGACTAATCGCTAGTCTAAGAGTCCCGCTGGCTTCACCGGAGAGATCATTAATCGCCTGCAGAGCATTTTCATATTCCTGCAGTATGCGTCTGGCTCTGGGTAAGAGTTCATTGCCGGCTTCGGTAAGGGATACCTGTCTGGCGATTCGATCAAACAGTCTTTTACCGATCTGCTGCTCAAGCAGGGCAATACGCTTACTGATGGCAGATTGAGTCAGGTAGAGGCTATCGGCCGCTTCTGAAAAGGAGCCTAGTTCGGCGACGGTGATAAAGGCTTTTAGATTCTGGTTATCCACTTCTTGTAATCCTTAACAAATCATTCGCCCTTCTTATAGATTCCATAAGGGAATGATAAATATGCTAAATATGAATTTATTTCATCATAGTGCAGGTCTACAATAGGCGCAATAGCAAAACCTACGTCTGGGAGACGGCAATGGCAGGAAAAACACTTTACGACAAGCTCTGGGATAGCCACCTTGTTAAGCAGAACAGCGATGGTTCGTCGCTGATTTATATTGATCGGCATGTCTTGCATGAGGTGACGTCACCGCAGGCATTTGAAGGTCTGCGTCTGGCGGATCGCAAGCCCTGGCGTCTGGATACCAATATCGCTACCCCGGATCACAATATCTCGACGGATAAAACCGAGCGCGATGCTGGTGTTGCCGGTATGGCGGATGAGGTTTCACGTATTCAGGTTCAGACGTTGGATGATAACTGTGATCTCTATGGGATTAAGGAATATAAGATCAATGAGATGGGGCAGGGTATTGTTCATGTGATGGGTCCAGAGCTCGGAGCGACTATGCCGGGTATGACGGTGGTCTGCGGTGATTCCCATACCGCGACTCATGGTGCGCTGGCCTGTCTGGCCCATGGTATTGGTACTTCTGAGGTTGAGCATGTGTTGGCTACTCAATGTTTGGTGGCTAAGAAGATGAAGAATATGCGTGTGACTGTGGATGGCACGGTGGGCGCTGGTGTGACCCCTAAAGATGTTGTGTTGGCGATTATTGGCAAGATTGGTACTGCGGGTGGTAATGAGCACGCGATTGAGTTTGCCGGTTCGGTTTTCCGCGATATGTCGATTGAGGGTCGTATGACGGTCTGCAATATGGCGATTGAGGCGGGTGCCCGTGTGGGTATGGTGGCTGTTGATCAGAAGACCATTGATTACTGTGAAGGTCGTCAGTTTGTGCCTAAGGGTGATATGTGGGTTCAGGCGGTTGAATACTGGAATGGTTTAGTCAGTGACGAGGACGCGGTCTTTGATACTGAGGTTGTTCTGCATGCGGATGAGATTGCGCCGCAGGTGACCTGGGGAACGTCGCCTGAGATGGTGGCACCGGTTACTGCTTCTGTTCCAACCTTGGAAGAGCAGTCTAGTGATGAGCAGCGCAAAGGTCTTGAGCGCGCTCTGGAATATATGGGTCTTGAAGGCGGTCAGGCGATGGAGTCTATTGCTGTGGATCGTGTATTTATTGGTTCCTGTACTAATTCTCGTATTGAAGATATGCGTGCGGCGGCGGCTGTGGCTAAGGGTCGCCAGGTAGCTAGTTCAGTTAAGCAGGTATTAATTGTTCCTGGTTCGCAGATGGTCAAGGCGCAGGCGGAAGCGGAAGGACTGGATAAGGTGTTTATTGCTGCGGGAATGGATTGGCGTGAGCCGGGCTGTTCTATGTGTCTGGCGATGAATGCGGATAAGTTGGGGGCGGGGGAGCACTGTGCTTCTACCTCGAACCGTAACTTTGAGGGTCGTCAGGGCAATGGCGGTCGTACCCATTTGATGAGTCCGGCGATGGCTGCGGCTGCGGCGGTGGCGGGTCATATTGTTGATGTACGGTCATTTGATGGAGGGGTAGTTTAATGAAAGCATTTACTGCACACCGTGGTTTGGTCGGTCCTATGGATCGCGCTAACGTAGATACGGATATGATTATCCCCAAACAGTTTCTTAAGTCGATTAAGCGCAGTGGCTTTGGGCCCAATCTGTTTGATGAGTTGCGTTATATGGATGAGGGGCAGCCGGGTGCGGACTGTTCTAACCGTCCGGTTAATCCGGATTTTCCCTTGAACTTCCCACGTTATAAAGGGGCTTCAGTTCTATTGGCGCGCAAGAACTTTGGCTGTGGTTCCAGTCGTGAGCACGCGCCTTGGGCATTGGAAGACTATGGCTTTAATGCGGTGATTGCGCCCAGTTACGCGGATATCTTTTATAACAACTGTTTTAAGAATGGTCTGTTGCCGGTGATATTGACGGAAGAGCAGGTAGATATTCTCTTTAACGAGATGAACGCGGAGGAGGGCTATCAGCTTTCTATTGATCTGCCCGCGCAGACGGTTACCACCGATTCTGGTCATGTGTTCTCCTTTGAGTTGGACGAGTTCCGTAAAGAGTGCCTGTTAAATGGCCTCGATGAGATTGGTCTGACTCTGCAAAACGCAGATGATATTAAACAGTATGAAGCTCAGCGTGCGGCACAGCATCCCTGGGTATTTGGAGCGATTAAATAATGACAGATAAGAAGAAGGTTTTAGTATTACCCGGGGACAATATTGGTCCGGAAATTGTCACTGAAGCGGTAAAGGTACTTGAGACGGTAAGTGATAAGTTCGGTTTGGGTATTGAGCTGGATTACGCCCATCTGGGTGGTGCGGCTCTGGATGCAGTGGGTGAGCCCTGTCCCAAAGAGACTCTAGATAAGGCGCGCAGTTCCGATGCTATTTTGCTCGGTGCTGTGGGTGGTCCGCAGTGGGATGATGTTGAACGTCATCTGCGTCCGGAGAAGGGCTTGCTAACTATCCGTTCTGAGTTGGATCTGTTTGGTAATCTGCGTCCGGCGATTATGTATCCCCAGTTGGCGCATGCTTCTTCCTTAAAGCCTGAGTTTGTCTCTGGTTTGGATATCTTGATTGTTCGCGAGTTGGTGGGTGGTATTTACTTTGGTGAGCCGCGTGGTATTCGCACGCTGGAGAATGGCGAGCGCGAGGGTTACAACACTTATAAGTACAGTGAGTCTGAGATTCGCCGTATTGGTCGTATGGCCTTTGAGGCGGCGATGGTGCGCGGTAAGCGTCTCTGTTCTGTCGATAAGTCCAATGTATTGGAGGCGACCGTACTCTGGAAGGAAATTATTACTGAGTTGGCGGCGGATTACCCTGAGGTGGAGCTGAGCCATATGTATGTGGATAACGCGGCGATGCAGTTGGTGATGGCACCTAAGCAGTTTGATGTGATTGTGACGGGCAATATGTTTGGTGACATTCTGTCGGATACGGCGGCGATGTTGACGGGGTCTATTGGTATGTTGCCTTCGGCTTCTCTGGATAAGGATGGTGGCGGTATGTATGAGCCCTGTCATGGTTCCGCGCCGGATATTGCGGGACAGGGGGTGGCTAATCCGTTGGCGACTATTTTGTCGGTGGCGATGATGTTGCGTTATTCGCTGGATGCGGTTGAGGCGGCGGATGCGATTGAGAAGGCGGTGAGTGATGTGCTGGATCAGGGGTTGCGGACTGGGGATATTTATACGGATGGTATGACGCGGGTTGGTACGGTTGAGATGGGTGATGCGGTGGTTGCGGCGCTTTAAGCTGTTATGTGAGCGGGCGCAGCTATTTGTGTGGAGGCGAAGCCATGGCTTCGCTGCAAGATTGCAGCGAGTGTTGGGGTTTATAGATCCTTCGACTGCGCTCAGGATGACAATTTAATGCTCAGGATGACAGTTGGGCGCTTAGGATGACAGTGTTGTCTTGTCATCCTGACAGAGCGAAGCGACGAAGGATCTCCAGCAGTTGGCAGAGACATGATTAAGAATTAATTAAATTTAAGAGAGTTTAGAAAAATGAAAAAAACAGGATTTGTAGGTTGGCGTGGCATGGTCGGTTCTGTGCTGATAGACAGAATGCGTGAAGAGAACGATTTTGCCGATATCGAGCCAATATTCTTCACTACTTCTCAGGCCGGTCAAGCGGCTCCGGATGTGGGGGTGGAGACTCCGCTATTGCAGAGTGCTTTCGATATAGATGCGCTGGCGCAGATGGATATTATTGTTACCTGTCAGGGCGGCGACTACACCAAGAAGGTTTACCCACAGCTGCGCAGTGCCGGCTGGGATGGCTATTGGATTGATGCGGCTTCGGCGCTGCGTATGGAAGACAGTTCTATTATTGTTCTCGATCCAGTCAATATGAATGTGGTTAAGGATGGTCTGGCCAATGGCGTGAAAGACTATATCGGCGGTAACTGCACTGTCAGTCTGATGCTGATGTCTCTCGGTGGGCTGTTTAATGCCAATCTGGTGGAGTGGGCTTCGTCGATGACTTATCAGGCGGCTTCTGGTGCCGGTGCGCAGAATATGCGTGAGCTGATTAACCAGATGGGTGTGATTAAAGGGTCGGTTGCGGATGCGCTGGCTAACCCAGGTTCGGCGATTTTGGATATTGATCGTCAGGTGACTGACACTTTGCGCAGCGATAGTTTTCCGGTGGACAACTGGGGTTATCCTCTAGCCGGTAGCTTGCTGCCCTATATTGATTCCCAGCTTGAGAACGGTCAGAGCCGTGAAGAGTGGAAGAATCAGGCGGAGACTAACAAGATTCTTAACCGTGAAGGCAATCCTATTCCTCTCGATGGTCTCTGTGTGCGTATTGGTTCTATGCGTTGCCACAGTCAGGCGTTGACGATTAAGTTGACTGAAGATGTCCCTATGGATGAGATTGAGTCGATGCTGGCTGAATCCAATCAGTGGGCCAAGGTTATTGCCAATGATAAAGAGTCTTCGGTTAAGCACCTGACTCCGGCTGCAGTGACCGGTGGTTTGGATGTGCCTGTGGGTCGTTTGCGCAAGATGAATATGGGCGAGCAGTACCTTTCAGCCTTTACCGTGGGCGACCAGTTGTTGTGGGGCGCAGCGGAGCCGCTTCGTCGTATGTTGCGGATTGTTATTGAGGACTAAATGCTTTTGATAAAGCCCTGCAATATTGTGCTAAAACTTAAAGATTGATTAGGTTTGCTGATATTGCAGGTTTGACTGTAAACATTTATTGTAAGCCACTGATTCAAGAGTCTTTAAATAGGAAATTTGTCATGACAATTCGGAGTTGGTCGATGGGCACTGCAGGGAAAGTTAGGTTGGGATTCAGGGCGGCATTTATGGCTTGCCTGCTATTTGCAGCGCCAGCGGTTGTGGCACTGGGTCTGGGTGAGATAAAGCTTAACTCTTCGCTCAATGAGCCCCTCGATGCTGAGATTGTCGTGCTTAGCTCTGAGGATCTGGAAGACGGGCAGTTGCTGGTTTCGCTGGCATCAGCTGAGGCCTTTGAGCGCGCGGGTATCAGTCGTGAGTTTTTCCTTAGCCAGATGCAATTCTCGATCTATAGAAACAGTGCTGATCTGCATATTATCAAGATTGCCACAGAGCAACCGGTTGTCGAACCCTATCTAAATTTCCTAATCCAATTGCAGTGGCCCGCCGGACGGGTTATGCGAGAGTACACTCTGCTGTTAGATCTTCCTATCTATGCTCAGGGTCAGCAGGCACTGGAAGTGGCTCCTGCGGTAACTGAGTCTGGTGTTACCGGTTCTGAGTCAGCACCTCAGTCGGCACTTCAGTCGGCAGCTAGCTCAAACTATCAGCCTGGAATAGCGCCCCTTCGCGAGCCGCTATCTGGTGAGCAGCATCAGGTTATTGTCGGTGACACTCTGTGGAATGTGGCTAAACGTCTGCGTCCCCGAGACACCACTATTCTGCAAACTATGGATTCTCTCTATCGCCATAACTCGGACGCTTTTGTCGAGGGCGATGCCAATCGTATAAAGGCCGGCTCTGTTTTGCGTCTGCCTTCCTTTGATGAGATTAGTCTTGAGGCCGGCGATACAGTTGCTGCTCAGATCGGTCTTAAAAATCCTTCTATTGCTTCCGATGAACTAGAGCTGGCTCTTGAGCAGGCCGCGGAAGCAGCGGGCGATAATCAATTTTCTAATCAGCAAGAACAGCCGCTGATTTCTGATGGGCGGCTTGAGTTGGCTTCTGCATTTGATCCTGAGTCGGATTCTGAGATCCCTGCTGAAGATCAACAGACCGCTGCACCAGAGGCCGGTAATTCAGCTGATTATCAGGCTGTCGGTCAGGCCGGTCAGGTAAGCCAGTTATCTGAAGAGTTGGCTGTGGCCAATGATGAGGTTAATAAGGCGCTGCAGGAAAATATTGAACTGCGTGAGCGTCTAGCCCTTTTAGAAGCTCAGGTTGCGACTATGGCGGCGTTGCTTAATCAGGCGGAGAACACGGCTTCTCAAGCAGATACTGAAGCAGCAGCTCCAGTTCAAGCCTCTGCGGCGGCGCCGGCCAGTGAAAACCAAAGCCTGGCTCAGCAATTGGCGGCGGTGCCGTCCTATTTCTGGCTAGTGCTGATTGCTATTGTTTTATTTCTAGTGGTACTTCTGGTTCGCAAGTCATCCAGAGAGCAGGAGTCCAAAGCCCTTAGCGATGATCTGACGATGGCTGCAGGCTATGAAGAGTACGACGAACAATCATCTACTCAGAGTGCTGCCAATCAGCATGAATTAGATGCCCTCGATGATCTCGAGCTAGATCCGGACGACAATCTATTTGACGAGTCCGATGAAGATATCTTTGATAATGGTGAAGAGTCGGATAACGCTGACGTATTTGACATGATGGTGGAGGCGGTTGCCGAGGCTGATGTCTATCTGTCGCTGGGCAAGACCGCTGAGGCTATTGAGGTGCTTGAAGAGGCACGGGCTCAAGACCCGGCTGATGCGGCTTCACGCTTAAAGTTGATGGAAGTGTTGTTCCGCGAAAACCGCAAAGATGAACTGCGGGTATTGTTTGAAGAGATTCAAACCACTGGCGATGAAGCGGCTATTGAGATGGCGGCGATTATTGTGGGGCCGGATGTTGAGTCTGAAGAAGTGGCTACTATTGCCGAAGACACAGTGGCTAGTGAGCTTGAAGGACTGGATTTCCAGAGTACAGATTTTGAAGATCTGGGTTTGGGCAGTGTCGACCTGTCTGACCTGAAGCTGGATGATATGGATTTAGAGGATGTTGAGTTTGAAGGTTCCGAGATGGAAGATCTGGATCTGGAGAATTTAACGGCGGATGATTTTGATATTGAGCCTGCAGATGAGCCGCAAGTTGAGCCGCAAGTTGAGCCCGAAACCGCTGAGGTTGATTTGCCTGGAGTCGAAGAGCTTGCTGAGGATGCGGGTTCTGACGATATTATGGATGAGTTTGCCGAGTTCGATGATGTCGATGAGCAGGATGCGGTTGAGGTAAAGCTTGATCTGGCAAAAACCTATCTTGAGATGGGTGACCCAGAGGGCGCTAAAGAGATTCTTGAAGAGCTGATTGAAGAGTCGAACGAAGAAGGGCAGGCCAAGGCCCGCTCACTGCTGGAGACAGTATAGTTAATTAGCACCTGCTGAAACCCTGCCCAAATTAATCGCTGGGCAGGCTTATCACTCTTTGATTATGTATAATTTCACCTATGTCTGAATTGGATTGGGTTTACAGCCCAAATTGCAAGATTCCCGAAGGCCAGAGCCTTCCCGCCGGAATCAAACGCTATGCTGCCGTCGTTTCCTACGACGGCAGTGCTTTTTGTGGCTTTCAAAAACAAAAGCACAGTCCTTCGGTGCAGCAGGAGTTGGAGCGTGCCCTGAGCTCGGTTGCCAATGAAGAGCTGGTAGTAAGCTGTGCCGGGCGCACAGATACTGCAGTGCACGCCAGTCATCAGGTTATCCACTTTGATACCAGTGCCCAGCGCAGCGGACGCAACTGGCTTAAAGGGGCGAATAGTCGACTGCCCGACAGTATTTCACTGCGCTGGGCAGAGCAGGTGCCTGAAAGCTTTCATGCTCGTTTTAGCGCTACCTCCCGTACATACAGATATGCAATGTATGCCTCTGATGCTCGGCCGGCAGTGCTCTCTCAGGGTGTTACCTGGGTTCGCTATCCGCTGACCATTGAGCCTATGCAAGAAGCCTGTCAGTATCTGCTGGGTGAGCAGGATTTTTCGGCCTTTCGCGGTGCCGGTTGTCAGTCCAATTCACCGTTTCGCAATATCACTAGCGCGAAAGTAGTGAGAGTAGGGCAGCTGATGGTATTTGAAGTGTCGGCCAATGCCTTTGTATTGCATATGGTGCGCAATATGGTCGGCTCGCTGATGGAGATTGGTTTTGGTCGTCAGCAGCCCGATTGGATTGCTCAGCTAATCGCCGGAAAAGACCGCTGTAAAAGCGCTGCTACCGCATCGCCCAATGGTCTCTATCTGGTTGATGTGGACTATCCGCAGAGTTTTGGGATTCCCGAACTGCCTCGGGGGCCCTTATTTCTGCCCGGTAGTCTATAATAAATTTAGATATTTAAAGAATTTTATATTGTTATTAAACAATAGGTTACATTATTAATATGATGTAAATACTTAGGTTAATTTAAGGTAAAGCAATGTCAGTACAGGTGAAAATTTGCGGTATAACCCGAGTTCAAGATGCTCTGGCTGCACAGCAGGCTGGTGTCGATGCGCTGGGTCTGGTGATGTACTCAAAAAGCTCTCGCTATGTGGATATGCAGCAGGCGATCGAGATTCGCAGTGCTATTGCTACAGACACTCTCTGTGTAGTGCTGCTAGTCAATGCAGATAAGGAATTCGTCAAGCAGGTGATCAATGAGGTTAAGCCGGATTTGCTGCAGTTTCACGGTGATGAGACGGCGGATTTTTGTCAGCAATTTGACTACCCGTTTATTCGCGCCCTGCGAATGCATGACGATCTTAATATTGCCGCTGAAGCCAGAGCCTATTTCAATGCCTATGGCCTGCTCTTTGATGCCTGGAACCCCAATCAGTACGGTGGCACCGGTGAGCAGTTTGACTGGCAGCGCCTGCCCACTGAACGCGACTTCCACTTGATTCTTGCCGGCGGTTTAAATCCGCTCAATGTCGCTGAGGCGGTTGAGACGGCGCGACCGGATATGGTTGATGTCAGTGGTGGAGTGGAGAGCTCTGCGGGTATTAAGGATGAACAGAAAATGCGTGCTTTTATTAATAATGCCAAGGCTGTAAGCAACGGCTAAAAATAATTTTACACTGTGTTTATTATCTCGGTGTTTAACTGGCTCGCTGTCGTGTTAAACTGCGCGCCTTAAACTAGCTGGCTAAATTATTATGCAAATATTAGCGACAGCATAGGTGATAAATATTTCATTGAGATGGCGAAAGGGTAATAAATGAATTGGTTGAAACGCATTCGACCCGCTGGACCAGCGGCGGAAAACACTGAACGTTCAAATGCTGTACCTGAGGGGCTTTGGAAAAAGTGCCCTAAATGTGAACATCATATGCGTATTGGCGCTCGCCGCCGTCTGGATATCTTCCTTGACGACGGTGGTCGCACCGAAGTCGCCGAAGAAGTGGTGGCTATCGACAGACTTAAATTCCGCGATGTTAAAAAATACAAAGATCGTCTCTCTGATGCCCAGAAGAAAACCGGTGAGAAAGACGCTCTGGTGGCTATGAGTGGCACTGTTAAAGGTATTCCTGTTGTTGCCGTGGCCTTTGAGTTTGCCTTCCACGGTGGCTCTATGGGTTATGCGGTAGGTGAGAAGTTCACTCGCGCTGCCAAGTTGGCACTGGCGGAAAACAAGCCGCTGATCTGTTTTTCTGCCACTGGTGGTGCCCGTATGCAGGAAGCGCTTATCTCGCTGATTCAGATGGCTAAAACCAGTGCAATCCTCGAGCGTCTTAAAGCGTCTGGCGTTCCCTATGTGTCAGTCATGACCGATCCAGTTTACGGTGGTGTATCCGCCAGTCTGGCCATGCTGGGTGATTTAAATGTCGCCGAGCCCGGTGCTCGTGCTGGTTTTGCCGGCCCCAATATTATTGAGCAGACTATCCGCCAGAAATTGCCTAAGGGCTTTCAGCGCAGTGAGTTCCTGCTCGATAAGGGTCAGATCGATATGATTGTTGCGCGTCATGAAATGCGTGATCGTCTGGCCAGTATTCTCTCCAAATTTACCCATCTGCCAGAACCCGCCGATGCCTGATCGCTGCCTAGCAGAGTGGTTAGCTCTGCTGGAAGCTCGGCACCCCAGTGAAATTGACTTAGGACTAGACCGCGTCAGCGCGGTTTGGTCTGAGCTTATGGCTCGTCGCCAACAGCAGGGCAATCCGGTCAAGTTGGGCACAGTTATTACCGTGGCTGGCACCAATGGCAAAGGTTCAACCATTGCCAGTATGCAGGCCATCATGCTGCAGCAGGGCTACCGGGTTGGCGCAACTACCTCTCCCCATTTTATTGATTACAACGAACGCATCTCTGTTCAGGGTCAGCCGGTTGCGGATGGGTTGATTGTCGCTGCTTTTGAAGAAATTGAAGTCGCTCGCCAAACCGCCTTATCGGCACCGGTCTCTCTAACCTATTTTGAATTCGGCACTCTTGCCGCGCTATTGGTTTTTGCTAGTGCCGACCTCGATATTGTTTTGCTGGAAGTCGGCCTCGGCGGTCGCCTTGATGCGATTAATATTATTGATGCAGATGTTTCCGTAGTCACCAGTATCGCCCTTGATCATCAGGCCTGGCTGGGTGATACCAGAGAGTTGATTGCAGTTGAGAAGCTCGGTATTGCTCGCCCCGAAAGACCGCTGCTAATTGGCGAAGGGGATAGTCCGCTGGGCTTTGAGCAGATGATTGCTGACACTGGTGCCAGTGCACTGAGGATTGATGTCGACTTCTCTATAGCTATTCAGGATGATCAGTTCACTGCAACCCTGCTTTCGAAGGACGGACAGCCCCGTCAATTTGAAGGCTTGCCGGTTTCGGGATTACTGCCGATCAATAAAACACTGGCTATACAGGCTCTGCTCAGTGCCGGCTTTGATCTGTCTGCCGGCGATGTCGCCGCCGCTATGGACGGCTTGAGCCTGCCCGGCCGCCAGCAGCAACTGGATTTTAACGGTATTAAAGTCATTGTCGATGTTGCGCACAACCCGGCAGCGGCCATCGCTCTGGCCAAAAGTTTGGCGCCGATTAGCGGTCGTTATCTAGCAGTGGCTTCGGTTTTATCGGATAAGGATTGGCAGGGAATTGTTGCGCCGCTGGCGAATATTTTCGATCACTGGCAGGTTGCTGAAATAAGCGACACAGAAAGGGCGACTAAAGGCCAAACTCTGTGTGAAGTGTTATACAATGCCGGTCTCTCTGCTACCTTTCATGAGGCAGTCGATGGAGGACTGAAAAAGGCATTTTTAACGGCCCTTGATCAGGCCACGGCAGATGATACTGTGGTGGTGTTTGGTTCGTTTTTCACAGTCTCGGCAGTGCTAATGTTAAACGAAATACTAAAGCAAGAATTAAAACAGCAATGACAATTACAACAAAGTGTTGATGGGTTTGTTCAATGAGTAATGGTTTAAGACAACGCATTATTGGCGCACTGGTTCTCGGCGCACTGGGCTTGATTATCCTGCCGATTATCTTCGACTTCGCCGACCCGCTAAAAATCGATCGCACTAGCAAATTGCCTGCCGCCCCCGAAATTAAATCTATAGATGTTGCCAAGGCGCAGCGTCCCGATAACTCTTCCAGACTTGGGGAAACCGACAGTCTGTTGAATATTGCCGAATCAAAGCCGGCAGATGACTCCAGCGAAAAATTCTACGGTCTCGATGAAAATGACCTGCCTCGCGCCTGGGTGCTTCAGGCGGGGAGTTTCGAAGAGAAACAGAAAGCAGAAAATTTAATGCAGCAGTTGCGAGACAGTGGCTTTAAAGCCTTTGTTAAGGCAGCGGATCTGGATAATAAAAAGTTTTACCGGGTCTATGTTGGCCCCAAAGCGGATAAGCGCAGAGCCATTGCTGAGAAGGCAAAGATAGATAGCAACTTCTCGACTGATGCCATTGTGCTGCAATACGTACCCTAGGGATTGAGTGCGGGTCTTTTCGAAAAGGCTGGCCGCAACTGAGCGGCCGGAAGAGGGAAGGGAAACTTAAATGACGGAAATAGCAACTGCAGACTGGGTGATTGTCGGCATACTGGCGGTTTCAGCACTGATCAGTCTGGTGCGGGGTTTTGTGAAAGAGGCCATGTCACTGGTTATCTGGGTGGCGGCCTTTGCTATAGCGATGAACTTTAAAGAGCCGGTATCTGAACTGCTGGTGAATTTTATAAGTCTCGCCTCTCTCAGGCAGTTGGCGGCTTGGGGGCTGTTGTTTGTCGGCACCTTGTTGCTGGGTAGTATGGTTAATTATTTATTGGGAAAACTGGTTAGCTCGACGGGACTGAGCGGAACGGACAGGATGTTAGGACTGATTTTTGGGGTTTTCAGGGGACTGTTGATTGTCTTGGCGCTGGTAATTATTTTACCCAAGGCGCTGCCAGTCGATCAGGATCCCTGGTGGCAAGCATCGGCGTTAATTCCTGTGTTCCAGAGTTTTGCTGACTGGGGAACAGAAACGGCCGCTGCGGTTAAAGATTTTATAATGGGTTGGATTTAAAGATGTGCGGTGTAGTAGGAATTTCTGGAACTTCGAGTGTTAATTTACGACTTTACGATGCCTTGACCATGTTTCAGCATCGGGGTCAGGATGCCGCCGGTATTGTTACCGAAGCAGATGGTGAACTTCACCAGTGCAAAGGTGAGGGGCTGGCGCGTGATGTCTTCCGTCGCAGCCATATGATACGTCTGGTCGGCAATGTGGGTATTGGCCATGTTCGCTACCCAACCGCCGGCAGTTCCGGTCCTGCGCTGGCACAGCCGCTGTATGTAAACTCACCCTACGGTATTGTGATGGCCCATAACGGCAATCTGACCAATGCCGATGAGCTGCGCGAACATATTTTCCGCACCGACCTGCGTCATCTCAACACCGACTCTGATTCCGAAGTGCTGCTCAATGTCTTTGCCCATGAGTTGCAGGCGCGTCGTAAACTGGAACCCACCAGTGAAGATATCTTTGCCGCGGTTGATGAGGTACACAAGCGCTGTCGGGGTGCCTATGCAGTGGTTGGTATGATCGCCAACTACGGTATGTTTGCGTTCCGCGACCCCAACGGTATTCGCCCGCTGTGTTTCGGTAAGCGCGAGACTGAAGCCGGTGTTGAATATGCAGTGGTTTCCGAATCTGTGGTTCTGGATAGTCTTGGCTTTGAGCTGATCCGCGATCTTGAGCCCGGTGAAGCGCTGTTTGTCGATAAGAGCGGCCAGATTCATCTGCAGCAATGCGCCGCAGATCAGGAGCTGGTGCCCTGTATTTTTGAACATGTTTACTTTGCCCGTCCGGATTCACTGATAGACAATATCTCGGTTTATAAATGCCGACTGCGTATGGGTGAAAAGCTCGCTGAAAAAGTTCGTCGACTGAAGCCCGATCACGATATTGATGTTGTTATTCCAATTCCGGATACCAGCCGTGTATCCGCTCAGGCGATGGCTGAAACCCTCGGTGTCAAACTTCGTGAAGGGTTTATGAAGAATCGCTATATCGGCCGTACCTTTATTATGCCCGGTCAGACCGAGCGCAAAAAATCCGTTCGCCAAAAGCTCAATGCGGTGAAACTGGAATTTGCTGGCAAGAATGTACTGTTGGTGGACGACTCTATTGTTCGCGGCACTACCTCTCAGGAAATTATCCAGATGGCTCGCGATGCCGGCGCTAACAAAGTCTATATGGCTTCAGCCGCCCCCGGTGTTCGCTACCCGAATGTCTATGGTATTGATATGCCGTCTGCCTCAGAGTTGATTGCTCACGGCCGCAGCGACGATGAAGTGGGCGAGTTAATCGGTGCCGACTGGATTGTCTATCAGGATTTGCAGGATCTGATTGATGCCGGTGTTGAGGGCAACGACAAGATTAAGCGCTTTGAATGTTCGGTCTTCGATGGCAAGTATGTGACTGGCGATGTCGATGATGCTTATCTACAGCGAATTGAAGCTCTGCGCAATGACTCTGCAAAACAAAAGGCAGATGCTAGTATTGAACCAAAGAAAGGGCAGGTTATTGGTATTCACAATAACAACAGCACTGCTCTTTAGTCGGGAGTGGCTAAAGATTGTAGATAACGAGAATAGCTAAAGAGACCAACACCGGGACAAAAAATGTCAGATCAGGATGATAAGTTACAGCAGGATACCCTCGCTATTCGCGGTGGCTATCAGCGCACCCACGAAGATGAGCATTCAGAAGCTCTTTTTCTAAGCTCAAGCTATGTGTTTGAAAATGCCGAGATGGCAGCCAAACACTTTAGCAATGAGCTTCAGGGTAATGTCTACTCCAGATACACCAATCCAACCGTACGCACCTTTGAGCAGCGTCTGGCGGCTATGGAAGGTGGCGAACAGGCGGTAGCGACGTCCTCTGGTATGGCGGCCACCCTCAGTGTGGTGATGGCTCTGCTTGAATCCGGTGATCATATTATCTGTTCACAGGATGTCTTTGGCAGCACCAGAGTTATGCTCAATAACTACATCACCAAGTTTGGTGTTGAAGTGACCTATGTGGCACTGACCGATCTCGACAGCTGGCAGCAGGCTGTGCAGCCAAATACCAAAATGCTGTTTTGTGAGACGCCCTCTAATCCGATGTCTGAAGTGGCTGATCTGGAAGCACTGGCTGCCATTTCAAAACAGGCCAACGCGCTGTTTGTGGTCGATAACTGTTTCTGTACGCCAGTACTGCAAAAACCATTGCAGTGGGGCGCGGATATTGTCGTCCACTCGGCGACCAAGTATCTCGATGGTCAGGGCCGCTGCCTTGGCGGCGCCGTGGTTGGCAGTCATGAATTAATGGAAAAGGTGGTTGGTTTTCTGCGTGCCGCAGGGCCAACTATGAGCCCGTTTAATGCCTGGGTTTTCCTCAAGGGTTTAGAGACTCTGAAAATTCGTATGCAAGCTCACTCGGCCAATGCTGCCGAGCTGGCGCAGTGGCTCAACGCTCACCCCAAGGTGACCAGGGTCTTCTATGCCGGCCTTGAAGATCACCCCGGTCATCAGCTGGCGAAAAAGCAGCAGAGTGATTTTGGCGGTGTGGTTTCATTCTGTGTTGAGGGTGGCCGTGAACAGGCCTGGCGTATTATCGATAGCACCAGAGTTGTTTCCCTGACCGCTAATCTCGGTGATACCAAAACCACGATTGTGCATCCGGCAACCACCACGCATGGACGACTCAGTGATGAAGATCGTCAGCAGGCGGGCATCACAGAGAATTTGATTCGTATTGCTGTGGGTCTGGAAGATATTATCGATATTAAGAATGATCTAAAAATCGGTCTCGACCTTATATAGGTTATATAAGATCTAGGTTGTATCAGGTTTAACGCAGCGAGGTCATTCCAATGTCTATGCTAATTCTTCCCAGCGCTGAGCAGGCACTGCCCGGTCGTGACATGCCACTGTCTATCAGCAATTCTCACTATGTTAATGGTCAACCACTAAAGCCCCCATTTGCGCCCGGTTTGCGCTGGGTAATTGTGGGTATGGGTTGTTTCTGGGGCGCCGAGCGGCGTTTTTGGCAGCAGCCCGGTGTTATTACTACTGCGGTGGGTTATGCCGGTGGTTACACCCCAAATCCTACCTATGAAGAGGCCTGTTCAGGGCATACCGGTCACTCGGAAGTGGTGTTGGTGGTTTTTGATCCTCAGCAAACGACCTTTGAAAAATTGTTGGCGGTTTTTTGGGAATCCCACGACCCAACTCAGGGTATGCGTCAGGGCAACGATATAGGTAGCCAGTATCGTTCGGTTATCTACTGCCAGGATGCTGAGCAGCTAGCTGAAACTCAGGCTTCTGCAGCTATGGTTGAGGCCAAACTTGTGGCGTTGGGTTTTCCCCCTATTACCACCGAGATTCGTCAGGCGCCAGAGTTCTATTATGCTGAGGAGTACCATCAGCAGTATTTGGCGAAAAACCCTCAGGGTTACTGTGGCCTGCGTGGAACTGGCATTAGCTGTTCTTGATAGGAGCCTTCAGCCTCTTTAAAGCAGCCCTCAGCGTCAAAAGTAGCCTTCAGCCTCTTTAAAGCAGCCCTCAGCGCCTTTAAAGCAGCCCTCAGCGTCTTAAAACTAGCTTTAACGCTTTAATATTTTCTCGATTGCTGTCTGGGCTTCCGGTGCGGCAACCATTTCTGAAAATAGCGTTGATTCAACTGCAATTCTCTGGGCCAGTGGTTCACTGTCTCGTCGCATCAGCGCCTTACTATGAAGTAGGGCAGTGCGCGGTTTGCCAGCGAGTTTTTCGGCTGTAGCCTGAGCGGTGGTAATAAGATTCTCTGGTTCACAGATCTGATTGATAATGCCATATTCCAGTGCCGCCTGGGCATCAAATTTCTCACCTAAAAGCAGCATCTCAGCAGCTTTTACATGGCCGACTCGCAGGGGTAACAACAGCGAGGAAGCAAACTCCGGCACTACTGCAAGATTGATAAACGGCATCACAAATAGGCTTTTGGCGGTGGCGTAGACAAAGTCACAGTGCAGCAGCAATGTGGTTCCTATACCCACGGCAAAGCCATCAACTGCTGCAATAACGGGCACAGGGCAGTTGGTCAGTGCGCGCATAAATTCATAGACCGGCGCATCGTCAGCGGTCGGTGGGTTGTCGAGAAAGTCTGCAAGGTCATTGCCAGCGGTAAAGTCTGTTCCACCCGTGAAAATAACGGCATTGGCATCGGCCACCTGATCCCTAAAGATGCTGGCCAGTTCTGAGTACATGGCTGCGGTCAAGGCGTTCTTTTTATCTAGCCGATTTAGGCTGATGGATAAAATACTGCCTTGTTTGGTGACCTTGATCAGTTCTGACATTGGAGCCTCTGGGGTTGGGTTTGATTTAATCTTATCAGCGATTGGGTGGTTGGGCTGATAATTTATGACTCTGGGGTTTTTGGTTTTGTGTTGCATATTTTGGTGCTGTGAATCCGAGTCGGAGCTTTTATTTATGCTGTCATCCCGACAGAACGGAGCGACGATGGACCTCTCTCAGATCCTTCGGCTTCGCTCAGGATGACAATATTTCACCGCCATTCCGACAATATTTCACCGCCATTCCGACAAAATCTCACCATCATTTGAGCTTAATCCCCGTTATTTGAGCTTTCCCACCGTCATTTGAGCTTCCCCACCGTTATTTGAGCTTCCTCACTGTCATCCTGAGCGTAGCCGAAGGAACTCGTCCAGCAACTCGTGAGGTTATTTAAATCACCATATTTGTATCAAGATTTAAGGAGTAGTTGGTCAGAGCTGAGTAGGTGCGAATAGGGAGTCACAGCCTGCTGGAGGAGGTCCTTCGGTTCGCTTCGCTCTCTCAGGATGACAGGGGGGCTGATAGTTGATTGGGTATAGGTGTCCCAAAGTCTAAACAACTAGATGTTAGAGATTCGCTTACGCTCCAACTTGGGATCAGCCAGAGGAATTGCTTTAAGAAGCTCACGGGTATACTCCTGTTGTGGATTTGCCCAGAGTGCCTCTGTATCCCCAGACTCAATAATCAAACCCTTATTCATCACCATCACCCGATCCGAAATATAGCGAACCACCGATAAATCATGGGAGATAAATAACATGGTGAGATTATGCCGCTCCACCAATGCCAGAATAAGATCGAGAATCTGCGCCTGAATAGTCACATCCAGTGCCGATACCGGTTCATCGGCAATAATTAATTCCGGCTTAGTGGCTATAGCGCGGCCAATGGCAATACGCTGTCGTTGGCCGCCGGAAAACTCATGGGGATATTTGCGCATCTGACTATGGGCCAGACCTACATCATCCATCAGCTGTCGAACCTGTTGATCAATTGACTCACGATTGGCGAGACCATGATAGAGCAGGGGCTCGGCAAGGGTTTCATAAACAGTCATGCGTGGATTTAAGGAGGCGTAGGGGTCCTGAAAAATCATCTGCATTCTGCGCCGCCAAGGCACTAGCTGTTTAGGGCTCAGCTCGCCTAAAAGACTGCCGTCAAAGTTTACGGTGCCTGCAGTGGTAGGTGCCAACTGTAAAATTGAGCGTCCCAGAGTCGACTTGCCGGAGCCAGACTCGCCGACCAAGCCGAGAATCTCGCCGCGTTTTATATCCAGAGAAACGCCATCCACCGCTTTAATAACTTTTTTGCCCTCAGCGCCTTTGCTGAAGTCGGTAAAATAGGTCTTTAAATCTCGCACCTTAACCAGCGCTTGATCCTGCTCAGCGCGATTGGGTAATAGCTTGGCCCCCTCGGGAATAGCGGCCAGAAGCTTTTTTGTGTAGTCATTCTGACTATTGTAGAAAATACTCTCCGTATCACTGGCCTCGCGAATGGTGCCTTCACACATCACCACAACCTTATCGGCAATACCGGCCACAACTCCCAGATCATGGCTGATAAAAATAACTGCCACATCGCGGGTTTTCTGGAGCTGTTTAATCAGCGCTAAAATCTGCGCCTGAATAGTGACATCCAGTGCTGTGGTCGGTTCATCGCAGATTAATAGGCGCGGTTTATTGATCAGCGCCATCGCTATCATTACCCGCTGACGCATACCGCCGGAGAACTCATGGGGATAGCAGTCAAAGCGCGCTTCGGGATCAATAATTCCCACTTCATCAAGCAGTTCTATCGCTTGCAGGCGCGCCTGTTTACGGCTTTGAATACGGGTTTTATCGGGGTGATAAATCAGCGGTTCAATTAACTGTTCGCCGATACTGATACAGGGGTTGAGCGAGGTCATCGGGTCTTGAAAAATCACCGCAATATCATTGCCTCTAAACTCGCGCATACGCGCTTTAGAGCAGGCTAATAAATCCTCACCATCAAATAGCGCTGTGCCGGCTTCGATCACAGCCGGAGGTTTGGGGAGTAAATCCAGTAGGCTGTAGCAGGTGACAGATTTCCCTGATCCTGACTCGCCGACAATCGCCAGAGTTTCTCCGGCATCAACGCTAAAGCTAACATCATTGACCGCTTTAACCAGACCATTTCTGGTGTGGAAAAAGACCTTTAATCCATTGACCTCAAGTAGTGCCATAGCCATTAATCCTTTGAGGCTCTAGGGTCGAGGGCATCGCGCAGGCCATCACCAAGAAAGTTTAGGGCAAATAGAGTGAGCGATAAGGCCAGCCCCGGAAAGATTAACAGCCATGGATACTCTTCCATGGTTTCAACGCCGTAGTTAATCAACAGCCCCCAAGAACTCTGTGGCGGTTGAATACCCAACCCAAGAAAGCTTAAAAAGGCCTCCAGCAACATGACACTGGGAATAGTTAAGGTGGTGTAGACAATCACCGGACCTAGGGTATTGGGGATAATATGACGACGGATAATCGTCCATTCGGATAGACCCAGAGAGTGGGCGGCTTCAACAAATTCCTGCTTGCGCAAGGACATAACCTGACTGCGAACTATACGCGCCATGGTCAACCACTCGACCGCGCCTATCGCGAAAAACAGCAGAAAGATATTGCGCCCGAAAATCACCATAAGCAGCACAATAAAGATCATAAATGGCAGGGCGTAAAGAATATCCACAATACGCATCATCAGCGCATCGACACGACCACCGGCGAAGCCGGCAATGGCTCCCCAGAGTACACCGATAACCAGTGCTACGGCGGTGGCGATAAAGCCAACCGCCAGTGACACCCGGCCGCCGTACATAATGCGCGTCAGCATATCGCGGCCAAAGATATCGGTGCCCAACCAGTGCTGCAGAGAGGGTGGGCTGGCGCCGAGGCCAAGGTTTTGCTGTTCGTAGCCGTAGGGGGCAATCCATGGGGTTGCCAGCGAGACCAGACAGAGCAGTATAAGAATAATCAGGCCGGCCAGCGCGAGACGGTTTTTGCGCAGTTTTATCCAGGCATCCTGCCATAGGGATGTTCCCTGTTCAGGGCTATCTCTATCAGCGCTATTTAATAGCTGAGTGGCCATTAGTGCTCACCGCCAGACTGCTGACGCAGCTTTGGATTAAGCCAGATAGCGAGCATATCCGAGAGCAGGTTAAAGATAATAATCAGCGTGGCAAAGAATACGGTCATTCCAAGGATCATGGTGTAGTCGCGGTTAAACGCGGCCTGCACATAGAAGCGACCGAGCCCGGGTATTTGATAAATAGTCTCAACCACAAAGGAGCCGCCGAGCAGGCCGGCAAAGGCCGGTCCAAGAAAAGCGACTACTGGTATTAGACCGCCGCGCAAAGCGTGCTTGGCAATAATCAGGGGCTCTGAGAGACCTTTGGAATGACCGTAT
>JAQWGK010000025.1 GCA_029238255.1 Porticoccaceae bacterium | reverse complement strand
CAGCTTGCGCTCGCGATCGCGGGTGCGTAACTCGAGGCTAAACTCTTCTTCCTGAGTGGCGCGGTCGGCCGGATCAGGGAAGTTAGCCGCTTCATCTTTCATATGAGTTACGGTGCGGTCAACTTCTTCCATCAACTCATGACGCCATGCGTTGAGAATCTGCTTAAAGTGCTCGCGCTGCTTTTCATTCATGTACTCTTCATTTTTCTTCGCCTCGTAAGGGCTCAGTCCATGAAGGTTTTTTGCGCCACCGCTATTGGCGGTTGCTGCAGTTTTTGTTTTTGCTTTTGCTGTTGCCATCCCTAAAATCCACAGTTAGTTGTGAGCTCAGAATACAGGACGTGCGTTTATAGAGACATTGAAGCAATTTTTCAAGAGAAATTTACCTGTTGAGGATATAAAATTGCCCAACTTCTATTACCGCCAACGGTTTTTACCCCTAGACTAGTGGTTAATTGGCGTGTTGGCCTTTTTTTGACGCACATATTTTTCTATCTCTTATTCATAACATAAACTAATCATATTGCCACCGAAAGATTAAAAATAAATTAATGAAAAAACAACTACCGCTGCTGCCAGCAACTTTTATTAAACGCTACAAACGCTTTTTTACGGATATCCGCACCGAGCAGGGCGAGCTGTTAACTGTGCACTGCCCCAATACCGGATCAATGCAAAATTGTCAGGTTGAGGGTTCTGCCTGCTGGTATTCACTGTCCGACAATCCCAAGCGAAAATTGGTTGGCACACTGGAAATTGTCACCACTTCCACGGGCAATCTGGCGGGGATAAATACCGCCAGACCCAATCATATAGTTAGGCAGGCTATTGAAGATAATCTGATTCCCGAGTTGCGGGGTTATCCGACTATTCGCAGCGAAGTTCGCTATGGCGAAGAAAAGAGCCGTATTGATTTATTGCTAGAGTCGCCCACTGAGCAGTGCTATATCGAAGTTAAAAATGTCACCCTGGACTGCGGCGATGGCCATGCACAGTTTCCCGATGCAGTGACCTCAAGGGGCACCAAACATTTGCGAGAGCTGATGGCGATGGTAGCCGAGGGGCATCGAGCGGTGCTGTTTTTCTGCGTCCAGTTGACTGGTGTTGAGACTATGTCGATTGCCGGACATATAGACCCGCTGTATGCCGAGACACTGTCTAAAGCGATTGATGCTGGTGTCGAAGTGCTGGTCTGGCAGGCACCGCTCAGTGGCGAGACTATTCGCCTGCAGCGGCCGCTGACTTTGGTTCTTTAAGGCTTAACGCTATTCAAAGTCACGCAGTGCCGCGGCACGCAGATTGACCAGCGGTGCCGGCAGTGGCTGATTGGCGGCGATAAAGTACTGATCGCCATCCTGCTTAAGGGTCACCGGCGTTAGGTGATCCCCAACGCAGGGTCCACCGACACATTCACCATTGCTGATTTGAAAGAGCGCGCCATGGGATGAGCACTGCAGGAACACCCCATCCAGATCGAGAAATTTCTCTGGCATCCAGTTGAGGGGAATCCCCATATGCGGGCAGCTATTCCAGTAAGCGTAGACATTATTATCCTGACGGATAGCAAATAGTTTGCGCTCTTCAATGGTCAGTTCAATGGCTTGAAGTTCATCCAGATCGTTGAGGCGACAGAGGAAAAAATCATTTTCAATCATGCTGTTTTGTGGCGGTTGGTTACTGTCCAAAACGCAGTGCCTCAATTCGCTCTTCCAGTGGTGGATGAGTCATAAATAATTTTGAAGTTCGCTGTTTCCAGCCGGAGGAGATACCAAAGGCGGTAAGGGTGTCGGGCATTTGATTTTCCATATGCGCCTGAGTTTCGGCCTGCAGTTTGCGCAGCGCATTGATCATCGGGGTGCGACCGGCCAGTGCTGCACCGGCGGCATCGGCGCGAAATTCCCGTTTGCGTGAGAACCACATAACAATGGTCGAGGCGAGTATGCCGAGGAATATTTCCGCAACTATGGTGGTGATCCAGTAGCCAAGTCCCAGCCCGCGCTGGTTTTTAAGTACCACGCGATCGACAAAAAAGCCGATCAGACGTGCAAAGAACATCACAAAGGTATTTACCACACCCTGAACCAGACTTAGGGTAATCATATCGCCATTGGCCACATGACCGATCTCATGAGCTAGAACCGCGCGTACCTCATCCCGGTCAAAGCGCTGTAAAAGGCCGGCACTAACGGCCACCAGAGCATTGTTTCTATTCCAGCCAGTGGCGAACGCATTGGATTGCTGGGCGGGGAAAATACCCACTTCCGGCATACCAATATCTGCCTTCTTAGCTAACTCGGCAACCGTGGTCATCAACCAGCGCTCATTGTCATTTTGAGGCTGCTCAATAATTTTGGTGCCGCTGCTCCTCTTGGCCATAAACTTCGATAACAGCAGCGAGATAAATGAGCCGGCAAAGCCAAACACTGCACAGAAGATGAGCAGCGACTGCAGGTTGAGATCGACGCCATTGTCCGCAAGAATGCCGCTGAATCCCAGCAGGCTCAGTGAAACGCTGGCGACGAAAATAATTGCCAGATTGGTTAAAAGAAATAATCCGATCCTTTGCACCTAAATATCCTCTTCTCTGTATTGCGGTAAAAGCAATAAATTGCGTAATTAAGAATTTCGTTAAATTCTACAGTTAATAATGTGGTTATACGCGCAAATTTCAATGATGGGCATAAATTTATATTATCCGTACAAATCAGCGTACTATCCTTGAAAGATAAATCATCCTTTACTTATAGGTAATCACGAAGGTATAACACTGCCATGCAAAAAGATGATATTGATTTTCTAGTCGACAATAACAGTCTAACCGGGTTTTCTGAGGATCATCTGGTGGAGTGGCGTGAGGATGCTGTGGATATTGGCGATAGCCTCAATACGTCGATTCATATTTCCAAGCACAAGATTCATCCCTTAGTCGTGGGGCCGCTGACCGAGTTGCGCAAACTGGCGGGAATGAATGGCTACGACCTGCGTATCTGCAGCAGCTATCGCAGCTTTCCCCAGCAGCTAAAAATCTGGAACTGGAAGGTCAATGGCCTGCGTCCAGTCTACGATGACAGAGATGTGGTGGTCGACCTTGAGTCAATGAGCAAGTGGCGACAGATTCAGGCGATTATGCGTTGGTCTGCACTGCCCGGTGCGTCGCGACATCACTGGGGTACAGATTTTGATATCTACGATGCCACGAAGATACATGAGGATTATCGAATTCGGCTGTCACCCCAAGAGGTTGAGGGTGATGGTGTATTCGCCGCTATGCATAACTGGCTGGATACCATTCTCTGTCAGGATGTTGGCTTCTATCGTCCCTACGATAAAGACCGCGGCGGAATCGCCCCAGAGCGCTGGCACCTCAGCTACAGGCCCGTTGCACAGGAGTTTGCCGACCGCTTGACTCAGGAGGTGCTGGAAGCGCGTCTGGGCGACGCTAAAATGTTTTTAAAAGATGTTGTGCTGGAAAATCTGGATGATATTTACCAACGCTATATATGCTTATAATCAAAGTTTTACACAGGAATAACCAGTGACAGATCGGAACGACCCACTGTGGGAACAAATTTGCACCGAGGCTCGCCATGCCATGGCTCAGGAGCCGGTGATGGCAGATTTCTTTGCCGCAGCGATTCTCAATCACAGCAGTCTCGAACAGGCGCTGTGCTTTAATCTGTCGCAACAGATCGGCAGCTCAGTGGTCTCGGCGCAGATTGTCAGTGAAGTGATCGCTGAAGCGCTGCAGCAGGACCCGTCGATTGGCGAGCGCACACGCAGGGATATTCATGCCTGCTTTGACCGCGATCCCGCCTGCGAAACCCATTTTATGCCTATACTTTATTTCAAAGGCTTTCAGGCATTGCAGTTGCAGAGAGTGGCGCACTGGCTGTGGTCCCAGAAGCGCGATATTTTGGCGCTGTTTTTTCAAAGTCAGATATCTGAAGTGTTTGCCGTCGATATCCACCCCGGAGCCAAATTGGGCTCGGGCATTATGATTGACCATGCCACAGGTTTGGTGATCGGTGAGACAGCGGTGGTTGGTGATAATGTCTCCATCCTCCACTCAGTCACCCTGGGCGGCAGCGGTTGTGTAACTGGCAGTCGCCATCCCACCATTGGCAATGGCGTACTGATTTCAGCAGGGGCAAAGATTCTCGGCAATATCTCGGTCGGCGATGGCGTAAAAATAGGTGCCGGCAGCCTGGTGTTAGAGTCGGTGCCAGAGCATGTGACAGTTGCCGGAGTGCCGGCAAAAGTTGTAGGTACTCCGCGGGAGGCCCAGCCGGCACTGGAGATGGATCAGTATATTAGCGATAAACCCTTAGGTTAAGGCGATGGCTAAAAATAAGAATGGATTGTTCGGGTTCCTCTATCGGCGTTTTATTGGTGCGGCAAAAAATTCTGCTCGCGGCATGCGTCAGGCGATCCTGACCGAAGAAGCATTTCAGCTCTATGCTTTCCTCGCGGTTTTTCTGCTGCCTCTGGCAGTATTTATTGCCGTGGATTATATGCAGCTGATTTTGCTGTTAGGTACGGTTTTTCTAGTGTTGATTACAGAGTTACTCAACACCGCAGTAGAAGCTGTAGTTGATCGGGTGGGGTTGGATGCCCATGAGTTGTCGGGGCGGGCCAAGGATATGGGCTCGGCAGCGGTGACTCTCGCGTTAATACTATTTGCTGCAGTTTGGGTAATTATCGTGTTGGAGAATTATTAACTGGAAAGATTGACTGGGAGGTCGCCTATGGCTAGCCAAGGAAGTGATAACCAAACAGATATTAGTGAATCCACTGACGCTAAATTTGATCTGTTATTTCGCGGTGATATTGCTCCGGGCAACAGCCTCGACAGGGTAAGAGAGCAGGTAGCCAAGAGCTTTAATCTGGATCAGGCCGCCATTGACCAGCTTTTTTCCGGGGCGGT
>JAQWGK010000024.1 GCA_029238255.1 Porticoccaceae bacterium | reverse complement strand
GAACTGGTATTCCACTTATCTGGGGTACAGATGCTGTTCACGGTCATAACAACGTTATTGGCGCGACCTTATTTCCCCACAATATTGGCCTGGGTGCGGCAAATGATCCGCAGCTATTGCGCAAGATTGGTGAAGTCACTGCACGTGAAGTCGCAGTCACCGGTATTGATTGGGTTTTTGCACCCACAGTTGCAGTTGTAAAAGACAACCGCTGGGGTCGCAGCTACGAAGGTTACAGTGATGATGCGGCTATTGTTCGCTCTTACGCTGGCGAAATCGTCAACGGTATTCAGGGTGCTGGTAATGAACTGCGCAGCAACGATCAAAAAGTTATCAGTACAGCCAAGCACTTTATCGGTGATGGCGGTACCTTTGCCGGAGTCGATCAGGGCAATACAGTTCTGCCATTAGATCAACTCCTCGAACTGCACGGTCAGGGTTATATCAGTGCAATTGATGCCGGTGTACAGACTGTAATGGCTTCATTTAACAGCTGGAACGGCGACAAGTTACACGGCCAGCAGTTTTTGCTGACTGATGTGCTGAAAGGCCAGATGGGCTTTGACGGCTTTGTTATCGGTGACTGGAATGGTCACGGACAGGTTTCTGGTTGCGATGATGAACAGTGTGCCCAGTCTATTATTGCCGGTGTCGATATGATTATGGTGCCCCAGTCATGGCTTCCATTCCTGAAAAATACCATTGCTCAGGTTAAGTCTGGTGAGATTCCAATGGCCCGTATCGACGATGCGGTAAGACGTATCCTGCGGGTTAAATCCGTGCCGGTATGTTTGAAAAAGGCGCTCCATCAACTCGTGAGATCGCTGGTAAAGCCGAGATTATTGGTTCTGCAGCCCACCGCGAAGTGGCGAGAGAAGCGGTAAGAAAATCTCTGGTTCTGCTAAAGAACAGCAATCAACTATTACCTCTTAAAGGTGCTCAGCACGTATTGGTAACTGGTGATGGCGCCGATAATATTGGCAAGCAGAATGGTGGTTGGACTATTACCTGGCAGGGCACAGAGAACGAAAATAGTGATTTCCCTGGAGCCACATCTATCTATTCGGGTCTTCAGCAGGCCGTTACTAATAACGGTGGCTCAACGGAGCTGAGCGAAGACGGTAGCTGGCAGAAAAAGCCCGATGTCGCCGTAGTGGTATTTGGCGAAGATCCTTACGCAGAGGGGCAGGGTGATAGAGAGTCGCTAGATTATAAGTTTGGCTCAGATGCTGATCTGAAAATTTTGCAAGGGTTGAAGAAACAGAAGATACCCGTTGTCGCCGTCTTCCTAACCGGTCGCCCGATTTGGGTGAATGCTGAAATCAACAGTTCAGACGCTTTTGTTGTAGCCTGGTTGCCCGGCTCAGAAGGTGCTGGTGTGGCAGATGTACTGGTCGCCGACAGCAAAGGAGCGCCGCGCTTTGACTTTACTGGCCGACTTTCATTTAACTGGCCAAATGCTGAAATTAATGCTGTTAACAAAGATCTGCCGGTTAGTGATTTTCTCTTAAAAAGAGGTCAGGGTCTAAGCTATCAGGATGCTGAAATTATTACTGACGCTCTAGGTGTTAAGGGTTTGATCGAAGATCAGCCTATTGAAACTGTCGTCTTTAGTGGCAGTGCTCGTCCCCCATGGAAAACCTATGTTGGCGATGCAGGAAATTGGCAGAAGCTTGTATCTGGTAGTGAAACGGCTAGCACCTACGAAAGACTAAAGGTGAAAACTGTAGATGGAGCGGTTCAGGAAGACTCCCGTTATATCGAGTGGTTGGGTGGCAACTTGAGTCAGTTCTACTGGCAGTCTTCCACGCCGGTTGATCTGACTGAGCTAAAGAATGAAGGCGCAGCACTGATCGTTTCAATGATGATCAATAAGCATCCGAAGGGTAAAGTCGATTTGATGATGGACTGTGTATGGCCCTGTCGTGGAGAGCTTAATATCACAAGAAATCTCCGCTCTATGCCGAAGAATACCCCGCTAATGCTAATAGTTCCGCTGGGATGTTTTGAAAAAGTGGGTGTGAATTTAACCAAGGTTAATTCGCCCTTTGTTTTGGCCTCTTCGAAGAAGTTTGCCTTAACGATTTCAGATGTTCGAATTGCATCCCGGATTAATCCAGGTAATGCTCAACCGCAAATACTTGGTTGTAAATAAGGTTTAAAAATACCTAACAGTACCGCCTAAAAAACCCGCTTACTCAAGCGGGTTTTTTAGTTGGTTTTCCAAATAAATTTTCTGCTGTATTATTGCCGCGAATCCCCAGCAAATATAAAGGTGACGCTTATCGCCAAAGGTCAGATCGTTGGAATCTATGTAGCTCCAGTTAAGGATGCTGGCGCTATGGGTCACCAAAAGGTCTCAGTGCGAGCAGGAAAGGGCATTGAAGGGGACCGCTACTTCACCAACACCGGCAAAAACCGCTCCAGCTATAAAGGCCAACCCGATTGGGAAATTACTCTTGTCGAAGCAGAGGTTTTAGACGCGTTTAACCAGAGCACTGGCAATAAATTTCATCACAGTGACTTCCGCCGCAACCTTATCACTCGGGATATTCGCCTCAATGATCTGGTGGGCAAAGATTTTCAGATTGGTAGAGTCAGTTTCTACGGGGTACAGCTCTGTGAGCCCTGCGCCAAATTACAGAAAAGACTCGGGGTAAGAATCCTGCCGGATCTGATCGGCAAAGGGGGGCTGCGTGCACAGATTCGTAGCAATGGGATTGTATCTGTTGGTGATTTTTTTGATGGCAGTGCCGATTAATCTCTAATACCAGTGTTTTTGTATCAACTCTTTCTTACGAGCTATTTTTTACGAGCTATTTTCTAAACGGAAAAATCTCGCCGCGTTTTCTGTTGTAGCCACAGCGATCTGCTCGCTACTCTCATCTCTGTATTTGGCGATACCATCAATCACCCAGTTTAAGAACGCCGGTTCATTGCGTTTGCCCTTTGGCGGTTCAGGCATATTTTTTGGCAACAGGTAGGGCGCATCAGTTTCTATCATCAAGCGTCCAAGGGGTATATTGCTCACTAGCTGCTGAAGCCCCTCTCCGCGCTTCTCGTCGCAAATCCATCCAGTGATGCCGATATGCAGGTTGAGGTCTAAATAGCTGAATAGAGCCTGTTTAGAGCCTGTAAAGCAGTGTATAACTGCATCGGTCAGATGATCTCGGTAGGCATTGATGATTTGCAGCTGCCGATCTGCGGCATCTCGCTCATGGAGAAATACCGGCAGCTTTAATTCGGCGGCCAGTTCCAGTTGAGCCTCAAAGGCTTTTTCCTGCTCCACTGGGGTAGAGAAATTGCGGTTAAAGTCCAAACCCATCTCACCGAGAGCAACTACCTGCGGCTGTGACGCAAGCTCTCTAAGTCTGTTAATAGACTCTCCATTAAGGCTACTTGCATCATGGGGATGAATGCCCGCTGTTGCATAGAGCATCTCAGGGAAAGCCTCACAATGGCTCTGGCAGATTTCCAAAACCGCCTGGCTCTCTTCGATTGACGTTCCGGTTAGGATCAGTTTTTCCACCCCGGCCTTCTGTGCGCGGCTAAGAGTCTCTGGAATATCTTTGGAGAAACGCGAGTTGGAGAGATTTACACCTATATCAATCATTATTTTTTATTCTTCTTATTATTACAAAAGCTTTAGTTTTTCATCGTCATCAAGCATTGCCGGTGTCAGCCCCAGTTTCCGCGAATAGATAATCGAGTACATCAGAATATTGCGCACATAGGAACGGGTTTCATTGAACGGAATTAACTCAATCCAGATATCAAAGGGCAATTCCCCATCAGTTTTGTTCAGCCACTGATCAACCCGTCGCGGTCCAGCATTATAGGCGGCACTGGCCAGAATCCGGTTATTATCATAGCGATCCAGCATATTGCGATAGTACTGACCGGCAATCGGCACATTGATTGATGGCTGATGGAGTTGGGATTTTTTCCTATAGCTTAATTTATGCTTGCGCGCCGTGCCCTTGGCGGTGGCCGGCATTAGTTGCATCAGCCCCATGGCTCCCGCTGAAGAGGTCGCCAGCGGATTAAAGGCGCTCTCCTGACGCGCCAATGCCATTAGCAAATAGTTTGCTATAGCCGTTCTATCGGCGGTGCTGTCAATAATATCTGTGTAGGCGAGGGGGAAGCGAATCTCTATATCATCCCAGTATTTAGCCTGACCGAGACTGGCGATGGCTTTGTTATGCCACTGCCATTGGCTGGCAATAATCGCCGCCGCCAACCAGTCTTCATAGACAAAATCTTCTGTTGCCTGATTCCACTCTCTATTGGCATCGACAATATCCCGATGAAAAAATAATTCCCTGGCTCTCAGCATTGCCGGCTGCCGTTTAATGCGATTTATCCGCACCTCATCGATCGCCAGCGGCTGGTGGTTAAGGCTGTACTCTCTATCCAGTTTTTCACTGGCGAGAAAGCCATAAAAATCTCGCTCTCTGGCGAGACTGGCGGTCATCTCTGGCAGTCGCGGATCCAGAGTTGTTGAAGCTTCGGCCTCCATACTGCGGATCGCCCAATAGCGCCATGCGGATTGTTCCCGCTTGGCCTTGGGCAGGCGTTTGATCCACAGCTGTACCGCGAGCCAGTCTCTCTCTTGCAGAGCCTTGCGAATACGCCACTCGGTTAAACTTCCTGAGGTGGTTTGATTGAGCAGTTGCAGATGATCTTCAAAATAGGCGTCGGCAATAGTGCTGAACTGCTGTTGGTAGAGTCCTTTAATAATGGCGCTAACAACATCGCTGCGCGCCTGATGGCTAAATTCATGCGTCTGTTGATAATGGCTCCAGTACCTAAGGGTAGAGTGGCTATCAGCTTTCGCTAAGCGCACTAGGCCACTTGTAATTATGTCGAGTTCTTCAGGGGTATGGTCGCTAAAATCTTCGAAATTGCCGATTAATTGCGGGTTTCGGTCAGCGTCGTAGTAGCGCTTGGCAAGGGTTTTATACTGATTGCTTTTAAGAAATCTCTGCAGATATCTAGCCAAAATAGACTGATTTTTTAGCAGTGCCTTGTTATAGCGCTGCCAGGCCAGAGCTTGGGTGATTTTCTTTTCAGAAACCAGCAGGCTAAATAATTTATCGCACTCTTTGGGCTGTGATTTGCCAACGTTCCAAAGTCTTAGGCCAGACTCAATCGCGCGCTCTCTATCAACCCCTTCAAGGCGACTGGCACGGGCAAATTCAAATTGGCACTGGTGCTTAATACTTGCCTGAGCCGGATTGAAGAACTCTATAAAAGTGGTCCAGTAGTTGCGCCCCGCCAGATAATCCAACCATTTATTGCGCAGATGCTGGGCTTTTACCGTGCCCTGATAATCACTTAAATAGGCGGCTATTTCTCTGTGCCGCGAATAGCGCAGATTCACAATTAAATCTGCGTATATAAGGTAGGGATAGAGAGGGTAGGTCGTCAGCTGCTGACGATGCTTGGCCAGACTTTTCCAGCGCCCCTTGCGCATTAGCTCCAGCGCTTCGCTGTAGAGTTGACGCTGCTGGTCTAGATAATCTTCTGTTAGGGACTGAGCTGAAATTTGTGTGTCGGTCTTCGACTGTGCAAAAGCCCATTGGCCAGACATGGCCATTAGCAAAGCGAGCAGGGGAGTAGCGATTCGAAGCAGGGAGTTTCTTACCAGCACAATAATTTTGGCAACCTTGTTTTTTATCTAGCTCTTTATGTATCTATTTATATAAGAAAGTTCAATTCTCTGGGTAACTTTAAATCGATTAAAGCCTAAGAGCTTTAACCTAAAGTTTAAACCAAGAGTGTAAAGCGACAGGGCTGCAAGTTAAAAGCCTCTTTTTTAAAAGAGGCGCTAATCACCCAAAATGATTATTGGCTTCCGGCTGTATTTTTTGTCACAGGTCTTCGTTGATTCGTACCGCAAGAACATCACAGCTGGCACCGTGCAGAACACTGTTGCTGGTTGAACCAAATATTAATGCCAGACCGTGGCGACCATGGCTACCCACAACAATAAGATCAACCCCATCCTCAGCGGCTATTCGATGCATCTCCTTGGCCGGTTGGCCAAGCACAACATATTGATTTTCCTCGGCGACATTGAGCTGGTCGGCAATGGCTGCCAGCCGGTCCTGAGCCTGTTTCTCAAGTTGAGTTTGGACATCGGATAAATCCACAGGAATATCGCCGCCGTAAGTGAATGCCAATGGCTCCAAAATATGGCAAATAGAAATTTTTATAGGACTGTCGGCAAAAAGTAACTTGACGCGGTCTACCACTTGCTGTGATTCTGGCGACAGGTCAAGCCCGACTAGCAGGTGTTTATAAGTAGACATAGAACTTCTCCCTGTAAATAATTGGTTTGATATTTAACATAAATCCCTAGCTCTAAGAGTAGTATGAAATGACTTGGTTGTTAATTTTGTTTGGTGTTGGAATCGTGGTCTCACCCTTAATGTGGTTTAGGCAGTCACCACGGCAGAAACTGATTACTGAGCTCAGACGTTCAGCTAACAGTATGGGATTACAGGTTTCATTACATCGCCGTCCAGATGCGCGGGAAGATGAAACCCGACTGGAGTCTGTCTGCTACCGGTTGCCATGGCTTGATGATAGCTGTCGACAGAATTGGGTTTTGCACCGTTACAGCAATCGCGGTTGGCAGTCGGATACTCTTTCTGGTGCTGCTATAAATAGTGCCGGGTGGAAGTGGACTATCGCCGAAGCCGATCCTCAGTGGGGTCATCTACTTGAGGAAACTGTCGCAGATATCCCCGCGGGAGTCAGTGCAATAATCGCCAATAATACAGGAATTGGGTTTATCTGGAATGAGCGAGACGATAGCTCTGATTTACAAAAAGTTGCGCAAAATTTAAAAAAATTACAGCAAACAGCAAAGAAATTTGCCTATGAGGCTTGACCGAAGGGCAAACAAACACGTATATATGCGCACCTTAGAAAGTAATACCTGAACCAATTAGGTGAAATTATCTTCAGCATGGTCATCGATATGGCCAGTGAAAACAGGGAAAAATAGCCTCCATGGGAAAATCTTTAGTAATTGTCGAGTCACCCGCCAAAGCCAAAACGATCAATCGTTATCTGGGCAATGATTTTATTGTTAAGTCCAGTGTAGGCCATGTTCGAGACCTGCCCACCGGTGCCAGTCGCACTCCCTCTGATCCCAAAGAGCGTGCCCGACAGGCTGCCTTGACGCGCAAAATGTCTCCGGAAGAAAAGGTTATTCACAAGGCTGCCAAAGCCAAAACCCAGCTGGTTAAAAGTATGGGTATAGATCCGGAAAATGATTGGAAAGCAGAATATGCCACTCTGCCCGGTAAAGAGAAAGTTGTCGCCGAGCTAAAAAAACTCGCTAAAAATGCTGACACTATTTATCTGGCGACGGATTTGGATCGCGAGGGAGAGGCAATTGCCTGGCACCTGCAAGAGGTTATCGGCGGTGAAGATGATCGCTACAAGCGCGTGGTGTTTAACGAGATTACCAAAAAAGCGATTCGCGAGGCTTTTGAAAAGCCCGGCATGCTCAATACCAACCGAGTGGATGCCCAGCAGGCGCGACGCTTCCTCGATCGCGTGGTTGGCTTTATGGTCTCGCCACTGCTGTGGGAAAAAGTAGGCCGTGGTCTATCGGCCGGTCGTGTGCAATCGGTTGCCCTAAAAATGATTGTTGAGCGGGAGCGTGAAATCCGCGCCTTTATCCCAGAGGAATACTGGACTGTTCACGCTGACCTTGAAGCTACGGCTGACAGCAGCGCAGAGGCGGAAGAGCAAAATAAAATTCGCTTCGAAGTTAAAAAACATCTCGGCAAAGCTTTCCGTCCGGCCAACAAGGCCCAGACCGACAGCGCACTTTCCGCACTGCAGACGGCGGGTTACAGCGTCAGCAAGCGTGAAGACCGACCGACCTCATCAAAGCCATCGGCTCCTTTTATTACCTCAACGCTTCAGCAGGCTGCGAGCACGCGACTAGGCTTTGGGGTAAAGAAAACCATGATGATGGCCCAGCGTCTCTATGAGGCTGGCTATATCACCTATATGCGAACCGACTCGACCAATCTCAGTGAAGATGCGATCAGTGCCTGTCGCGAATATATTAAGTTGCGCCACGGTGATCGCTATCTTCCCGATGAGCCAAAGATCTACGGCAGTAAATCCGGTGCTCAGGAAGCTCACGAAGCGATCCGCCCATCGAATATCGATATTGCGCCCGGCAGTCTCGGTGATATGGAAGTGGATGCACGCAGACTCTATCAATTGATCTGGCAGCAGTTTGTCGCCTGCCAGATGACGCCGGCCCAGTTTACCGCTACCTCAATCACAGTTACCGCTGGTGACTATGAAATGGTCGCCAAAGGTCGTGTTACCCGCTTTGATGGTTATTTAGCGGTAATGCCCGCCAGCCGCAAAAATGACGACGATGGCGAACTGCCTGATCTGCAGCAGGGCGACAGCATGAATATGCTGGTGCTGGTACCGCAGCAGCATTTCACCAAACCCATTGCCCGCTTCTCGGAAGCCTCGCTGGTAAAGGAGTTGGAAAAGCGCGGTATTGGTCGACCCTCTACCTATGCGGCAATTATCTCCACCATTCAGGATCGCGGCTATGTTCGTATTGAGAACAAGCGTATCTTTGCTGAAAAGATTGGCGATGTGGTGACAGACCGACTGGCTGAGAATTTTAATGATCTTATGGATTATGGCTTTACCGCCACCATGGAAGAGCATCTCGATGAAATTGCCAGCGGCACCCTGAAGTGGAAAGATCTGCTCAATCGTTTTTACCGTGACTTTAGCCAGAAAGTTGAAAGCGCTAAAGAAGCGGATGCGGGTATGCGTCCAAATACTCCCACTGAGACCGATATACCCTGTACCCAATGCGGTCGTCCTATGATGATTCGCACCGCCGGCACAGGGGTGTTTCTGGGTTGCTCAGGCTATGCTTTACCGCCCAAAGAGCGCTGCAAACAGACTATCAATTTAACCGCCGGTGATGAAGCGGTTAATATCGACGAAGATGACGAAGCAGAATCCAAGCTGTTGATGCACAAGCATCGCTGCAAAATCTGTAATACGTCAATGGACAGCTATCTGATTGATGAAAAGCGCAAGTTGCATGTCTGCGGTAATAATCCGGACTGTAGCGGCTTTGAAGTGGAAGCCGGCCAATACGTAATCAAAGGCTACGAAGGCCCGACCCTCGAGTGTGACAAGTGCTCCAGCGAGATGCAGTTGAAGACTGGTCGCTTTGGTAAATATTTTGGCTGTACCGGCGAGACTGCTCCCGGTGAGCCCTGTAAAAATACTCGCAAACTATTGCGCAGCGGTGAAGCGGCACCACCAAAGGTTGACCCTATTGTTATGCCGGAACTGCGCTGTATTAAAGTTGATGATCACTATGTATTGCGCGATGGAGCGTCGGGTTTGTTTCTGGCTGCCAGCCAGTTCCCCAAGCACCGCGAAACACGTGCCCCGAGCGTTCAGGAATTACTGCCCTATAAGGATCAAATTGATCAGAAGTATCAGTTCTTATTGACCGCGCCAAAGAAAGATCCCAATGGCCTGCCAACTATTATTCGTTACAGCAGAAAAACCAAAGAGCAGTATGTGCGTAGTGAAGAGGATGGCAAACCCTCTGGCTGGAGTGCCTTCTACAATAATGGCAAGTGGGTAGCCACCGAAAAAGGCAGCAAATAAACCGGTGCTTTCCTCCTACCTTTCCGCGGTTAATCAAAAGCTGTTGTTTGCACGACAGCTTTTAGCACAGGCAGATTCTAAAACTGGCCAGCAGCAGGGCACCGCACTTGCTCAGTCAGTCGCTGTTCAGCTCAATCAGGCGTGGCTGTGGCACTGCCGCAATGTTGCCGAAACCTATAAGTTGCAGGAGCTCGACTCGGTTGTCTGCGCCAATACCCTGGTTGAATTATTAGCTGCCCAAGGCAAAACTCCCGGTGAAGCCACCGAGCTGCAGAACCTGCAGAATGATCCCCACTCCTGGGCTAGCGAGCTGCTTAAAGCCCATCAGTATATCTACCGACTGCCGACAATTCGCAAGGCGGAGATGGATGTTGACCGCTTGCCGATGATTGCTGTTGATGCCCCGGAAGTTGTCGACTGGAGTCTTGAGCGTGCCGAAATTTGGTTGAGCCGTATGCAGGAAGTGGTCGAGAGACAGCGCGAGATGATGGTCGAGTTTTAAGCCCTCTCTGGCAAAAGAATGGTTAACAGCCTCTGATGCAACTGCTAAACTATCCAACAAAGTAAACCTCCTAAGCTATTCACCTATATAAAAGTGTTTCTTAAATATTATTTATTGCGAATAGCCATAGACACTGGAATAACAGAGTAAATTATCTATGCCCCTTGCAGAATTCGAATTAGTTATGTTGGAAAGTGGTGAAGTTGCCCTGCAGCGCACCGGTTCTGACCAGCCATTGGTACGAATAAACTTCGCTCCTGAAGCTATGTCCTATCTGGATGGCAAACATATCGAAGTGGCTAAGTGCATGATGGATGCCGGACTGCAAAAAGCCTTTGATGTGGGTGAAGAGCAGGCTCTGCAATCAGATGATACTGAGGCCAAGGTTCATACTCTTCACTGAGTAGACGGGCCACGCCAGGTTATTAAATAGTCAAAAGAATCCAATGATTTCCGACGATATTCTTCAGCACCTAAGCGAACAGCGAAAACTTGGCAGTTACCGCCAGCACCTGTTTCTGTGCACGGCTGGAAAGTGTTCCTCTCAGGAAGCTGCGGATCAGTCCTGGGATTATTTAAAGCGTCGTATTAAAGAGCTTGAGCTCTATGATGTGGAGGATGGGGTTTATAGATCCAAGGCAGACTGCCTGCGTATCTGTGCTCAGGGTCCGATTATGGTTAGCTACCCCGATGGCACCTGGTACCACAGTTGCACACCAGAGGTTATTGAACGTATTCTGCAGGAACACGTGATTGGTGGCACACCGGTTTCAGATTATAGGTTTGCAACTAACCCAATGGGCGTTTGATTTAGTCCAGCTTACATTCCCAGTCGAACAACACCGACCGCAAGACCCTCAATAGAAAATTCCTGAGCTCGCAAATCAACCAGAATAGGTGAGTAGTCGCGATTTTCTGGCAGCAGATGTATCTCGTGTTTTTTACTTGTATGCTTAAGTCGCTTTACGGTCACTTCCCCGTCAACTCTAGCCACAACAATCTGTTGGTTCTCAGCGGTGGGCTGCTGGTGAACCGCGAGTAGATCTCCATCCATAATGCCCACATCCATCATGCTCTGTCCCTGAACCCGCAAAAAGTAATCGGCGTGGGGTTGGAAGGTACTTGAGGGAACCTCCTGATAATCTTCAATATGTTGCTCTGAAAGAATCGGTTCACCGGCGGCAACACTACCTACAATTGGAATCCCTGAAAACTGTTCAACAATACGAATGCCCCTTGAAGCGCCGGGAATCATTTCAATAACGCCTTTTCGAGCCAGCGCACGAAGGTGATCTTCAGCCGCATTGGCCGAACGAAATCCCAGTTGTTGAGCAATCTCGGCACGGGTTGGCGGGTAGCCGGTCTCGTCGAGATTATCGCGAATCAGGTCAAAGATTTGTTGTTGTCGAGCAGTTAGTCGTTCCATAGGGATTTCCTCAAAACAGTTAACTGTAATTATATACAGTAATCTATATTGCGCAAGTTAAACTATGTTTAAGGTAAACAAAAGGAATTTTTATGCTTGAATCAAAGGTCCAGGAAGCTTGGAGAGTACTGCGAATACAGTCTGAATTAGTCGATGGTACAGACAAATTACTAAAGTTGGGTGTGGCTGTTTCTGTGTTTGGTGGAGCCCGATTAGATGAGGGGAATCGTTACTACCGTCAGGCACAGGAGCTGGGTATGTTGCTCGGCGAAGAGCGAATTCCGGTGATTACCGGTGGTGGTCCGGGAATTATGGAGGGCGCCAATCGCGGCTGTCACGCCACACCAACCCCGTCGGTGGGTTTAAATATTGATCTGCCTTTTGAGCAGGCACCTAATCCCTATCAGGATATAGCGCTCGACTTTCGTTACTTTTTTGTCCGCAAATATCTGTTTGTTAAACACGCGGTTGGGTTTGTGATCTTCCCCGGTGGCTTTGGCACCCTCGATGAATTATTTGAGGCGCTGACACTGGTGCAGACTCGCAAAGTTGAAGCCTTTCCCATTGTCCTTGTGGGCGCGTCGTTTTGGGCTGGGCTTGTTGATTGGATGAAAGAGCGGATGATTGCCGAAGGCTGTCTCTCTCAGTCGGAACTCGATCTTATTCAGGTGGTGGACGATGCGGCGGATGCCGCAGAAATAATACTGCGGCATATTCGTATGAACGAATCTGTTGCGCCAATCGCACCTGATAAATAAGTCTTATTGAGGCTTTAGACCCTGCTGGTAAAGACTAAGCGTTAAAACTCATCCCAGCCAAATAGATAGTCAGCGGCTTCAATATTGTCCATGGAGCTGCTGTCTGGATTGGGCAAGACTATTTTATCCGTGAGTTTATCCCCGAGTTTATCCGAGAGTAATTGAGTATCGTTACTTTTGGTCAATGAACTGCGCCAATCCTCGGGTTCCCGAGCTGTAACAATCACCATCTTTGACCAGTCCTCGAAGCTTATTCTGCTCAGTTGGTTGTTATCTAGACAGTCGTCGATGCTGTTTTTATAAAGAAAGCTACTTTCGTAGCGAATATCAATCAGGGCCGAATACTCATCCACTGCAAGCACCTCAAAGAGCCTGTTCACAGCTATATCCTGATACCACTGGTTGATTATAGGAACACTTTTACCCATGGTAATCCTCCTCTTCAAGTTTCGAAAATATCACTTTATTAACGGCTGTGCATGAAGTTGATTTTTAGGTTTTGTGACCTAGTTGCGACGATAAGCAAAAGCTCTGGTTGAGCTCTTTTGTATAACTAACTGGAAAACATAAGAATAATTTTTAGCGGTGATTAATTGTTTTTCAGGTAAAATTTCTTTTTGGAATAGCCGAGCTTTGTGAAAGAATAAACTTGTCTAAAAACCCCTGAACTTTTTATATAGTTTTAATTCGCTTTAATTTTAAACCTGAGATTTATAGCGCTGTTACTGGAAAATAGAATGACTAAAAAATTACATGGACGACTCATGCTCGATCTGGCCGGAACCTCTCTGGCTGATGACGAGCCGACACTGCTGCAGAACCCTCAGGTAGGGGGCGTTATTCTGTTTGCGCGCAATGTTGCAAGTCGACAACAGATTGCAGCGCTGGTGGCCGAGATAAGGGCCGTGGCACCGGATCTACTAATTGCTGTGGATCAAGAGGGTGGCCGAGTGCAGCGATTCCGCGATGGCTTTAGCCCGCTGCCAGCCATGCAGCAGTTGGGCGACCTCTGTGTTAGGGATAGAGAAGCCGGGTTAGCTCTGTGCCGCGACAGCGGCTGGTTGATGGCTGCTGAGGTGATTGCCTGCGGCCTGGATATTAGCTTTGCTCCGGTATTAGATGTGGATCGCGACACCAGCAGTATTATTGGCGACCGCGCATTCTCCGATCAACCAGAGCTAGTTATCGAGATTGCAGGGGCCTTTATTGAGGGTATGAATGAAGCTGGAATGGCGGCAACCGGTAAGCATTTTCCCGGCCACGGGGGGATTTTTGCCGATAGTCATCTGGAAGCCCCAGTGGATCAGCGCGATTGGCAACAACTTTGGCAGCATGATTTACGCCCATTTGTGGCACTCTGCCCCAAATTGGGGGGCATTATGCCGGCACATATTACATTCCCGGCGATCGATCCCGACTCGGTGGGATTCTCCCGTTTTTGGCTGCGCGAGATTCTTCGGGACAGGCTCGGATTTAAGGGTGTGATCTTTAGCGATGATCTGGCCATGAAGGGTGCCGATGTCGCCGGTGGTTATCTGCGCAAGGCTGAACTTGCTCTGGACGCTGGTTGCGATATGATCCTCGTCTGCAATGATCGCAGTGGGGCGCTTGAGGTTTTGCAGTATATGACCGAGTGTAAGATTTCTGCCAGCGAACGAATTGCAGCCATGCACAAGACCAGATCTATCCGCTGGTCCGAACTAGAGAATGATTCGCGAAGAGTTGATACCATAGAGCGTCTTAAAATATTAAATAGTCTTAAATAGCAGGTTAATTGCAGATTTAAACAAAGGGTTAAAGGTTAAGCGATGAGCAAAGTAGAGAGCTGGTTGGTCAATTTAACAGGGGCGCAACATCTGTGGATGCTTGAGCTATTCCTTATTGTTGTAGTCGCTCTGAGCCTTGGTTATATGGTCAATCGAATTATCGATAGACTCGAAGTGCACACCGCAAAAACAAAGACCGTGTGGGACGATGCTTTAATCGAGGCCTGCCGCAAGCCGCTAATCTGGCTGGTATGGATTTTAGGGATTAACTTTGCCGCTGGTGTTGCCGCCCAAAAGATGGATTCCGGCCTCCACAGCCTGGTCGATCCAATCAATCGCATAGCGCTGATATTTTTGGGCTCGGTATTTTTAACTAATTTTATTAAGCGCGCTGAGCGCAATCTGGTGCACCCAGACTTTATCTCCAAACCCCTCGATGAAACCACGGTTCGCGCTGTCGGCAAGCTGTTGCGAGCGGCGGTAATTATTACTGCTGTGCTTATTGCCATGCAGCTGTTTGGCTACAGCATCTCAGGTCTGCTGGCCTTTGGTGGTATAGGTGGCATCGCTATGGGTTTTGCGGCCAAAGACTTGCTGGCCAACTTCTTTGGTGGCCTGATGATCTATCTGGATCGCCCGTTCTCTGTGGGCGACTGGGTTCGCTCTCCGGATAAAGAGATTGAGGGAACCGTTGAAGATATCGGCTGGCGTCTGACCCGAATTCGAACCTTTGATAAGCGCCCCCTGTATATTCCCAATGCGGCCTTTGCCAATATTTCCGTGGAGAACCCCTCGCGGATGACCAACCGCAGAATCTATGAGACTGTGGGCATTCGCTACGACGATCTGCACAAGATGGATACCATTGCCGCTGAGGTGAAAACCATGCTCAGTGAGCACCCGGAGATCGACAATAACTTAATTATGATGGTCAACTTTAATAAGTTTGCCGCCAGTTCTCTGGACTTCTTTATCTACGTATTTACCAAGACCACAGACTGGGCGCACTACCATGAGATCAAGCAGGATGTGCTGTTAAAAGTTGCCGCTATTATCGAAGCCAATCAGGCCGAGATTGCATTCCCAACCTCCACATTGCAGGTGCCCAATGCTATTGAAATCGCAGGCAATCCCCCTCAACAGGATGTGAAGTAGCGGAAGTGATTCGGGATCTTTGAGATAAATGTTGGAATAGTCCGCAAAGATTAACTACAGTTTAAAAGCGTCACAGGGTGGCTCTGAATGAAGGCTCTGAATAGAATCTTTGAAGAGTGGCGCTGAACAGGCACAAAAAAAATTATAACAGGGATGCTATAACAGGGACGCTGAAAGTCTTGCAGTAGATGCTGCATAAGGACAGGCCTATAGAGCTGATTCTAGAGCTGATTCGCTCGCTTATATAGGTTCAGGATAAGGAGATCATGTCATGGATTTGACAGAATTTTGTATGTGCAGCAGTGTATCTGTAGCTATCTGCCGGGATGGTTACAGCCAGTGATTCAATCTCTCCGGTGCGGTTTTTTCGTTCTTGTCGTAGTCAGTGCCTGGTGCCTGCTCGGTATCATTTTTTTCGACTATTTGTTGGGCAATATTCTCGGACTATTTTCAACCTCAATATACAGTCAGGCCTGGGTAATCCTATTGCTTGCAGCACTGTCATTTTCCTCCGCTCTAAAGGCCGCCCAGCTAAAGATCAAGCAGTGGTTCTCGACCACCAAAATGGGTGTTTATATTGCTGAACCGCTGGGCAAGTATCAGGCCATAGCTGCCCGCGGGCTTCATTATCTCTATACCAATCTCTACTTATTGGCCGATGTGGTGTTCTGTATTGGTGCGCCCCTATTAATTGTTGCGGCGAGCGCTGGTTGGTGGCTGCTTGACGAAGTCAGTTATCTGGCGCTGCTCGGCTACTGCTGCATGATTTCGGTCATTGTTTTTAGCGGCCTCTACAGTAATTTAGTGCGCCTGTTATCTCTGGGGTATTTCTTCGGCTACTGGTTAGTCAGCGATGATTTACTGCTCTATCCATTTTTCGCGCCGGCGTTAGTGCAGAAAAATATCACAATTATGATTAGCGGCTCGGCGGCTAGCTGGTTACCGATTATTGGGCTTGGGCTGATTGTCTATCTCTGGGCTCGGCGTCGGGCTTCTAGGGGGCTTGAACGGCAGGTTTCCAGTTCCGAACAAAACTCTTCTACATCAGTGGTTCCGAAGTTCTTAGAGGCTATTCCCAAGGCATCCAGTCGAGAGTTATTTGGTAGCGGTCTATCGCTGTTCTGTCTGGTTATGGCAGTGCCGTTGGCGGTATTGGTGCTGAATAATATTATTACCTACCTTAATCCCCATGTGCTTTTTGCCGGTTTTGCAATCTGGATACTGGATCGACACTGGCAGACAGATGTCGCCAGTGAGCCAGCGTTATCTTCGGATTTCCGGTACTTCACTAACTTAATTTTGAAGCATTAGCGTCTATTTAAGTTCTCTTTCTCTTCTCTACTGGCTAAGGGCTTTCTCTTTAAGCTAAGGGCTTTCTCTTGGCTAAAGGCTTTCTCTTGGCTAAAGGCTTTCTGTTAGCTAAGGGCTTTCTGTTAGCTAAGGGCTTTTTTCTGACTGAGCCCGTTTAATCACTTAAACCTATTCGCCGGTTCGCTTTACTCTATAATTAGCGGCTTACACTATTGGTTTTGTTAAGGGGCGCATCATGCGATTGGGGATTTTATTAAGCTGTTTTTTGGCGACTTTACTGCTTGCGGGTTGTCTGGGTTCCCCTGAGGGAGTCAATGCCATTAATGACTTTGAGAAGCGGCGTTATCTAGGTCGCTGGTATGAGGTGGCGCGACTCGATCACTCCTTTGAGCGAGGGCTCAGTAATGTAACGGCGGACTATTCGTTGCGCGAAGATGGCGGTTTAAAAGTGATCAACCGCGGTTATTCAGCAGAGGAGGATGCTTGGAGTGAGGCTGAGGGCAAGGCTTACTTTATAGGCGATAAGCAGCAGGGGCAGTTAAAGGTTTCCTTCTTTGGGCCTTTTTACGGCTCCTATATTATTTTTGAGGCGGGGTCTTTTCCAGAAAATAGCTCGTCAGAAAAAGCTTCCTATAAAACTCTCTCCGCGGACTATCAATACTCATTTGTTGCCGGTAACAGCACAGACTATCTCTGGCTGTTGGCGCGAACCCCGACTATTAGTCCTCTGTTACGGGAGCACTTTATACAGCGAGTGGATAAGCTGGGGTTTGATTCACAGGCGTTAATCTTTGTAGATCAGGATTTAAATGCACCGCCAGTAGCTAAAGAATTACCCTAGCCGTTTGCTCTTAATCGGGGAGGGGGGATAGCTGATTATTCTGGATCTAAGTTTGGATCTAAGCCCGCGTCTAAATCAGCGTCCTCAAGAGGATTGGTGATCTCGACTTTATGGGGCTTAATGGTTACCAGTATGCCCATTTTTGGGTGATCCAGATAATAGCTCTGCTGTTCTTCCAAACGTTTTGACTGATCAAAAACCCATAATGTCGACACTGGGTATTCGATAGGTTGTAGGGCTAGAGTGGTATCGATCTCTGTTTCTTCTGCCTCAGGTTCTTCTTTTACAGGCTGCTCTTTTACCCGTTTTTCTAAAGGCTCTTCTTCAGCAAACTGGTCGGCCAAGCTAAGCGAGGTCTCTGAATTTTTCGAGCTACTTATAAAAAAGTCTTCAAGATTTTCTTCGCTCAGAGAGAGTTCCAAGGTTTCCTGTTCAACGTCAGGATTCTGTTCAGGCATTACCGGAAAGGGCGGCAGTTCCACTAGTTGAGCTTTGGACAAATCAGTCTGATCGATAAAGTTTAAAAGCCACAGGTCAGACTGAAAATGCAAAAAACGTGATTTATAAAAACGCAGGCTGCCTTCAATTTCATAGCGATCCTGATACTGCTTGCCGGCTTTAATAAGGACCCAGGGGTCGGCGGCATTTTGATCGGCGGCAAAGCGCCAGGCCTGATGGAAAACCACATTGTATTTTTCGCGACGATCCAGAGCGCGGGCACTATCATTGAGATCGCGGAACTCTTTATCCAGTTTGATAAAGGGTTTTTCATACTCTGGAATATAAATTGGCTCTGGAACCGGTTCTGGCTCTATCTCTTGTTCAGCTGTTATGGAAGCTTCACTGTTGGTGGCCAGAAGGGGAATCTGCACTGACTGTGAGTCGTTGTTTTGGGTTGTCTGTTCTGAAAGACCATTGGCAAAAGTCAGGGCTGGATCTTCGACAGTGATCAGCGGTATGGCTCTGGGGCCGGTTAGGCTCTCATAAGCTTGAGCCGCGTCATCTTGAGCCTCGGCATCCTCAATCAGAGAGTCATTGTCCAAATAGTCGGTATCGAGCAATTCGACGACGTTTTCCGGGAAGTCCAGACTGTATTTTCTCGGCGGCTGTTCATTGCCCCCGTAGCCCTGCTGAGTAAAGATAACCACTTCCACCTGATACCAGGAGGCCGTTTCCGGGTCATCAGTTTCCTGCGCCAAGCTTAGGCTGGAGGCAAAGGTTAAGGGAAGACCGCAGGTAAGAGTGCAGGCAAGTGTCCACAGGTGCTTTGTGAGCCGTGGGGTTTTCTGCTGCTGATCTCTGTTCATGTTCTGACTTATCCTTTAGTGCTGTACTTTCCAATTGCCCTTTCCAACGAACCTTTGAAACGAACCTTTGGGCAATAGCTAACTGGGTGGCGGTAGCAACTTATCCAATATCTCAGTTAACCCATCGACACGCTCTTTAGCGCTTTCCATTGGCATAGTGAAACTCAGTTGATCATTGTTTTGCAAGCGGAAAATACTTGGATGTGCCTGTACCATTTTGATAATGGTAAGGGGCTCAACAACCGTGTTAGAGCTAAATTTAAGTCTGCCGCCATTGGGGCCCGCTTCAATTTTTAACAGCCCCAGTTGCTCGCCGGTCTGGCGCAGTTTCGCCAACTCAAATAGCATCTTTACCGGATCGGGTAAAAGGCCAAAGCGATCGATCATTTCAACCTGCAGTTCATGGAGCTGACTGTCGGACTGACAGTTGGCAAGTCGCTTGTAGAGCGTCAGGCGCATATTCACATCCGGCAGGTAGTCATCGGGGATCAATGCCGGCAGGTGCAGATTAACTTCCAGTCCCTGATCCATACCCGCACCCAGTTCTGGCTGCTTGCCTTCCTTGATGGTTTTAACTGCACGCTCAAGCATCTCCATATACAGAGTAAAGCCAATCGCCTGAATATGGCCGCTCTGTTCCTCGCCCAGTAGTTCTCCGGCGCCGCGAATTTCCAGATCGTTGGTTGCCAGGGTAAAGCCGGAACCCAGATGATCGGCTGCAGAGATGGCCTCGAGACGTTTTTTGGCGTCCTCGGTCATCCCCTTCGGATGTGGGGTTAACAGATAGGCATAGGCCTGATGGTGTGAGCGGCCAACACGACCGCGCAGCTGATGCAGTTGAGCCAGACCAAAGCGGTCAGCGCGCTCAATCAGAATAGTGTTGGCGCTGGGGATATCGATACCGGTTTCAATAATGGTGGTGCAGACCAGTACATTAAAGCGCTGGTGGTAAAAGTCCGACATCACCTGTTCCAGTTGCCGCTCGCGCATCTGCCCGTGGGCAATATTGATCCGCGCCTCTGGCACTAACTGTTGCAGGTCATCGGCAATACGCTGAATATTCTTCACATCGTTATGTAAAAAGTAGACCTGACCGCCACGTAAAATCTCACGCAATATAGCCTCGCGGGTAACACGGTCTTCCTGTTGGCGAATAAAGGTTTTTACCGATAGGCGGCGTGCCGGTGGGGTGGCGATAATCGAAAGATCGCGCACCGCGTGCATGGACATATTTAGGGTCCGCGGAATGGGCGTAGCGGTCATGGTTAAAATATCCACCGAGGTCCGCAGGGATTTAATTTTATCTTTTTGGCGCACACCAAAGCGATGCTCTTCATCGATAATCAGCAGGCCAAGCCGTCTAAAATCAATTTTCGCGTGAAGCAACTTATGGGTACTGATCAGGATATCGACCTTGCCGCTCTCAGCATCGGCAATAACCTGATCCTGCTCCTGGGCTGTGCGGAATCGGGATAGTTCTTCAACCACTACCGGCCAGTTGGCAAAGCGATCGCGGAAGTTTTGCAAATGCTGATGGGCCAGTAGAGTCGTGGGTACCAGTACCACCACCTGTTTGCCACTGGATACAGCGGTAAAGGCGGCGCGCATAGCTACTTCGGTTTTACCAAAGCCAACATCACCACAGACCAGACGATCCATTGGCTGAGGGCTGAGCAGGTCACGGCGTACTGCATCGATTGCCTCGAGCTGATCACCGGTTTCCTCAAAGGGGAAGTCGCTGCTGAATTTTCTGTAATCCTCTTCATTGCCGGCACAGGCAAAACCGGTTCGGGCTGCCCGTCGGGCATAGATGTCGAGCAGCTCTGCGGCGGTATCGCGCACCTGTTTAACGGCTTTCTCTTTGGCCTTAACCCATTTGTCGCTGCCGAGTTTATGCAGCGGAGCCATGGATTGATCGCCGCCACCAAAGCGGCTGATTAGATGCAGTGAGGATACCGGAACATAGAGTTTTGCATCATTGGCATAGACCAACATCAAAAACTCTTGCTTGGACTTATCGACATCCAGGGTTACCAGACCCTGATAGCGACCCACACCGTGATCCATATGTACCACCGGAGCACCGTGCTCAAGCTCAGCGAGACTTTTGAAGATATAGTCCGGTGACTCCGAGGCCTTTGAGCGGCGACGGCGCTGCATCACCTGTTGGTCAAATAGCTCGCCCTCGGTGATCAGGCAGATACCCTGTTCGGGACAGAAGACACCCTGATCAATCGGGTAGGTGGTTATAGCGTGCCTGTGGTCAGTATCGAGAAATTCCTGCCAGTGCTGAATTTCGCTGGCGACAATATTTACTTTCTTAAGCATACCGGCGAGAACTTCGCGACGGCCTGCAGACTCTGCACAGAATAGAATGCGGCCCTTAAAGCTCTGAGTAAATTCTTCCAGTTTGGATAGTGGGTTACTGAGTTTGGCATTGGCCGCTACATCCGGAACCGCGCGCAGATTGATATTTTCACTGCCCGCTTTATCGGCAACCGCCTGACGATCTATCTCAGTGCGGGGTAGTTTCTTAATCTGCTGGAAGACTTCATCGACCGCCAGAAATAGTTGTTTTGGCGGCAGAATAGGGCGGGTGGGGTCAACTCCGTACTCTGTATAGCGGGCCTTAACATCTTGCCAGAATGTTTGTGCCGCTTCTTCAATACCCACATGACTAAACAGCTGGGTATTGGCCGGCATATAGTCAAACAGATTGGCGGTCTGATCAAAAAACAGACTTAGGTAGTACTCGATACCCTGAGGGGCAATACCATCGTTGATATCTCTGTAGACCGGGCACTTCGATGCATCCTGATCAAAGTTGTCATGCCAGTTATTGAGAAACAGGTTGGTTGCCTGCTTATCCAATGGAAACTCGCGCGCCGGCAGCAGCTGGATTTGGGTGACATTCTCCGAGGTTCTCTGGGACTCGGCATCAAACAGTCGCAGGCTTTCAATTTCATCGTCGAGCAGATCAATTCGGAAGGGTTGCTTGGCACCCATTGGGTAGATATCGATCAGCGAACCGCGAAAGGCGTATTCGCCATGTTCATAAACTGTATCTACACGCTTATAACCGGCTTTGGCTAGCTGATCTTTAAGCTTATCGCGATCAATCTCTTCACCGACCTTATAGGAGAAGGTTCGCGAGGTAATAAAGTCCATGGGTGCGATGCGATGCATCAGGGTTGGCAGCGGGACTATTAATAGTGCCTGTTTGGTCTGTGGCAGGTTGGCCAGAGTTTGCAGGCGCGAGGAGATAATATCCTGATGGGGCGAAAAAATATCGTAGGGCAGGGTTTCCCAGTCTGGAAAGTTTAAAATTTCCAATCCCTGTTCGGCTGTAAAGAATTTTAGAGCCCGGCCCTGAGCTGCCGCTTCGCGAGCGGTTTCGGTGATCAGTACGCTAAGACCGTCAAATTGACAGGCAGCTTCGGCAATCGCCAGTGCACGGCCGGCGGCCTGCAGTTCTCCCCAGTGATTTTTATCTCCGGGTTTGGCGGCCATACTGAGATTGAGTACTGTCATAAAACCTGCATTTTAAGTCTGTTTATAGCGCCTTTAACGCCCAGTGCTGCGGCGGCGTAAATTTAGCTGTGTATTTTAATCGGGGGCATTTTACTCGGCTGAGACTATTGATAATAGGAATATTCTCTATGCATTGAAGTTAATCGGTGACAGGGCTTTCCGAGGCTATACTTATTGAACATGTTACCTATACACATGATTTCTTAAAACGGATGAAAAGGACCCTCATAGTGACAGAAGAAAACCGCCCCACACCCAATGATTTTTTCAAAGACTGGAAGCAGCGCGAAGCGCTAGCAGAAGGGATGATTCCAATTATTGGCAAGCTCTACCGCGAGCGCAATGTCTCAACCTATATGTATGGCAACAGCATGGTTAACCGTTCGGTCATCGACCTGATGAAAGCTCATCGCAGAGTGCGTCAGGTGGAGCAGAACGAGCTGTCTGAATTTGACTCGTCGCCAATGATCGAAGCCATTGCAAAGCTGCAGCTGGGTCCCGCCCATTTGGATCTTGGCAAAATGGTGGTCAAGTACCAGAGTATTGGCAATGGCCGCAGCGTCGATGAGTTTGTCCGGGATGAGCTGGAGGATATTATCGGTTCGGATATTAAACCGCTGCCGCAGCCTCAGGATGTGGTTCTCTATGGCTTTGGACGGATCGGTCGTCTGGTTGCACGGATTCTGGTAGATAAGGCGGGCGGGGGTGATGTGCTGCGTCTGCGCGCGATTGTTATTCGCAAGAGCAAAAATGACCATGATCTGGAAAAGCGTGCCGCACTGCTGCGCCGGGATTCAGTGCACGGTTCTTTTAAAGGGACTATTCGAGTGCTTGAGAGTGAAAATACTCTGGTGATCAACGGTAATCCGGTCAAGGTGATCTATGCCAACTCTCCGGCAGAGATTGATTACACTGAGTACGGCATTAACAATGCGCTGATTGTCGATAATACCGGTGTGTGGAAAGATAACGAGGGACTCGGTGGGCATCTGCGCCCGGGAGCTGCCAAAGTATTGTTGACCGCGCCGGCCGGTGACGATATTCCGAATATTGTCTACGGGGTGAATCACAGCGAGATTACTCCGGAGCGGAAGATTATTTCTGCAGCGTCCTGTACCACCAATGCCATAGTGCCCGTATTAAAATGCCTGCTCGATGAATACGGTGTTTCCAGCGGTCATGTTGAAACCGTTCACGCCTATACCAATGACCAGAATCTGATTGATAACTACCATAGCGGTGATCGCCGCGGTCGCAGTGCCGCTTTAAATATGGTGCTGACATCCACCGGTGCCGCCAAAGCGGTGGCCAAAGCGATTCCCGAGTTAAAGGGCAAGCTGACCGGTAATGCGATCCGTGTGCCGACGCCCAATGTCTCCATGGCAATTCTCAATCTGCAGCTCGGTCGCGAAACCAATGTTGAAGAGTTAAATGAGTTTATGCGTCAGAAGGCACTGCACTCTGAGTTGCAGCAACAGATTGACTACACCATTTCGACGGAGGCGGTCTCCACGGATTTTGTCGGTTCCCGTCAAGCCTGTGTCTGGGACTCTCAGGCAACCATTGTCGATGGTAAAAGTGCGGTGCTCTACTGCTGGTATGACAATGAGTTTGGTTACAGCTGTCAGGTGGTGCGCTGTCTGGAGAAGTTTGCGGGGGTGGTCTGGCCCAGTTACCCGAAACAAAGCTTATTGGAAGAGGGCTCCTTAAAGGAGGGCGCATTAGAAGAAAGCTTTTAATAACGAGCTAGCTATTTAATAGACAAAAATACCCGCAGATTCCAAGTGTCTGCGGGTATTTTTTATCCCTGGGCTAAGCCCTCCGTTTCAATACCCAATCTCTCGTCGCATTTCCAGATTCAGTTAATAAACAGCCTTATAAAATAGATTATCTGCAACAAATTCGATCTCACAGGATTATTTGTAACCGATATTGAAAACTTTAGCCTGTCTACCCCTTTTGAGACTGGAATCAAAGCCTTTAGACCTTTATAATGCCGCCCGATCTTTTTAGGCTAAAAACCGCACGTTATCTGTGTGTCGACACTAAAACTGAAATGACTTCCCGCCTGAGCCTAGTTTGTTCAGATTGATGTTTTTTTGGTAGTGCAACCCAAACGTTAATTATTAAGTATTAGGTATTTCCTATGATAAAAATCCGTCGCGGATTAGACCTGCCCATAGCTGGTAAACCAGAGCAGGTTATTCACGATGGCCCAGTAATAAGCCAGGTTGCGGTAGTCGGTTCAGACTATCCAGGTATGAAGCCAACCATGGCCGTGCGCGAAGGTGATCGCGTTGCATTGGGTCAATTACTGTTTACTGATAAAAAAACTGCTGGAGTTAAGTACACCGCTCCTGCATCAGGCGTCGTGGTAGCGATTAATCGCGGCGAACGTCGAGTGTTTCAATCTTTGGTGATTGATGTCGACGGTAGCGAAAAACAGCAGTTTGCCAGCTATCAGCCAGATCAGCTCGCCTCACTGGAGCGCAGTGCAGTGGTTGAAAATCTGATTGACTCTGGACAGTGGGTCGCTCTGCGTACTCGTCCCTATGCCAAGGTGCCAGCCCCAGAGGCAACACCAGCATCAATTTTTGTCACCGCTATGGACACCAGCCCACTGGCTGCTGACCCGGAAGTAATTATTGCCCAGCGCAGTGAAGACTTTGCCAATGGCCTAAAGTTGCTGACCCGTCTAACTGACGGCCCAGTACATCTCTGTGCGGCACCTAATACTACTGTTCCCGGCGCTGATCTCGACGGTGTTCAGGGACATATTTTCTCCGGTCCACACCCTGCGGGTCTGGCCGGTACCCATATTCACCATATTGATCCGGTCAATGCCGACAAGTCAGTTTGGACTATCGGTTACCAGGATGTGATTGCCTTTGGTGCACTGTTTACCACTGGTGTGGTCGACGACAGCCGAGTGGTTGCTCTGGGTGGTCCTCAGGTGAATACTCCGCGTCTGCTTAAGACTCGACTGGGTGCAAACCTCAATCAGTTAGTGATTGGCGAATTAAAGAATGATGAAAACCGTGTCATTTCCGGTTCAGTGCTCTCGGGTCGCAAAGCGGCGGGCGCATTTGCATTCCTCGGCCGCTACCACGTTCAGACCTCAGTGATTCGCGAAGGTCGTGAGCGTCCAATGCTGCACTATCTGCGTCCCGGCGTGAACAATCATTCGTCACTGCCGATCTATATTTCGTCACTGACTAAAAAGCTCTTCAATATGACTTCCAGCACTAACGGAAGTGAGCGCGCTATGGTCCCAGTGGGCGGTTACGAAAAAGTAACGGCACTGGATATCCTGCCTATTCAACTGCTGCGTTCATTAATTGTTGGTGATACAGATATGGCTCAGAAGCTGGGCTGTCTGGAACTGGACGAGGATGATATTAGCCTATACACCTATGTCTGTGTGGGTAAATACGAGTACGGCTCGATCCTGCGTGATAATTTGACCAGAATCGAGAAGGAGGGTTAAGAGGATGATTCGCAATCTTCTAGATAAATTAGAGCCACATTTTCACAAAGGCGGTAAGTGGGAGAAAATGTACGCGCTTTACGAAGCCATTGATACAGGACTATTCAAGCCTGCAGATGTGACTAAAAACAGCTCCCATGTTCGCGATGCAATCGACCTGAAACGCGTGATGATCACCGTTTGGCTGGCAACGTTCCCCACCATGTTCTTTGGTATGTGGAATGTCGGCTTTCAGGCTAACACCATTATGGCTGAGATGGGCATGGTCTCGCAGGAAGGTCTGCGCGGTCTGTTTATCAATATGCTGGCCGGTTATGACCCAACTTCTATCTGGGACAACATGATTCACGGTGCAGCTTACTTTGTCCCGATCTATATGGTGACCTTCGTTGTTGGTGGATTCTGGGAAGTACTCTTCGCCAGTGTTCGTGGCCACGAAGTTAACGAAGGCTTCTTTGTAACCTCGGTACTCTTCGCACTCTGCTGTCCACCGGATCTGCCGCTGTGGATGGTCGCTGTCGGTATCAGCTTCGGTATTGTGATCGGTAAAGAAGTATTTGGCGGTACCGGCAAAAACTTCCTTAACCCGGCACTCACCGGTCGCGCATTCCTCTACTTTGCCTACCCAGCCTATATGTCTGGCGATATGGTC
>JAQWGK010000007.1 GCA_029238255.1 Porticoccaceae bacterium | reverse complement strand
AAAGACCTCCCGAGGTTACACAGAGATCCTTCGGTTCGTTTCACTCTCTCAGGATGACATATAAATGACCTGCAGGGATGATCGCGCTAGCTTCTTTGTCATCTTGACCGAACGAAGTGAGTGGAAAGATCTCCCGAGGTTATACAGAGATCCTTCGGTTCGGTTCACTCTCTCAGGACGACATATAAATGACCTGCAGAGATGACAGGTAAAGTACTACAAAAACCGGCTGTTTTTTGAAAACTGTCCGCGCAAAAATTCCATTTGATCACCCAGTATGCGGCGGCTATTTGTCAGTGCCAGATACTCGGCATTATTAGGCCTGTAAGGCAGCGCTATCAATTGCATATTGGCCTCTTCGGGAGTGCGATCAGCTTTGTGCTGATTGCAGCGCCGGCAGGCGGCGACCACATTTTCCCAGCGGTCGGCTCCGCCTCTAGAGGTGGGTGCAATATGATCGCGGGTGAGCTGTAAGGAGCTAAACTGTCCGCCGCAGTACATACAGAGATGCGCGTCGCGGGCAAAAAGGGTGGGGTTTTTTAGGGCTGGATTGGTTCTGGGTCTGGCTAGCTGTTCACCGCCGCAGGCGATCATACTCGGCAACTCGACCACCGAGCGTATTCCCGACAGTCGCGAGATTCCGCCCTGCACCTGACGAACTACATCGCCCATGCTCCAGACAACCAGATCTCGGGCGTACATACAGACCGCTTCTTCCCAGTCGAGCCAGCTAATCGGTTGTCCAGCTAAGTTAAGTCTGAGTATTTTCATTTCACAGCTAACCTGTAGTGATTACTTTTTCCTATTAACAACTAAATATTAGACGACGGAAACCCGCCGAGTCTCAATTTATCTGGCTTTTTCCAATTGACCGCGCTGGCCTTGTTAGTTAGGGTGAACGGCTTGCATGACAATCGTTTTACAAAGGTAGGCACAGGTGACAAAAGACAAAAAAGCGGTAGATTTTGAACAGCAGTTGGAGAGCCTTGAGGCTCTGGTAGAGTCGCTCGAAAGCGGTGATCTAAGTTTGGAAGATTCCTTAAAATCCTTTGAGACTGGTATAAAAGTGGCTCGCGAATGCCAGCAGGCTCTTAAGACTGCGGAGCAAAAAGTTGAGCTGTTAATGCGCCAGGGTGACGAGTTGGTCAGTCAGCCTTTTGATGCCTCAGACAGCTAAAACTCTATACTCGGCTTTTTATGACAGACTTCAACTCCATTATCAGTGATTACACGGCACAGGTTGATGCTCAGCTGGAGGCGATTCTGCCGGCGGCATCGGGCCCGGCTGAACAGCTGTTTGCGGCGATGCGCTATTCGGTATTTAACGGTGGTAAGCGAGTGCGTCCGGCACTCTGTTTTGCTGCAGCTGAGGCGGTGGCAAGCAGTGATAGCAATACTGCCAAGGTAGCTGCGGCAGTGGAGATGATTCACGCCTATTCATTGATTCACGATGATCTTCCGGCGATGGACGATGATGATTTGCGTCGCGGCAAGCCGACTTGCCATATTCAGTTTGGTGAGGCGACGGCAATTTTGGCCGGTGATGGCCTGCAGTCTCTGGCCTTTCAACAGCTGACCCAACTTAGCGATATTCCGGCCCAGACAGTGGTTGAGCTGATTGGTTTATTATCCGGGCTTGGCGGCTGTAACGGCATGGTCACTGGTCAGGCAATTGATCTGGCGGCAACTGGAACCGCGCTAGATCTGCAGCAGTTAAAGACGATGCACGCCCATAAAACCGGTGCTTTAATTGAGGCCAGTGTACTGATGGGGGCTCTGGCGACGGCACAGGTTAATCCTCAACAACTGGCTGCGCTAAAACAGTTCGCTACCGCTATAGGTCTGGCATTTCAGATTCAGGACGATATTCTCGATGTGGAGAGTTCCACCGAGATGCTCGGCAAACAGCAGGGTTCTGATATCACCAATCAAAAGTCCACCTACACCTCTATTCTGGGTCTGGAAGAGGCGCGCAGTGAAGCGGCGGCACTCTATCAGCAGAGTATGCAGGCGCTGGATATCTTCGCTGACAAAGCCGATAGCCTACGCGGGATTGCTGACTTTATCGTCAAACGTAATCACTGACTTAAAAATAAGCGAGCCGAGCTCTTATTTGGTGTAAAATCTGTAAACAGCATCAATAAGCAGCAATGAAAAAAAGCATGCCAAAAACATTCAATGACATCCCTCTCGCGCGTCCTGATACTCCGCTACTGGATAGCGTTAATCAGCCCGCTGATCTGCGTGACTTTACTCCGCAGCAGTTGCTCGCACTGGCGGATGAGCTGCGCCACTTTATGCTCTATTGCGTGGGAAGAACTGGCGGCCATTTTGGTGCCGGCCTGGGTGTTACCGAATTAACTATTGCCCTGCATTATGTTTTTAATACTCCGGACGATCGCCTGATCTGGGATGTGGGCCATCAGACTTACCCCCATAAAATTCTTACCGGCCGCCGCGAGCAGATGCTCAGTATGCGCCAAAAAGACGGTTTATCCGGCTTTCCAAAACGCTCTGAGAGCGAATACGATACCTTTGGTGTGGGCCATTCGAGCACCTCTATAAGTGCCGCACTGGGTATGGCGATGGGTTCGGCACAGCTGGGCTCTGAGCGCAAAACTGTGGCCATTATGGGTGATGGCGCCATGACCGCTGGTATGGCTTTTGAAGCGATTAATCACGCTGCTCATGTGGATAAAAACCTGCTGGTTGTGCTCAACGATAACCAGATGTCGATCTCGCGAAATGTCGGTGGCCTGTCGACTTATTTCTCCAAGCTGTGGGCGAGCAAGTTTTACAACCAGATGCGTGAGCGCGGCAAAAAGGCTTTGCGACTGCTGCCCCATGCCAGTGCTTTTGTGCGCCGCACTGAAGAATATATGAAGAGCATGGTCTCTCCGGCGACTATCTTTGAAGAGCTTGGCTTCTATTATGTAGGCCCTATCGATGGCCATGATCTGCCTCTACTGGTAGAGACACTGGGCAATATTAATCAGATTAATGGGCCGGTACTGCTGCATATTATTACTCACAAGGGCAAAGGCTTTGCCCCGGCGGAAAATGATCCAGTGGGTTATCACGCGCTGAATAAAATTGAGCCCAAGCCAACAGTAGCCCCTGCTCAACCGAGCCAAACCGCCTCCAAGCCAAAGTACCAAAAAGTGTTTGGTGACTGGCTCTGCGATATGGCGGAACAGGATAATCGTCTGGTGGGTATTACTCCGGCCATGTGTGATGGCTCGGGGATGAATGAATTCTCTCAGCGCTTTCCGGATCGTTACGAGGATGTGGCAATTGCCGAACAGCATGCGGTCACTCTGGCGGCCGGCATGGCCTGCGAGGGTTCAAAGCCGGTTGTGGCTATTTACTCGACCTTTTTACAGCGCGCCTACGATCAATTAATTCACGATGTGGCGCTGCAAAATCTGGATGTGCTATTTGCTCTGGATCGCGCTGGACTGGTTGGCGAAGATGGTGCCACCCACGCCGGTGCCTACGATATTAGCTATTTGCGCTGCATCCCCAATATGCTGGTGATGACACCTTCCGACGAAAATGAGACCCGCCAACTTTTATATACCGGCTATCAGCACAGTGGTCCTGCGGCGGTTCGCTATCCTCGTGGTACTGGGCCCGGCGCAGTGATTGAACAACAGATGACCGCACTGCCTGTGGGCGTGGGTGTTATGCGCCGCGAAGGTACTGGTGTGGCGATCTTAAACTTCGGCACTCTGCTCGCCTCAGGTCTTGAGGTTGCTGAACAGCTCGATGCCAGTGTTGCGGATATGCGCTTTGTTAAGCCTATAGATAAGGCGATGATTCTCGATCTTGCCAGCCGTCATCAACTACTGGTGAGCCTTGAGGAGAACAGTATTGCCGGTGGTGCAGGTTCTGCGGTCAGTGAGTTTCTTGCCGAACAGGGTATTGTGATGCCGGTGCTGCAGCTCGGTCTGCCGGATACCTTTGTCGATCATGGTAGCCACGATCAACAGCTTGCGTCTCTGGGTCTTGATAGTGCGGGCATATTGGCCTCTATCAGCAAGCGTCTGGAACTTCTCGATACTGCTGTGGGAAAAAAGAGCGCTCTATAAATACCATTTAAAAAAAGGATACTTCAGCTATGAAACTCTATGATTATGCTATCGCACCCAACCCTCGCAGAGTAACAATTTTTATTGCTGAAAAAGGTATCGAAATAGAAACCGTGCAGATTGATCTTCGCGCCGGTGAGCAGAAAACCCCTGAATTTACCGCCCTAAATCCTATGCAGGATGTGCCGGCCCTTGAGCTCGATGATGGCAGCTGTATCAATCAGGTCAATGCGATCTGCCGCTATCTGGAAGAGGTCTACCCACAGCCGCCACTTTACGGCCGCACAGCAGTGGAGCGGGCTCAGGTGGAATCCTGGAATCACCGTATTCAGAACAATGGAATTTTGGCAGTGACTGAAGCCTACAGAAACTCTTCTCCGTTCTTTGCCAATCGTGCAGTTTCCGGGCCCAATGCCTATGCACAGATTCCCGAACTGAGTGAACGCGGTCTAAAGCGAATCGGCGATTTCTACACCGATATGAATGCCCACTTTGCCGATAATCAATTTGTAATGGGCGACTATTTTTCGGTGGTGGATATCACCGCTTATATCACCGTGGACTTTGCCAAATGGGTCAAGATGACTATTCCCGAAGACTGTACTCATCTGCAGCGCTGGTTTGATGAGGTGGGTTCCCGTCCCAGCATTGGCTAAAAATAGCTTTTCGTAAGCAGTCTCTTAATAACCCCTGCTAACATAAACTGAAAAAATCCTGCCCATAAAAAAAGCCCTGACCGGAATCCGGTCAGGGCTTTTTTACAAACTGCTTACTGTATCAACAGCGATTACTGCTCAATGGTAAAGCCGTAAGGTGCCGCATTAACGGTTTTGCCATCGCTGTAGGTTACGGTCTTGGTCTGACCGGTAAAGTTATAAACCACATAGGTTCTAACCGCACCTTTATCAAACGCAACTGCCGCCGGATCATTGGCCGTCAGTTCACCAGTACCCATCTTAAAGTGACCCAGCTCTTTAAAGGTATGCAACCAGTGGTAGGTATGAGCCTTTGACTCACCAGCTTCGGCACCATAGTTGGTTCCAGTGGCATTGTAGTCAGCCAGAGCTGCGTCAGCATCGGTCATCGCCCAGAGGTTCCACCAGAGGTCAGTCCACTCATTGGCCTTGAGCCCTGAGGGCTTGCCATTGGTTGATTCGGTCATACCCAGTTCGTAGTAGTCTTGCATATAGTCTGCATACTGACCTACATAGAGAATCAATGGGTTTGAGGGCAGACCCTGAATACCGAGAATATGCGCATACGCGGGGCTAAACCAGGTGGAGAAGTCAGCGCCACTGCCCCAAACAATCGAGGTGGTGAGTTTGGTGTAGCCCGCAGGGAAGTTGTTGTAATCTGCGCCGAGGTTGTTGTAGCCGTCGATATTGTTCCAGTACTGCCAGAAAGCCGCAGTCGTGGAGGCATGCATATACATACCTTTCTCAGCAATATCGTCCTTACCTACTGCCAGACCATAGAGCACCATGGCGCCGTAGGCATTGGCTGCCTCGGAAGTCGATTCGTTGTTGTTGCCCTGTACTGCATCGCCTTTACCGTCAGCCCAAGAGAAACCATTGGCCGGGTCAAAGTTACGCAGTTTCGGGAACATCTCTTCGCTATCATCACCGGCATAGTCGCGGATCAGCAGCTCAATCATTGGGCCGTACTGATCGTCGCCACACCAGGCAACGTCGACACGACAGATCTCAGCCGCGGCACGCACAAAGTAGCCGTAGTGGAAGTGGTGGTCGGCCATACGCTGGTGTGAGCCGTAGGCTTCTTCGATACCAAACAGGGCATCCCACTCTTCGTCATAGGCGAAGTATTTATTGATATCCAGTTCACCATCGGTCTCGGCGGTAAACCAGTCTGCCAGCTCGACTTTCAGCCAAGCAATCAACTCAGCCGCAGCGTCTTCCATACCAATTGACTGGGCCAGTGCAGCGGTTTCAGCAACCTTGCCATAGCCTTTGCCTGACCAGTAGGTATCAGTACTGTTATACCACTCATCCTCACCCGCATTAACAAAGGAGGTAACCAGCGCTTCAAGAGTAGCCTGATCATAGGTTCCTGAAATTGAAGGCATGGTAGGCAGAACACCGGTAAATGGCAGGTCATAACTAAAGCCATCTGTCTC
>JAQWGK010000028.1 GCA_029238255.1 Porticoccaceae bacterium | reverse complement strand
TTGGCACTGCTGAGGCTGAGATAGCCAGGGTGGATGAGGTTCTGGTTCTTTAAGTAATTCACTGATCTTAGAGTCTGCTAAATCACGGATTAATGGACTGGGATCGAGCTGTTCTTCGCCCTTTAATACTGGGTAGCTAAGAATTAATTTTTTACTGTGATTTTTATAGCCTGAGAGCAGTTCCTGGGCTATCTTCAGCTCCCGCTCAGGCAGACTGTGGGGCATAGCCTGTTGGCGCTGAAAGTCTGCGGGCAATAGCGGGTTAATCGCCACCGAGGCGGGAAAACTTTTGCTGTGCATACCGACAATCCACAGCTGGTCAAAGTGTAGCCCCGAGCCTTCTAGCAGCCCTAGTATCTGCAGTGGGGCATCAGCGGTTTTGGGATGGAAAACCGACTCCTGAGCCAGCAGTTGCAGATGTTTAAGGGCGGTGGCCAAGCCTACTTCGATAGCCAGATTATCAAGGCCGCAGTACTGGTCCAATAAGCTGTTCCACTGTTGCCGTTGCTGGTACTCAATGCTGTTTAGGCTGCGTGCATCGGGCCAACCCATATCCTCAAGGAAGTTGCTAAAGAACTGCGCCCAGGTGGAGAAGTTTTTCTGGGTTCCAGTTTTTAAGCGGGAAAATGTTTTTAACTCAATTAAGGGTTTTAGGGTTTCTAAGATTAATGGGTTGTGGGGATCTGTTTCTGATATATCTTTTTGTTCAGGCTCTTCTTTAGGAAGGATAGCGGTTAAAAACTGTTCCAGAGTAAAGTCAAAACGGCGGGTTTTACGCAGCGCCAATTCACTGTCCACAAGGTACTGCAATGGCAGTTGAGCAAAGGCGGAAAAGGGCGAATAAAGAATTTTCAACCAGTCATTAAGCGATCGTTTGTATTGCAGACTACCGATCAGCTCAAGGGCGCAGTGAACCACCGCTGTATCCGCCAGGGGTGTGCCCGCAGAGATATTGACCAGCACTTCGGTCTCTTCAGTTTTTAGCGCTTCGTTAACGACACGGGCGACCAGCTGAAGATTATTGTTTAAATCCGGAACAATAATTCCCAGCCGCTGTTGCGGTTTGGCTTTAAGTTGCTGTGCGGCCCAACTAGCGGCGGTACGCAGTTCAGTTTGTGGATCCTGACACTCTATTCTGTAGGTACTTAAGTCTGGTTCTAGATCTGACGTTGGCGGATTAATATCAATGGTCTCAATTTGCTTAACCAAATTGCTAGCACTGTTAATAACCAGATTTTGTAGCGGTGGGGTAGATTGAAAGCCGTAGAGATATATTTCCGCTTCAGAGGGCAGGGCGCCGCTACTAAAACCACGCTCAATCAGCTGCCAGCTAGACTGCTGGGTAATTAATTTATGCTTATCCAAAAGCTGCTGATAACTGTTAGTCCAGCGCTTAAAGTACTCGGCCGCAGGTGTTTCATCCGGTACCTGATCCACAGTCAGATTCCAGTTCTGCAATGTCTTAAGGGTATCTGAGGCCACTTTGGCATAGCTGTTACTGTAAGCGGAATCATCTTTGGCAATTGCCCGCTCCCAGTAGTAGCGACTCTGTTGTCCGCCGACAACTGAAAGGCCGCTGACCAGTGCATGATTCTGATCCTGCAGCTCATCCCAACAGTACTTTAGCCAGTGATCTATGGAATAGACCCGCGGAGCACGCCAGACTGTCTTGCCAACCGCTAGGCTCCAGGCATCATTAATTTTCGCGGCCAGACGATGATTGGGTGTCAGTATTAAACAGTCCCGCTCAATGGCATCGCGAAATGGGGTTATCTCTATAAGTGGTGGTAGCATCCCTGAATCAGCAACTTTTATTATCATTTAAATAGGTCAGTATAATCGCAAAACAGCGGTGCAATTGACAGTAGGCTGATACAATAAAGCTATGCAAATATCTAATGATCCAAATTTTATTCTCTGGGCCCTTGGCGGCCTTTTTATCGCTCTTACTGTCGGTTTGATTCTGGGTGTCAGTATCAATCAGTATCTTACAAGGGGCCAGCGCTTAAAAACCGAAGCCGAGTTAGCTGAACTCACAGCTATTCGCCTTGAACTGACCACGGCCAATGGGGTTCTTGAGCAGCGTTTGGTGGAACAGCAGAAACAGTATGAGGCTCAGTTAAAGCTGCTGCAGGATGCCAAGCAGACTCTTAGTGCAGAATTTGAGAATCTTGCCAACCGAATCTTTGAGGATAAGCAGGCCAAGTTTTCAGTGCAGAATAAAGAGGCTTTAGAGGTCACTCTTAGTCCACTGCGTCGGGATATTGGCGATTTCCGCAAGCAGGTTGAATCTGCTTACGATAAGGAAAATGCCGATCGCAATAAGCTGGTTGGTCAGCTTAGTGAGCTGCAAAAACAGACTATGCAGGTTTCGGCCGATGCGGTTTCTCTGGCCAATGCTTTGCGCGGAGACAACAAAGCCCAGGGCAACTGGGGTGAATTTATCCTTGAGAAACTTCTAGAGGACTCAGGCTTATCCAAAGGCCGTGAGTACGATACGCAGGTGGCGCTAAAGGATGAGTCCGGTAAACGTCGCAATCCGGATGTAATTATTCATCTTCCCGAGGGCCGCGATATTGTTATCGATGCCAAGGTTAGTCTGGTTGATTACGAGCGCTATTTTCACGCGGAAGATGATGAGACTAAAAAGCAGTGTCTACGACAGCATCTCAGTTCGTTACGGGCCCATATCAAAGGTTTAAGCCATAAAGACTATGAGAATCTCGAAGGGGTTAACAGCCTCGACTTTGTTCTGATCTTTGTACCGGTGGAAGCGGCCTTTATGGTCGCCCTTGATCAGGATCCGGATATGATGCGCGATGCCTATGATCGCGGCATTATTCTGGTCAGCCCAAGTACGCTGATGGTGACCCTGAGAACCATTAAAAACCTGTGGCGCTATGCAGACCAAAGTCGCAATGCACAGGTTATTGCGGATAAGGCCGGTGGTCTATATGACCAGTTCGTACGTTATATAGAGTCTCTGGAAGAAGTTGGCAAGCATATTAGTAAAAGCCAGGAAGCCTGGGATAAAGCCCACAAGCGTCTATCAAGCGGCAATGGTAATCTGGTTCGCCGCACGGAAGAGCTTAAGAAATTGGGCGCCAAGGCGAAGAAAAGTCTGCCACCCAGTGTTGCTCTGGATTCTGAGGCATTTGATAAACCGGCAGAGTTGTCAGATCAATCGGATTCTTCCGAAAATAAAGATTAAATAGGCGGGAAACAACAGTAATGAATTTAACTAGTTTAGCGTTGGTTGCAGGGATAGGGCTATTGATCGGTCTTGGCGGTTATGCCGCTTATCTGGCCTACAGACTCCGTCAGCAGCGTATTGAAACAGAGCAGGCTGAGTTACTTCTGGCCGCAGAGTTAAGTAGAAAAGAAGCCGATGCCCGTCAGTCGGTGCAGATTATTGCCCGAGCGCTGGTACAAAAAGATCTATCCGAAACTGAAGCGGCTATGCGTATCGCCTGGTTGAGTCAGCAGATTAACCTTAGTGCTGATGAAGCCCAGCATGTTAGCGTCTTTACGCAACTTGCCGGTGCCACGGCGCATATTCCGATTCTCGATGACTGGGCGGCGCTAAGTAAGAGCGAGAAGCGTCGTTTGGATACTGAGCGCGAATCCATTGAGTCTAATTACCGCGAGTTTATTTACGCTAGCGCGGAAGATTTAACCGGTATTCAGCAGTCAGTAAATAGTCCTAAGACTCTTAGTTAACGGCGTACAAGTAATACGCCGCTCTCCAAGTGATCTGTCCATGGAAACTGGTCAAAAATTGCTGTTCTAACAATCTCGTGAGTTTCCGTTAAGCGATCCAAATTGGTCCGCAGGGTCTGCGGGTTGCAGGAAACATAGAGTATTCGGTCAAAGCGCTGTGCCAGTTTCAGAGTACCGTCATCTAAGCCCGCTCTGGGTGGGTCGACAAATATGGTTGAGAAGTTATAGCTGTCGAGCTCTATATCTTTAAGACGTCGGAACGGACGTTCGCCATTTAATGCCTGAGTAAACTCTTCGCTAGACATCCGTACTACGGTCACATTATCCACTTTGTTTTCAGTGAAATTAGTCTCCGCAGAACGCACGGAGATTTTAGATATCTCAGTGGCTAGTACCTGCTTAAAATGTTGTGCCAGCACCGCAGTGAAATTACCGTTGCCGCAATAGAGCTCGAGCAAGTCATTATTCTGATTGCTGTTATCCTCGCTAGCGCAGCAGCTGCTAGCCCAGCTAAGCATCTTTTGATTGACCTCGGCATTGGGTTGGGTAAACCCGGACTCCACTTGCTGGTAGCTGTATTCACGGCCATCGACGCTGAGCTTTTCGACAACATAATCACGCTCTAAAACCACTTTCTGTTTGCGGCTGCGACCGATCACCATAATATTCAATTGCGACTGCAGTTCTAATGCAGCCTGCTGCCATTCATCATCGACAGGGCGGTGGTAGATTAGCGTTACCAGTACTTCACCACTTAGGGTGGTAAGGAATTCAGCACAAAACAGTTTGCGAGACAGGGCCGGTGATTTATTAATCGCTTCGATTAAGGGTGTCATTAGCTGGTTGATCAGCGGCCCACCAATGGGGAAGCTGTCGATAATATAGGGGCGCTTTTCTCCAGCGCGGTTCATCGCGTAATGGGCTCGACCCTCTTCATGCCAAATTCTAAACTCCGCACGCATTCGAAACTGACTAGGTGCGGAATCAAAGACCTCCGGTTGGGGGAAATCCAAACCCTTTAAGGTTTCAATAAAGTTGGTTTGTTTGGCTTCAAGTTGAGCTGGATACAGCTCTGGGTCAATGGCTTTCAACGTTGTTTTAACACCCTGATTAAAGACAGTTTTTCGGTTTAGGTAAACCGGCGAATTTGGCGACCAGTTTGGCTGGGCTTCCGGGGAATAGTTGGAGCAGGTAAATACTGCGGCCTTTGTCCATAGATAGCTCGGCAGCTACGGTTTTACAGAGTGGACGCATTGAGGGTGAAAAGCCGTATTGATCGAAGAATTGTCTGGCCACGTGTAATACTTCCAGATGCTCTGGCTGCAGTTGCACCTGATCTTCGGCGGCAAGCTGACTAGCTGTATCCGCTGACCACTGGGGCAGTTTGGCTAAATAATTTTTCTCACTCATAGGGCTTTCAACAGCATTTTGTTACAGGAATAAAAAAGGCCCCGATTAGGGGCCCTTTATATTAACTGAAAACCTTAGTCGTCGCTGCTCATGCCGAAGAAGCTCAGCAGAGTTAGGAACAGGTTATAGATCATCACAAATAGGGTCACTGTTGCAGAGATATAGTTGCGCTCTCCACCGTGAATAATTGCGCTGGTCTGCCACATAATAATGGCTGTTGAGAGCAGGGCAAACACTGCGCTAACAGTCAGTGCCAGTGCGGGTATCTGCAGGAATGCATTGGCAATAGCCGCCACAAATGCGACCAACATGCCGGTCATTAGGAAGCCGGTCATAAAGTTAAGGTTTTTGCGCGTGGTCAGCACATAAGCTGATGCGGCAAAGAAGACCAGTGCGGTTGAACCCAGTGCCATCATAATTGGCTCTGAGCCTTGCACGGCGAGGTACATGCTGAGGATTGGCCCCAGTGTAAATCCTAACCAGCCAGTCAGGGCAAATACCCATAACAGGCCTGTTGAGTTGTTTTTGTTTTTCTCGGTCATCCACAGGCAGATAAAGTAGGGCAGTAATGTCCAGAGTCCAAAATAGGGTACGTTGAGGGCCATTGCTACACCGGCCATAGCTGCACTGAATGCCAGTGTCGCGCCAAGTAACATATAGGTGTTACGCAGTACTTTAACCACCGCGGGATCAAGTGCGGTGCTTTGAATGCCAGATGGCATACGTTGTGCGTTGTATTTATCAGTTTCCATGCTGTAGTCCTCAATAAAATTGCTAATACGCTAATCATACTCTGTCACTGGAGTATTTCCACTTTTATTGGGCTTGTTTTTTTAGGTTATTTGGTTGAATTATGGGGGGTTGAGGCGGTTTTTTTAGTTAGGTGTTCGGTATTAGAGCGTGGCGGCCGTAAGCCCTTCCTCGATTCCGGCCTTCAATTTGACCAACGGTGTTTTAAAAAATTACGAAACAAAAGAATTACGACGCTATCGAGAGGTATCAGTCTTAGGCCAGCCCCGACTCTAGCCGCCCCCTAACTAAGATAGAGTTCCCAAGAAAAAAAAGAGGTGATTATTTCTGCGAGCTAATCACAAAGCTTTCAAGGTTGTAGCCACTGTCATCAAGACACAGCACCCAACCCAGATCATGCCAATCACCAAGAACAATCCGCTCACCCTTAGCTAGCTGATGACGATTCGGCCGGTGAGTATGGCCATGAATAAGAATATCAACAGCATGCTTATCCATCACCGCAGTCACAGCATCTGCATTCACATCCATAATTGCAGACGCCTTATTACTATTAGCCGCCATACTTTTAGCCCGCCAATCAGCCGCCAACTTTTGACGTCGCTTTAAGGGCAGATGGGAAAGACACCATTTATAGATAGGATTGCGCGCCTTGCGACGGAAACGCTGGTAATCAATATCATCCGTGCACAGAGAGTCGCCGTGCATCACCAGTGCTCTGTGACCGTTGTTTTCAACAATATGCTCATCACCGAGCAGCGCCGCACCACAGCGTTTAATAAAGCGCTGACCCAGAAGAAAATCCCGATTACCCTGTTGGATAAAAAGACTCACTCCTGAATCACTCAGCTTGCGCAGCGCATCCTGAACCTCAGCAGCCATAGCCGTGGGGTCATCATCGCCAATCCATGCCTCAAAGAGATCACCCAGAATATAGAGTGACTCAGCCGCCGAAGCGCGATTGGACAGAAAAGACAAAAACGCCCGGGTTACCGCCGGGCGTTCAGGTGCGAGATGTAAATCTGAAATAAACAGAACAGACATAGAGTTCTCGACGGCTACTTATTTGTCAGAGTAAGCATCGCTGACAATAGTTTCAGTGATCTCAATAGTTTCAACTGGAACATCCTGATGGTAGCCAGAGCTGCCTGTAGGCAATTTAGTGATGCCATTGACCACATCCATACCGTCGACAACCTTGCCAAATACCGCGTAGCCCCAGCCCTGGCTGTTTTTGCCGCTGTGGTTGAGGAAGCCATTGTTGGAAACATTGATAAAGAACTGTGAAGAAGCAGAGTGGGGATCGTTAGTGCGCGCCATAGCCAAAGTGCCGATATCGTTAGACAGGCCGTTATCAGCTTCATTCTGAATTGAATCGCGGGATGCTTTTTCCTGCATATTGGTATCCATACCGCCGCCCTGAACCATAAAGCCGGGGATAACACGGTGGAAAATAGTACCGTTGTAAAACCCGTCGCGAGCATACTGCAGGTAGTTGGCTGCAGAGGCCGGAGCGTTAGCGAAATCCAGTTCAATGGAAATATCGCCTTGAGTAGTGCGCAAAGTAATCATAAAAGATCCCTGTAGATAAATTTTGAATAATTAAGGTTGGCCATTTTAGTTTGTAAGTTGGGGAATTTAAACCAGTGTTTGCTTTAAATCCGCTTACTGAGGTGCCAATTGGGCTGATGGTCGATAAATATGCTGTGAATACCGCCTTTTTGTTTATTGCATGGGTTGCTGCCGCTATAATCTCCGCCACCTTAAAGCGACCAGATTTTTATCCATGACTGATATTGAAAAACCAACCAATTTTATCCAGCAAGTCATTAGCGCCGATCTCGACGCTGGCCGAGTTGATTCTGTAGTGACCAGATTTCCACCAGAGCCAAATGGTTACCTGCATATAGGTCATGCCAAATCTATCTGCCTGAACTTTGGTCTCGCCCAACAGTTTGGCGGTGTCTGCAATCTGCGTTTTGATGATACCAATCCGGAAAAAGAAGACGATGAATATGTACAGGCGATTATCGAAGATGTTCGCTGGTTGGGCTTTGACTGGGCAGGCGAGCCTAAGTTTGCCTCTGACTATTTCGGCCAGCTGTACAGCTGGGCACAGCACCTTATCCATGAAGGTAAGGCTTATATCTGTGAGTTAAATGCTGAGCAGATGCGCGAGTATCGCGGCACTCTCACCGAAGTGGGTAAAAACAGCCCCTACCGTGAGCGTCCTGTTGAGGAGAGTCTCGAGTTACTGGAGCAGATGAAGGTCGGTGCCGTTGATGAGGGCACTATGACCCTGCGCGCCAAGATTGATATGCAGTCACCAAATATCAATATGCGCGATCCGGTCATGTACAGAATTAAAAAGATGGCTCACCACCGCACTGGTGATACCTGGAATATTTATCCCTCCTACGATTTTGCCCATGGTCAGGAAGATGCGATCGAAGGCGTGACTCATTCGGTCTGTACTCTGGAATTTGCTGCTAACCGTCCGCTCTATGAATGGTTTACCAACAATCTGCCGCTGCCATCCACACCTCATCAGTATGAGTTTGGCCGTCTAAACCTTAATTACACTGTGACCAGTAAGCGCAAGCTAAAGCAGTTGGTTGATGAAAATCATGTGGATGGTTGGGATGATCCCCGTATGCCAACTATCTCTGGTCTGCGCCGTCGTGGTGTTACCTCAGCAGCTGTGCGTGAATTCTGCGATAGCTTAGCCGTGGCCAAAACCGATGGTATTGTCGACCTGGCTCAGTTTGAGCACTTTATTCGCGATGATCTCAATGAAACCGCAAGACGGGCGATGTGTGTTCTAAATCCGCTAAAAATTACTCTGAGCAATTATGTAAAGGGCAAAGAAGAACTGCTGAGTGCAGCAGGGCACCCCAATCGCGATGATCTGCCTGCTCGTCAGCTGCCTTTTGGCCGTGAGATCTATATTGATCACAGCGATTTTAGTGAAGACACCAGTTTGTCGCGCAAGAAGTTTAAGCGCCTGGTGATTGGCGACTATGTGCGCCTGCGCGGGGCCTATGTTATTCGTGCCGATCAGGTTATTCGCGATAGCCATGATCAGATTGTTGAGATAATCGGGTCCTATGTCCCAGATACGGTGGGTGAGAACCCGCCAGAGGGAATTCGTCCCCGCGGTGTTATTCACTGGGTGTCGGCGACTAACTCTGTGGACTGCGATCTGTATCTCTACGAGAACTTATTTACCGAGGCGGCGCCCGATGCCGGTGAGGGTTCATTTATTGATCATCTCAATCCTCAGTCACTAAAGATTGTTAAAAACTGTAAAGCGGAGTTGGGTCTTGGGGATGCCGTTGTCGGTCAGCAGTATCAGTTTGAGCGTGAAGGTTATTACTGTTTAGATGGCAAACATAGCAGTGCTGAAAAGCTGGTCTTTAACAGGACTATTAACTTGCGCTAAGGGCTTCTAATCTGCGCTAAGGGCTTCTAATCTGCGCTAAGGGCTTTTTTCGTTTTAAAAAGATTTAACAGAACAAGAAAAACACAAAGAGAGAACAATGAGCTTAACCCTATA
>JAQWGK010000012.1 GCA_029238255.1 Porticoccaceae bacterium | reverse complement strand
GAAGTGCTGCTCACCATTCACGGGGCAATTCAGACACAAAAAATAGCGATCAATATCGAAGAGGTCAACGAGGAAAAAATTATCCTCAGGGGAGAATTTTCAATCCTGCAAAGTGATTTTGGTATTCAGCCATTCTCAATTATGAATGGCCTGATTAAGGTAGAAGATAAGCTGGAAATGAATTTTAGAATAGTCGCCCTAAAACTTAATCAATAGGGAATCGTCTTATTATCCCAATCCAGATAAGACAGCTCTCCATCAACCACCGCATTATCCATAATCCCGGTTAAGCGCTCAGCAACAAACTCCGCAGTAAATAACTTACCCTCCGGAACCGCCGCCTGAAACGGTTTTGATAGCGCGGTATCAGTAGTGCCCGGATGGAAAGAGATCAGCTTTACATTCTTGACCCGCCGCGCATATTCAATCGCAATATTTTTCAACAGCATATTTAGCGCCGACTTTGAACTGCGATAAGCGTACCAACCACCGAGACGGTTATCACTAATACTGCCCACTCTGGCACTAAGGGCCGCAACCACCGTCGGCTGCTTAGCCTTTAAAACCTTATGCAACAGCTTTAACCACAGCGCAGGAACCACCGCATTAGCCTGAAATATCTCGTGCAGTGCCTCCGGCTTAATATCTTCAAGGCGTTTTTCTGGCCATAGATTATCGGTGTGCAAAAGGCCATGGCAGATACAGACGCGAGCAATACTGCCGGTATAGTCCACCAGCTGCGCAACCACCTCAACCATCGCCGGCTCTGTATAGTCCGTTTGAATCCAAACCAGAGATTTATCCACCACTAGGTTTTCAGGGGCCGGTTTGCTACTCACCGCAATAACCGTGTTTATAGTCTGGTCAGCCACAAACTGTGCAATCAAAGCCTGAGCCAAGCCACCACTAGCACCTAGGACTAGTGCATTTTTTTCAATTTGACTCATGATTGATCACGACTGATAGCGCACATTTCACAGCGCTCGCTACCGGTTAGAAGCTTAGAAATTCCCGAGCGATATTTGGCAAAAAACAGATAGCTGTAGTCGGCGACCTGCTTAATGATCGGCCAGCGCAAAAGAGCCACCCAGTGGCGCTTGCCCACTAGACTCCATGCCCTGTAAGTCACATCCAAGGCATAGATAATCTCACCATTGGCAAGCTGGCCATGGAGAATTTGATCGGCACGCTGCTGATCTATATGGGGAAAGCGCAGAGAGAAATCATCTGCATAAATATTTTCCAGAGCAATCTTACCCTCTGTATCAAGCTTGGAGAGATGACGCATCTCCGACACGCAGAGCGGGCAGCCGGCATCATAGAAAATAGTTAATTCAGGGCACTTAGACACAGGTTAAAACTCCAAAATCATTAAGTAGACGACCACCAAGTGGAGCGCAGAGACCATTAGTGTTAACTGCACACGCATTTTCCAGTAACTGGAGAGTCTAAGGTTGTTATCTGGCTCTTCTTGCGCCGCCATTAACTCACGCTCGCAGAACAGCACCGCGAGGAATCCCGCCAGCAACAGAGTTACCGCAAAAATTGACATAATCGGCGCCAGATAAATTAGCAGCGTGCAGCTCCAGGCACAGAGCGCAATTAGATTGCTAAATATCAGCACCGCATTGGAAGTTTGGCGGCAACTTCCAGAAACAGTTTTACCCCACAGGGCACCGCAGAGAAAGCTCAGAATAATCGCGCTGTAGGTGATAAAAACATAGGGCGCATAGAGCCCGAACAGAGCAGCACTCTCAAAACCATTGGCCGACAACGCCCCCTGCACCATCAGTACAACCGGTATTACAAAGGGAATTAAGCCCGCAAAGCCCAACAGATTGACTAGCTGCGAAACAGATTGCTGTGGCCTGACTGTATCCATTATTTTTTGCCCTAAATTAAGTCTTTGTATAACACATACTTATTAATACCTTTAAATACGTGATTAAAATTGTATCGGATCGCTTGCTGTGCCTTGAAATCCCCACCAGTTATGAACAATCCAAAACCCAGTCCACGGCGTAATTAAGCACTCTGGTATTACCTTAAGATGGAACTGATTATGAAAGCGGCAGGAGTCAAAAAAACCGGGCTATTCTGGTTTACCCACGATTTGCGCGTTGAAGACAACCCAGCCCTAACCAAAGCGGCAGCGGAAGTCGATCAGCTGATCTGTATCTACTGTGTCCAGCCAAAAGCTATCTCCTCTGCGCAGCAACTGCCCAACCAACTCTCATCAAAACGTCAGCAGTTTTTATTTGAAACTCTGGTTGATCTGGATAAAACCCTCGAACAACAGGGACAGCAGCTTATTGTTAGATTCGAATATCCACTGGATGTGCTGCCTGAATTAATTACTCAATATGATTTTTCACATATTTACCGCAGCCACAATGCCGGGGAATATGAACGCAAGATTTGGCAAACCCTGCGCAACCGCTATGCCATGATTGAATTTAATCAGGTCGATACCCACACCTTATTTGAAAAATCAGAACTGCCTTTTGCCCTCGATGAGCTACCCCAAAGCTTCTCTAAATTTCGACGGATGGTTGAAAAAATAACCGTTAAAGCACCCCTGGAAAAACCATTGTTGCTGCCAGTTGGAGATTCTAAAAACCATAACAACTGGCAAGCCCAGTGGCACAATCAGTTTCCGGAAATGGCAAAAAATAATCAGCCAATTTTTAGAGGCGGAGCTAAAGCGGGCAGAGCGCATTTAGAAAACTATTTTACAACTAACAGCGCCAGTACCTACAAAGAGACTCGCAATGCGCTAGATGGCGACTCCTTAAGTGAGATAAATTACTCGACAAAGTTTTCACCCTGGCTAAGCAACGGCAGTATCTCGCCCCGACAGATTATTGCGCAACTCCATCAGTATGAATCTCAGGCCGGCGCCAATGACTCAACCTACTGGATTTTCTTTGAGCTGTTATGGCGTGAATATTTTCAGTGGTATGCCCACAGTCACAGAGCCAAACTTTTTAAATTTAATGGCATCAAAAACGCCAACCCAACCACCAGCTTTTATCCCGAGCGTTTTCAGAAATGGTGTCAGGGCAACACGCCATTCCCCATTATTAACGCCTGTATGAAACAGTTAAATGCAACCGGCTATATGTCCAACCGCGGCCGCCAATTAGTCGCCAGCTGTTTTGTCCACGAATTAAATTTAGACTGGCGCTACGGTGCTGCCTATATGGAACAGCAGCTGATCGACTTTGATGTCGCCTCGAATTGGGGCAACTGGCAGTACCTTGCGGGAGTTGGCGCAGACCCCAGAGGACACAGGCGTTTTGATCTGGAAAAACAGACACAGATCTACGATCCCGAAAGAGTATTTATAACACGCTGGGGCGGTGATCAGCATCTGGAAAATCTCGACTCCAGAGATACAGTGGACTGGCCAATTTAATTTTTTTGGCGCAGCGATAATCACTTAAAAAAATAACTAGAAAACAGTAATAACTATGCAGAAATTTCATACCCTACGTTTAATTCTTGGCGACCAACTCAATAGCAGACACTCCTGGTATCGGCAAAAAGATCAGGGTGTGCTCTATATTATTGCTGAACTGCATCAGGAAGCCGGTTACGTCAAACAACATATTCAGAAAATATGCGCCTTCTTTGCCGCCATGGAAAACTTTGCCAGCGCACTGCAATCCGCCGGCCATCAGGTTAAGCATTTAACCCTTGATGACAGCGCAGCCTACAAAGACCTCAGCGACTTAATAGCCCAACTCTGCCAGCAGCATCAGATTGAAAACTTTGAATATCAGCAACCGGATGAATATCGCCTCGCCCAACAGATGCAAAATTTATCCCTAGATTCAGTCGCCATTAGCTGCTGTGACAGCGAGCACTTTCTACTCCCCAGCGAAGAGATCAGCGACTATATCAATCCCGGAAAGCACAACCGTATGGAATCCTTTTATCGGAAAATGCGCGTTCGTTTTAATTTATTGATGGACAGTGATCAGCCCCGGGGCGGGCGCTGGAATTTCGATGGCGAGAACCGCCAAAAACTCAAGCCCGCAGATATTGCCGAACTGCCAGAACCGCTACTATTCGCCAATCCAGTAGGCAGCATTTTAAAGCGTATAGAGACCCATAAAATCGCCACACTAGGCACAGCCTCAGAGTCACTGCTGTGGCCGGTCAATCGCCAACAGTCTCTTCAGTTACTGCAATTCTTCTGTGATTACTGCCTGCCAAATTTTGGTCGTTTTCAGGATGCTATGACCGCACAGACCGATAAGCGCTGGAGCCTCTACCACTCAAGAATCTCATTTGCACTAAACAGCAAAATACTCCACCCGATGGAAGTGGTCGAAGCAGCATTAAAACGTTTTGAACAAAAAGGGACACCAGAGGTTGATATAGCTCAGGTCGAGGGTTTTATTCGGCAGATTATCGGTTGGCGTGAATATGTGCGAGCGGTGTACTGGGCCAATATGCCCGAATATGCCGAACTTAATTCATTGGCTGCAACCGCTGATTTACCGGAGTATTTCTGGACTGGAAACACCAAAATGTCCTGTATGAAACAGGCCATTGATCAGTCGCTAGACTACGCCTACGCCCACCATATTCAACGTTTAATGGTCACCGGAAACTTTGCCATGCTCGCGGGTATAGACCCCGACCAGATGGATAACTGGTATCTGGGTATTTATATCGACGCGATCGAATGGGTCGAAATGCCAAATACTCGCGGCATGAGTCAATTTGCCGATGGCGGACTAATCGCCACCAAACCCTACGCCGCCAGCGGCAGCTATATCAATAAAATGAGTGATTACTGCAAAGACTGCCACTACAGCGTCAAAGAGCGCTTTACCGAAAATGCCTGCCCGTTTAACAGCCTCTACTGGCACTTTATGAATCGTCATGGAGACAGGTTTGCCAGAAACCCGCGAACGGCAATGGCCTACCGCAGCTGGGATAAAATGGATGCAGAGGTCAAGCAGTCTCTACTGCAAAGAGCAGAGTACTGCCTGACTAATATTGAGAGCCTATAAAATAAATTTTGTGAAAATTTACTTTTTGGAAACCTCTACCAACGCATCCATTATTTCACTGTAATGGGTGAAAAATTCTTTTGAAATTCCATCGTCAAAGGTTACCGGCGTAGCCACATTACCGCGGATTTTTATAATGCCAATCGAGTCGAGAAACTGAGCGGTGCGGCGACGGAAATCAACCGACCCAAGCCAGTTGATATAACTTAAGGGGCCCCACTTCTGGACCGATCCGCCGGTGGAGTGATACTTTGTAATTCTTGTAAAGACCAAATCATTCTCGCGGTCGACAAAAATATACTGACCAAATTTTCCGCTGTTATTAAAGATAACCGCTTTCTCATCATTGCGGGAATTCCACCAGTGCAGAGAGTAACCGCGCTGCTGATTAATCGTCTGACTATTTAAATCTCCCCACACTACAGAGAATGTCTCATCCACATAATCGGCAGAGATAATCTGCTCGTCGTTCCATTTTCCATCGCGAGAAAACAGCAATCCAAAACGTGAGTACTGGCGCGCCGTCGTATCAATACAACAGTAGGTAAGAGGATTACCTGCCGCATCCCGCCATAGAGTGACATCGGTGAGACCAATTTTATTCAGTACCCGCTCAGTCAGTAACACATCAGCGGCCACCCCTGTTGCCTGCTGTAAAATATCCGCCAGCAACATTGAATTGACATTGTTGTACTCGAAAACCTGTCCCGCTGGCTGTTCATAGCCCACCGACCTTGCGTACTTGAGATGATCACTGGTGAAGAACATTTTTTCATGTTCATGGTCCGGCATTTCAAGACCACTGCTCATATCCAAAAGATCGCGAATGGTAATCTCCGAACGCTGATCATTAAAATAATCCAGATATTCTGCAACTCGGTCGTCGAGGCTGCCAATCTCACCGCGATCGATAGAAATACCGATCAGCGAAGCATAAAAGCTTTTCGCCATCGACCAGGAGGTACCATAGGAAGTCTTATCGTAGCCATTGGCATAGCGCTCACCAACCAGAAAGCCATCTTTGATTAACACCACCGCCTGCGTGGCTGAATCTAAAAACGATAGATCGAATAATTTTTTTATTTTTTGCTCGTCAATGCCCAGCTCAGAAGGAGCCTTGGTTTGCCATTGCTGCTGCGGATATTCAAGTGCTGTGTTTTTTGAATTGCTTTTTAAATCAGTATTTTTTAGCTCACTTTTTATCTCACTTTTTAGCTCATTCTCTAACTGATCATATTGGTCAATATGATGCTCAGAAAAACTGCTAACAGGTAAAAATAAAACCGCAAAAAACCCACAGACAACAACGCTAAATCTCCCCATAACCCTCTCCATTTTTATTATTCTCCTAGTATAACGTTTTAGTCGAAAAACATTTCAATCTCGATTATTTGCACTTTTTTTTAAATTACTATAGTTTGTGTTCAGCAACTGAATCTTGAAACATAAAAATAGATAGGTTGCGCATGGGGCTCAGTTAGTCTCCTAATAATAAGAAGCACACTGATGCTCATAATAATAACAATATCTAACTGTAGGGGTAACACATGACAAACAACCTAGCGGCTAACGATCCTGTTGGCATTTCATTTTGGCTTATTTCTATGGCGTTGGTTGCTGCCACAGCATTCTTCTTCGTTGAACGCGATCGTGTCGCGGGCAAGTGGAAGACTTCTCTGACAGTTTCCGGTTTAGTTACACTGATCGCTGCTGTGCATTATTTCTATATGCGCGATGTATGGGTAGAAACTAGTACTTCACCAACTGTCTTCCGTTATATCGACTGGTTACTGACCGTGCCACTGTTGATGATCGAGTTCTACTTGATTCTCTCTGCAGTAGCTAAGGTACCAGCTGGTGTATTCTGGCGCTTACTGATTGGTTCCGTAGCTATGCTCGGATTCGGTTATGCAGGCGAATCAGGAATGATGGACGCTAAAGTAGCATTCGTACCTTCAATGCTAGCTTGGGGTTACATCATCTGGGAAATCTTTAAGGGTGAAGCAAGCCAGATCAATGCTGGTCTTGCCAATGCTAACGTTCAAAAAGCCTATAAGACTATGACTTTACTGGTCACTGTAGGTTGGTCAATTTATCCGTTGGGTTATTTCTTCGGTTACTTTGGCGGTGGCGCAGATGCGGTCACACTGAACGTTATCTACAACGTAGCTGACTTCTGGAACAAGATCGCATTCGGTGTTGTTATCTGGGCAGCAGCAGTAGCTGATTCAGAGTAATCTGACTTAGTAGATACAAGGGAAAGAGCCAGCATTGCTGGCTCTTTCTCCCTACCCTTCCCGGGTAGTTAAGAAAAAATAACAATAAAAAGAAACTGTAAATAAAAGCACCTGTCTATAACAAACAGCTGCCAATAAAAATAATAAGGGTACTAACAATGTTCCCAGCACAGTTAAAAAAGAATTCAGACCTACCCAATAGTTTATTAGAGCTAGAGCGTCTCTTTAAGCGTGAAATGCCAGATTCTCAAAGCACACTGGCACCAGCCGCTCGCTATCATTTTAAAAATCCCGGTAAGTCTTTTCGCGCGCAACTTGCGCTGACCAGTGGCATTTCGCTAGGTCTAAACCAACAGGATAATCTGCACTGGGCAGCGGCTTGCGAGCTACTGCACAATGCCTCGCTGATACACGACGATATCAGCGACGCCAGCACCCATCGACGTGGTCAAGAAAGCATTAATCAGCACTTTGGTGCAGATATGGCACTCTGCCTCGGCGACTGGATGGTGGCCAAAGCCTTTGAGCTCGGCGCTAGAAACAGCCTTCACGGCGGACAACTGGCAGCCTTGTTAGCTCAGGCAATGCAAGAGACTTGCAGTGGTCAAATATCTGATATTACCCAGCGCGAATGCGCCGATCTGGAAAACTGGCAGCGCATTGCCAAAGGCAAAACCGCGCCATTGCTAATTGCCCCAATCAAAGGCGCCGCTATAGCCGCCGGTCTCGATGAAGACCTGCAAAGCTTGGAAAAGCTCGTGGGTTTCTGTGGCCTCGCCTATCAGGGCCGCAATGATATCGACGATATTATTCCCTCCAGCCATCGCTCCAGTGACCTCGATGGCCGCAAGCCCAATTTAGTGGTCAGCCTATTTGCCGAACATGGCCCCAACTGTGAAGAATTCAACCAGTGGTACCAGTCTGACGACCTCAGCAAACTGAGCCACTGGCAGAAGCGCATCGCCACCAGCGATGTGATCTTGCAAGCCAATCAATCGGTCGACTACTGGCTGGCTCAGGCAGAGTTATTGGTGCTTTCAGTACCGCCTCAACTGCAGGCGGTCAGCGCCGGAATAGTCAGCTCAGTTAAGGGGAAAGGGCACAGTAGTGCAACTAACAATATTAAAAACCAAGGACAGATCGCTTGACACAAACAACAGAGCAGGAGGCTACAAACACGCAAACAGCAATAATTATCGGAGCAGGATTTGCCGGCATAGCCACAGCACTAAGATTGCGCGCCCTGGGTTACGAAGTCACCCTTCTAGAACGACTGCAAAGTATTGGCGGCCGCGCTCAGGTGTTTGAACGTGGCGGCTATCGTCACGATGCAGGTCCCACGGTTATTACCGCCCCCTTTCTATTTGACGAACTGTTTGAACTGTTCGATGAGAAGCTTGAAGACCATCTCGAATTTGTGCCTCTAGACCCGTTCTACCGCTTTCACTTTGCCGACGGCAGTCAGTTTGACTACCGCGCATCCATAGACGACACCTTGGACGAAATACGCCGCTTTAATCCAGACGATGCCGGCGGCTATCTAAAGCTACTGGAAAAATCCAAGCGCGTTTACGATATTGGCTTCAAACAGCTGGTTCACCGCCCCTTTACTCGGGTCTGGGATATGGTCAAACAGATCCCAGCACTGCTAATGCTCAAGTGCTATCGCAGCGTCTCGCAGATGGTCAACAGCCATCTCAAGCACCCGTTAATTCGTCAGGCATTCTCTATTCATCCGCTATTAGTGGGTGGCAATCCCTTTAAAACCACCGCCATCTACACCCTGATCCACTACCTTGAGCGACGCTGGGGTGTGTTCTTCTGTATGGGTGGTACCGGTAAACTGGTGGAAGAATTATCGGCGCTAATGGAGCGTCACGGCATCAATATTCAGCTCGGTGCGGATGTCGATGAAATTATTCTCGACGGCAAGCGCGCCACCGGTGTGCGACTCAATGGCGGCGAAGTATTAAACGCCGATCTAGTGGTCTTTGGCGGCGACCCGGAGACCTGTTACAAACATCTGCTGCCGGCGAAAAAAACCTTCAGCCTGCCGAGTATCAAAAAACAGTACTCCATGGGTCTGTACGTGCTCTATTTCGGCACCCGCAAACTCTATCCGGATGTCGCCCATCACAGCATCTGGATGGGACCGCGCTTTCAGGAACTGCTGTCAGAAATATTTGATAGCAAAAAAATGAGTGAAGACTTCTCGCTGTATGTGCACAGACCCACAGCCACCGATAAAAGCTTTGCACCGGAAGGCTGCGAATCCTTTTACGTACTCTGCCCTGTGCCCAATTTACTCGGCGATATCGACTGGGAAAGCGAAGGGCCAATACTGCGCGACCGAATTGTCGAGTCTCTCGAAGAGACCATATTGCCAGAGCTCTCCTCAATAATTGAAGAAGTGTTCTGGATGACTCCGGAAGATTTTGTCAAAGACTACCGCTCCATGCATGGCGCCGGTTTCTCCATAGAACCACGCCTTACCCAGTCCGCCTGGTTTCGCTTTCACAACCGCGACAGAGCCATCTCCAACCTCTACTTTGTCGGCGCCGGCACTCATCCCGGCGCAGGACTGCCCGGTGTAGTCAGCTCAGCAAAAGTGGTTGAAGAGCTGTTAACCGGTGTCGAGGTAGGCTCGGGGGGATAACTCATGGACAGTCCGCAGGCCAAACAGGTTCTCGCCCGACACGGCAAATCGTTTTACTGGGCAAGTCTGTTTCTCGGCTCTGCACTGGCCGACCGCGCCGCACGGCTCTACCAATTCTGCCGCTTTGTCGACGACCTTGCGGACGGCGACCTGCCCCACCGACTGGACTCCCTTGAAGATATTCGCGCCGGACTAAAAGACCCGCAACATCCTGCTGTGGCAGAAATAGCCGAATTAAAGGCCTTTATTGCCCTAGCCAATGAAAGCCAACTACCGCTCAATGCCGCCGCTGAATTACTCGACGGTATGCTTCGCGACCAACATCCCACCGCCCTTGAAACCCAAGCTGAACTGCTGCGCTACTGCCATGCTGTCGCCGGTACAGTCGGACTGATGATGTGTCGGGTACTCAACTGTCAGCACCCCCGCGCCGAGAGCTTTGCGATAGATTTAGGTATCGCCATGCAGCTCACCAATATAGCCCGGGATGTACTCGAAGACGCAAAAATGGAGCGCCGCTACCTGCCCGCTGCATGGCTCGACAGACCACAGGATCCAGAGACCATCGCCCGCGCCGGCAACAACGCCCTGATGCCCGTTGCCGATGCTATTGATCAGCTATTAACACTGGCTGAGCTCTATTACGCCAGCGCCCTGAAAGGCATTCACCTACTGCCCTGGCGCAGCCGATTTTCAATTATTGTCGCCCTGCGCGTCTACCGGCAGATTGGCCGCCAACTCAAAAAGGGCGGACTAAAGTGGTGGCATGGCCGCACCGTGGTTAGCAAACTGACCAAAGCGCGCCTTAGCATTACTAGCCTGATCGACCTACTGTCAGGCCTTAGCCCGAAACCCGTTCCGGCCCATAACAGCGCCCTGCACAGACATCTAAAAGGGCTTGCCGGTGTCGAATAATAGCCATGAAGTTGATATCGCCATTATTGGCGGCGGCAATGCCGGGCTAACACTGGCCGCACAGCTAGCCGCTCAAAAATGTCCACCCCACACAGTGGTCATTGAGCCTCAAACCCCGGATCAGCGCGACTGCAGTTGGGGGCTCTGGGCACAGGCACCCCAAGCAGAGCAGCTCAGTCACTCAACCAAAGGCCGCTGGCGACGCTGGCAACTTATTGACCACCACAGTCGCGTCACTCACAGCAGCGACCAATACAGCTATATCAGCCTTAGTTCAGCGGACTATCTGCGTCACTGCACAACCCAGTTGCGCCAGCCGGTCACTCAGGTTCAGGAGTCTGTTAGCGCCCTAAAACCCGAGCAAGACCGCACCAGGGTTGTCACCGACCAAAATCAATACAGCGCCAAAACTGTCTACGACAGCCGTCCACCGAAAATAGTCGGCAATGGCCTGCAGCAACATTTTCTCGGCTGGCATATTTATACCCAGCAGCCCCTAGAAGACGCGGATATAGCCACCCTGATGGACTTTCGTGTCGACCAGTCCCGGGGACTGCATTTTATATATGCACTGCCGTTTTCTGATCGCCACCTACTAGTCGAATCCACAATGATTTCAGCCACCATTGAATCCAAAGACTGGTATCGCCAAGCCATCGAAGGCTGGCTGCATCAAAACAATATTCAGGCAGCAGAGATTATTAGCGAAGAAATCGGCGTTATCCCGATGGATACACTGGCCACAGATAAACAGACTAGACAGCCCCTAATCGCCCCAATTGGAGCCGCCAGCGGTGCCGTGCGACGCTCTTCCGGCTACGCCTTCCAGCATATCCAACAGCAAGTCAGTCAACTGGCCGCCGGTATCGAACAGGGCAATAGGAGCGTTCCCACCCCCATCTCCAGTCGCCTAACCACAATGGATAAAATTTTTAATGGGGTGTTAATCAGCCGGCCTGATCTCGCCGTATCACTCTACATGCGTATGGCCAAAGCCCTTAACGGCGATCAGTTTTCACGCTTTATGCTCGGCAAGGCAACCATCGGCGACTGGCTGCGAGTGATAGCCGCCATGCCCAAAGGGGCTTTTTTAAACCAACTAGTAAAGCAGTTAACCCATGCCTGACCCAAGCCTGCTATCCAATCCATCCCTAATAGCCATCGCCGCTATTATGCTGATTGGCGTCCCCCACGGCGGCCTTGATGCCGCCGTTGCGCGACGTGCCGGTTGGCCCAGTGGCACCGGCCCTTGGATAGCATTCCATCTGATTTATTTATTGTTAGCCGCCGGCGTAGCCGGTCTCTGGTGGCTATACCCGCTACCCAGCTTGATCTTTTTCCTGCTTATCTCAGCCCTGCATTTTGGCAGCAGTGATATTCACCCTGTCAGCGCCCCCAGCTCAAAAGACGCATGGCTGCCACTGATCGCCCATAGTGGACTGGTAGTGATTGCCATACCCGCATTTCAAAGCAGCGCCGTAGAGCCGCTGTTTGCAGTATTAATCGGCGCCGAGAACAGCCTCTGGCTACTGCAACAGATTCAACAACTGCTGCTGCCCTGGGCCGTCGGCCTATTTGCCTATGGTATCTACAGCATCTATCAACAGCGCTGGCGCAGCACCCTGCTCAGCCTCGCAATACTGATTGCACTGGCCTATCTACTGCCGCCACTGGTCAGCTTTGCAATCTACTTCTGCCTCTCACACAGCCGCGGCCATATGCTGCGAATCTGGCGCAGCATCCGCCAGAATGAACGCCGCCGCAGCGCCCTTGAAGCGCTGATATACAGTCTGCTGGCCTATGCTGCAGCAGCCCTGTACTTTGCCCTGCAGGCCAACAGTGAAATAGCACCAACACTGATACAACTCACCTTTATCGGCCTTGCCGCACTGACAGTGCCCCATATGTTATTGGTTGATTTTATTTACGGACACCGGGAACCGCAGCAATATGACTGATATCAGCCAGCGCAAAGCAGACCATATCCATCTGGCCCTGCAAACCGAACATCAGGCCACAGAATCAGCCGGCTTTGATCGTATTCGCTTTGAGCACAACTGCCTGCCCGAACTGCACACAGAAGATATTGACTGCTCAACCGTCTTCCTCAAACAATACTGCTCCGCGCCACTGCTGATTGGCGCCATGACCGGCGGCTGCGAGCGCGGCGAAGCCATCAACCGACATCTAGCAGAAGCCGCCGATCACACCGCAATCCCCATGGCACTGGGCTCACAGCGAGCGGCCCTACAAGACGCGGCACAAAATAAACAGCTGCAGGACCTGCGCCGCTGGGCACCCAAAGCCATACTGCTAGGCAATCTCGGCGGCACCCAATTGCAACAGCATGGTGTTGAGCTCGCACAGCGCGCCGTCGACAGCGTTCAGGCCAACGCCATGATGATTCACCTGAACCCGCTGCAAGAACTGGTTCAACCAAACGGTGATCGCGACTGGCGCGGCGTACTGGACGCCATCGAAAAGTGCTGCGCCACCCTTAGCGTACCGGTCATTATTAAAGAAGTTGGCGCCGGTATAGGACCAATCGCAGCCCAGCGTTTAATCGACGTCGGTGTCCAGTGGATTGAAATCGCCGGACGCGGCGGCACCAGCTGGGCCAGTATTGAAAATGCCCGTACCGACCAGACCCGCGAACAACAGATAGCCGCACCCTTTATCAACTGGGGAATGAACAGCGCCCAACTGATTCCCCAACTGCGCAGCCAATCTCAACAGCTCGGCTTAATCGCCTCCGGCGGCCTGCGCAACGGACTGGATATTGCCCGCAGCATTCGACTCGGCGCCAATATGAGCGCCATAGCACAGCCTTTTTTAGCGCCGGCACTAGAGTCCACCGAAGCGGTTATTGAACAAATTGAAATATTTCGCGAACAGCTGCGCTGGGCCATGTTTCTAACCGGCAGCAAAAACCTTAAAAAGCTGCAAAGCGCCCCCCTGCAACAGAACTAAAATCCGCTTACACTAATCGCTCTCACCAACACCGCAAGAGAAAGAAAAGGAGAACCCTCTGTGAGCCAGAACCAGAGCCAAATTGAGAGCCAGATTGAGAGCCAGATTCAAACCGAGACTATTGCCGGCGTCGGCCTAATCACCCTCAACCGACCCGAAGCCCTAAATGCCCTAACCCTGCAGATGGTGAATAGACTCAGCGCCGTGCTCATTGAATGGCTCGACAATCCCCGTATCGAAGTAGTCGCCATTCGCGGCAATAATAAACAGGGCCCCTTTGGCGCTTTTTGTGCCGGCGGTGATATCCGCTTCTTCTACGATGCCGCCATCGCCGAAGACCCCAATCTCGAAGCCTTTTTTACCGCCGAATACCGCTTAAACCACCTGATCTACCACTACCCCAAACCCTATATCGCCTTTATGGATGGCGTGGTGATGGGAGGCGGAATGGGCCTCGCACAGGGCGCCGACCTGCGTATCGTAAGTTCGAGAACCAAGATGGCCATGCCGGAAACCAAGATCGGCCTGTTCCCCGATGTTGGCGGCGGTTACTTCCTCAGTCGCTGCCCCGGCGCTAGCGGCGAATATCTTGCCCTAAGCGGACAGATGCTAACTGGCGATGAAGCACTGGCCGTAGGTCTTGCCGATGCACTGGCAGCCACTGAAAGCCTACCCGAGCTGTGGAATAGCCTGACCAAAAATACTCAGCTCAGCCCCACACAGCGTTTCGAGCAACTGCAAAATCAACTGACCAAAACCCCGCCACAGCCCCAATGGCTGGACAGTCAGATCGACTCTATTTTTAGCCTTCCAACTCTAGGGGACATTATTCAGGCACTGGAAAATGCCAATAACCACTGGGCAACAGAGACCCTAAAAACCCTGCGCCAACGCTCACCGCTAATGCTCCACGTCACACTGGAACAGATTCGCCGCGGACGAGAACTGTGCATGGCCGATGATCTGCGGATGGAGCGAACCATAGTTCAGCACTGCTTCTATACCAACCACCTTAATCGCCGCGCTGAGAGCAGTGAAACCGTCGAAGGTATCCGCGCCCTGGCCATGGATAAAGACCAGAATCCGAAGTGGAACCCAGCGCGTATTGAAGATATTACCCCAGAGATGGTCGCGCCCTTTTTTAACAGCCCATGGCCGGAAAATCAGCACCCTCTCGCCAACCTCAAATAATTACAGATAGCCTATGCATCTCCACGAAGAACAGATCACCTGCCCCTTTTGCTGGGAGAGCATCACCCTACTGGTCGACCCCTCCGAATCGCAAACCTATACCGAAGACTGCTTTGTCTGCTGTCGCCCAATCCTGATTCAAACTCAGGTCTATGGCGATGAAGTCAGCGTCGAAGCCACTCAGGAAGATCTTGGATTTTAGTAAAGAATTTTTAACCCATAGCTTTTAACCAAGAGCTATTAAATATTCCTAAAATAGCCGACTCCTCACAGCAATAACTCCTGTACCATTGCCAGCATAAAAATTAATCAGCGCAATCCCACAGCGTAAAAAGGTCCCACCACCATGGCTCTAAGTGCAACCATCTGCAAAGCAGAACTCAATGTGATCGATATGGATCGCCACTACTACCAACAGCACAGCCTGACCCTGGCCCAACACCCCTCAGAAACCGATGAGCGCCTAATGGTGCGACTACTGGCCTTTGCCCTCCACGCCAGCGACTCCCTAAGCTTTACCAAAGGCCTAAGCACCGACGATGAACCCGACCTGTGGCAGAAAAGCCTTAGCGACGATATCGAACTGTGGATTGAACTGGGACTACCCAGTGAGAAGCGCCTAAAAAAGGCCTGCGGCCGATCCCAGCAAGTGATTGTTTATACCTATGGCACCGGTGGTGCGGATATGTGGTGGAAACAGATGCAATCGCAGATCAGTCGATTTAAGAATTTGACTATTAGGCATATAGACCCAGATACCACTCAGGCGATGGCGGGGCTTGTGGAGCGTGGTATTGATCTGCAGGTAAGTATTCAGGATAAGGAAGTTAACTGGAACTGTGGGGAATTAAATCTGGATTTTGCGTTGGAAGAGCTGTACTAATTTTCCATTCCCATCTTAAATATCAGGCAAGCTAAAACATTGTCTACCATCAGATTTATTCTTTGCAATTAAAGCGTTTTTTTAGCGCTCCATATCTGGGCAAACCTACCATAAAGAAATATCTAACAATCTTCCTCGGACACTTTTTCTTCAGCTATCTTTATAGAGAATACGAAAACAGGATCAGACTTGAATCTATTAAGAAATTTGAAAGCAACAAAGGAAAAGAAGCATGACCTTTGAAGAATACAATAAATTCTGCAGCTCCCTCCCAGCAACCTCCTACGTCTCCCAATGGGGCAACTCCCATGTTTGGAAAGTAGGAGGAAAAGTATTTGCTATTGGAGGCTGGGGGAAATCCGATGCACCCGCCTTCACCTTTAAAACCTCTGACCTTAACTTCGAAATATTGCGTGATGAGCCGGGATTTAGACTTGCACCTTACCTGGGGACACGCGGTATGAAGTGGATTCAAAAATACGATGATTCCGGAAATTCTGAGGAACTCGAGTACTACATTAAAGAATCTCACCGCATTGTTTCACTAGGGCTAACCAAGAAAAAGCAAAAGGAGCTCGGCCTCAATCAGGATTAGCTAAAGTTGAAATAACCTTAAGCACACAACCAGACAGAAATATTATGCAAATCAGAGAATCAAACGACAGCGATAAAGAGAATATTCGAACAGTTCATCTGGAATCATTTGGTCAATCGGAAGGGCCAATCGTATCCCAACTAACTATTGATCTTCTGGAAGATAAAACCGCACAGCCACTACTCTCTTTGGTAGCCGAACAAGACCATAAAATCCTCGGCCATAGTCTTTTTACCAGAATTACTTTGGAAGGAGAGGATATTAACCATGCCTATATTCTTGCACCTCTGGCTGTTGCTCCAGATTCACAGGGCGAAGGTGTGGGTACAGCGCTTATAGAGCAGAGTCTGAAGACACTTAAGAAACGCAACGGCAGCTTTGTGATGGTCCTTGGCGATCCTAAATACTACTCAAGAACAGGTTTTAAAGCGGATTATAAGATTCGTCCGCCCCATAAAATTCAGTTTCCTGAGGCCTGGATGAGTCAGGAATTAAGGGTTGGTGCTTTAGAGAATATAAGTGGTGTAGCCCGTTGTGCCAGTGTGTTAAATAAACCAGAGCACTGGTAATAAGACAAAATCAGAACTGCGCTATCTTTAACCTCTTCCCCTCAAAAGCTTATTTTTAAGCCATGGTAGAATCCCTTCATAAACATTACACTGCACGCCATTAGAAATATCACATATATAGTGGCTATCCACTCCAGTAGGATTCGAATGAAAAAGACCTTTAAGTTAGAGCACCCAAAAATAAAAGTGCCCCGCATCGTTGACTCGGTAAAACATGAAATAAAAAAATACCTCAAAAAAGAACGCAAGCAGACTCTGCCCAGCGGAGCTAAGTATTGGGGTTTTGATTGCAAACTTGGCGCCTCGGAAGAGACTGCTGTTGAGGTGCAACTACCAACGCTGTCCAAGAGTATTGATGCCTTGGTAGAGCAAAATAATATGACACTCTATGTGGAAATAACCGCCAAAGCCCTTGAGGGTGGTGGAGCTGCTTCTGTAGAGATAGCACCGGAGCAACCGGAGTCCCTTGAGTCCGGGGAGCTCCCACAAGAAGAGCTGTCTCAAAAGGAGCTGCCCCAAGAACAGCAGGCAGCGCCAACCCCGTCGTCTATCTGGCCCACACAGCCAGCAAAATCCTCACAGGAGGACTAGTCATCGACAATAACGATATCTTGCGCCGTGTGCGCTATGTGTTTGATTTTAGCGATCCGCTAATGCTCTCTATCTTTAAACTCGGTGGCTATGAAGGTAGCAGAGCTGAGCTTAAAACTTGGTTGGCACGGGAAGGCGAGCCCGACTATGTGCTCTGTGAAGATATTAATCTTGCGCGTTTTTTGAATGGGCTGATTATCAAGAATAGAGGGCCTAGAGAAGACGGCATTCCTGAGCCAGAAAAGCGTGTTAGCAATAACAGCGTATTGCGCAAACTGAAAATCGCCCTGAATCTTCAGGCCGACGATATTCTTGAGATACTTAAACTCAATGATCTAATTTTAAGTAAGCATGAACTGAGCGCCCTATTCCGCCGCCCGGATCATAAGAACTACCGCGAATGTCTGGATCAGGTGCTTCGCAACTTTCTTGATGGGATGGAAAAGCGTTACAGGAAGAAAATTAAGTAGAATCAGGGTTAAACTTTCATCTGCCCCCAATTTACCTGACTCCAATTTGCCTAGCTCTCCGTCATACTGGCGCAGGAACGTCACCCCGGCGCAGGCCGGGGCCAGTATCTCAGGGTTTTGGCTGTATCCTAAATTAGAAATACCCCTCTTCCGTCATTCCCGCGTAGGCGGGAATCTATGTGTTACGTCGTAAATTTAACGGATACTGGCCTGCGCCAGTATGACGGGGCTGTAGAATGACGGGGCTATAGAACAACGGACTTAGGTATTGTAATTTCGCCTTTAAAACTCTCGCGTCTCACCAATATCTAATACCCAACTATTATCCAACCCCAAACCTGTCTTCTTAGCCGCAGCTTTAAAACGCACTGGCGGCTCCGCAAGCGGCTCATCGGATAGATCAAAGGTGCCAAAGTGTATGGCCACGGCAGTCTCTGCCTGCACATCCAGCGCTGCCTGCACCGCCTCTTCGGGATTCATATGGGTTTCAGCCATCATCGCCCGAGGCTCGTAGGCGCCAATAGGCACTGCCGCTAAATCAAAGGGCCCAAGCTTGGCGCCAATCTGTTTAAAGCCCTCAAAATAGCCAGTATCGCCGGCAAAGTAAAAGCGTCTCTCGGTTCCGATAACCGCCCAGGAAGCCCAGAGTGATTTTCTGGTATCCGATAGTTTTCGCTTGCTCCAGTGTTGGGTAGGCAAACAGTGAATCTGGATATTTTTGAAGTTGGCAGTCTCTCCCCAACCCAGTTCCTGCACCTGAGTTATGCCCTTTTTAATCAACAGATCGGCATTACCCAGAGGGACAAAAAAGATCGTGTCAGAATTTCGGGCAGCCAGCTTACGCAGGGTGGGTAGATCCAAATGATCAAAGTGATTGTGAGAAATCACCACAAAGTCGATCTCTGGTAACTCGTCGATAGTCATACCGGGATCGACCCAGCGACTGGGGCCAACTGGAGGGAGCGGGCTGGGTGTTTTAGACCAGATGGGATCGGTTAAAAAGTTTAGCCCTTCCATCTGTACTAGCAGAGTGGCATGGCCTATCCAGGTAACGGTGGCTGTAGTGCGGTTATCGCGCAAAAAGTCCGCTTGATTGGCGACTCTTTTGGGTGCGCCGGCATCACTGCGGAACAGCGTACCAAAGCGGCGCAGATAAAATTTCAGTCTTACCGAAAGCGAGCCATGGGAAATTTCACCCCCATGATTGGTAAAGCGCCCCTGATTATCTTTTGGGGCGCTTTCGAACTCAGACTCAGGGCTTTTTATAGGCTCAAGGCTGTTAATTGGCTCAGGGCTGTTAATAGGCTCAGGGATTTTGACTGGCTCAGGACTGCTCTGCACTTGCAGAGTCATAATGCTGAGAATAAAACCGCTGATAAACAGTCGGCAGAATAATTGTTTTTTTAGCATTTAATTTATCGATTTACTCATATTGTTAATATCACCTACTTCCGTCATTTTCGCAGCTACTTTCGTCATTCCCGCGCAGGCGGGAATCTCTAACTTAAAGTGCCACAACACCATTCTGATGAAGGTCCCAGCCCCAGCCTTCGCTGGGGTGACGTTCCTTCGCTGGGATGACGGGGCTCTAGAATGACGAGCCATCTAGGATAGCGGACTTAGGCTGTCTTTTTAGCTGCTCTTTTTCGTAAAGAGCAGCTCAATCTCTTCCAGAGACTTACCCTTGGTTTCCGGCAACAACCAAGCCACTAAAACCAAACCAATAACCGCAAATACACCGTAGGAGAAGAATGTTAGCGCAGCGCCAAAAGTACTTAACTCCCAGGGGAAGAACAGCTGCACACAGAAACTCACCATGCTGTTAATCATACCCACGCAGGAGATGGCCACACCGCGCAGTTGATTGGGGAATATCTCCGCAAATAGCGCCCACATCACCGGCCCCAGAGACATAGCAAAGGAAGCCACAAAGCCCAAAATACCCACCAGAATTAATACCGCATTCATTTTTGCAGCGGTCTTAATAAGGTCGCTTTCATATTCGCGAGCCGCACTGGCACCAATGGTTTCGGCCAAGGCCTGTTTAAACTCAACATCACTTTGATAGACCGTACCCACCATAGAATTGAGCTTGCCGGTATCAAAGCTAGTTTGGATATTATCGATCTGCTCAATCTGCGCAACGCCTTTGGCATCCAGCTCATAGGTGGCCTGAGAAAAGCCATAGGTACAGAGCGCCATACTGATAGCAATACCACTGAGACCAACCAACAATAGTGGTCTGCGCCCCCAGCGATCGATCAGCGCAATTGCCACCAGCGTAAACAGCACATTAATTAGACCCACCAACACCGCTTGAGCAAAGGCCGCATCGGTGCCAATACCACTCTGCTCAAAGATCGTTGGCGCATAGAAGAAGATCGCATTGATACCGGTAATCTGCTGCACCACCCCAACAATAATGCCGACAATAAGCGCCAGACGCATCTTCGGCCCCAGCACGCTCTTAATACGCATCCACAGCACGCCATTTTCGCTGTCGTAGCTACTCTTGATCAACGCCACTTCAGACTCAATCTGATCGCCAGGCATCAACTTCGCCAACACATCGCGGGCTTCCTGCTCACGGCCATTGTTCATCAACCAGCGCGGGCTATCGGGCACCATAAACAGCGCCAGGAAGAAGATCGCCGCCGGAACAATTTCAACACCCAACATCCAGCGCCAAGTGTTCGCATCAACGCCCCAGGCAGTTACCCAATCAGCGCCAGAGGTACTGGCATTGATAATAAAATAGTTAGCAAAATAAGCCGCCGAAAGACCGACCACAATATTGAGCTGGTTAATAGAAACCAGCTTGCCGCGCAGTTTTGCCGGTGCTATTTCAGCAATATACATAGGCGCAATCATCAGCGAGGTAAAGGCCAGACCACCAATAGCCCGGGCAACCACCAGCATCATATAAGAGCTGGCAAAGGCCGAGGCGACTGCGGATAAAAGATAGAGAAAGGCAATCAGGATCAACACCTTTTTACGACCAAGGGCATCACTCAACGGCCCTATCACCAGCGTGCCAAACACCCCCGAGAGTGTCGGTGCGGCAACCACAAAACCGGACTGTATAGGCGTTAGATCAAACTCAGTAGTAACAGCGCCAACCACCCCAGAGATAACAGCGGCATCAAAGCCAAAAACAAAGCCGCCAAGCGACACGATAACCGCGCAATAGAGTGCGTAATAGGTACGGTGTTCCATGAGAATTCCAGTAATGATTATGAGTTAGTTTTATTATTTTTTATGGTTAAAATTGTTTTTTTATCGCCGCCATCTGCCGCTGAAAAGCGCGACTATCATCCCAGCTAACAACCTCAGGCTGCAGCTTTCCGGCCAATAAATCACAGCTTACCTGTTCGATTTGATGATTGAAACCTTGCTGAGGCCGCTCAACCGCGAAGCGATCAATGCACTCAGCACCCCGATAAAGTTTTACCTCCCGCGCCGCCCAATAATCGGCAATCATCAGCGTGCCACTATCGCCAACCAGCGTTAGATAATTATTTAACCTACTGCGAAAGGATGTGGTCAGCTGTGCGGTGACCTCATTCTTAGTCTGGCTATCAACATAGGTATTAAGAATAACCACATCGTCCTCAACCCCGTTGTCCGCCTTATGGTGCCAGACAGTCTGAGTATCCGGATCCTGCTGCAGAAACCGCCAGGCCATAGCAATGGGATAGATACCCATATCCTGCAGACAGCCACCGCCAAGGCGAACGCTGTATTCCCGTGACTCCGGGTCGTAGGGCATGGGAAAACCAAACTCCGCCTTAACATGACAGAGATTGCCAATCCGCCCCGCATCAACCCACTGCCGCGCCTTCTCAATCACCGGCATAAAGTAAGTCCACATCCCCTCCATAAAATAACGCTGCTCCTGCACCGCCACCGCAATAACCTCCTCCAGCTCCTCAGGAGTAACCGTCGCCGGCTTTTCACAGAGCACATGCTTGCCCGCACGCAGAGCGGCAATCGTCTGCTCTTTATGGTGACTATGGGGGGTAGCTATATAGATAGCATCGATATTGGGATCGGCAAAAATTTCTTCATAACTACCGTAAGCAGTGGCTATGGAGAAATCATCCGCAAAGGCCTGCGCCCTGCTCAGCTCTCGCGAAGCAACCGCCGTCAACTGGGCATGGGGCGCAAAGGCAATATCAGTAGCAAAGGTTTTTGCGATGCGGCCAGCACCAACAATACCCCAGCGTATTTGGGTATTTGTAGTGCTAGCAGTAGAAGTATTTTGGCTCATAGCTATAAATCTTAAGGGAATTATTATTGTTAACGCTTTATTGGCTGCGAGGCCGACTATCTTCCATTAAGTCATCCAGTGCAGATTGCGCCTTTTTTATATCCTCTAAATCCTTAACCTCAATCATCTCACATTCATCGCGAATCATTTCCGAAATACTGCTTGGATAGTGCCTGCAGTCTTCAGGCCGGCTTAGGTAGATAGAACAGGTATATTTAGCTTTGCCCTCACCCGGCTCAATCTCAAGAAAAGGACAGCGACTAAGCTGCACACCGGTATCCGGACAGAACCAGATTTCATTATCTTTTACATACTGGTAAATATGCGGCTGAAATAGCTCCCATAGCTCGATTTCTTGCGCTGTAGCCGAGAGCGCGCCATCGCCGTATTTGATACAGCACTTTCCGCATTGGTTGCAGTCTTTCATAGGCTATAGGGGCTTTGCTGTAGGTGATTGAAAATTGTATCACCAACGCTGGGTTTCTGGGGGTTGGTTTTGGTGGGGTTTAAGCGGACGAGTGAAAGTTCTGAAGAAATTTGGGGTCAGACTCGAATTTGAAATTCTAATCTGACCCTAATTATTTATGCACACTAACTTTTTTATTCCATTTAAATTGGATATATTCGAATAACATTTCAATTACTGCCTCACCACTTTCTTTCCACTTTAGATGAGGGAAATTTATTGCTGTAGCAGAATTAAGATAAAAGCTTGAATAAGCGAATCTTGCTTTATTGCCAGTTGAGACTATATACATAGGCACAGCAAGAAGATCATCATAGAGTCTAATTTCAAGATTGCCTTTTTCGCCACTTGATTCAAAAACAATATGTTCCATATATTCAATAAAACGTTCAATCTCACTTTTAAATCTTTCGGGAGTGTATTGCCCTCCGATTTCATCTGCACGGCACTTTATTAAATGATCTGCATTTGGCGAAAGAACAAGCATATTGATATTTGCCCCCCGCTTTAGCGCCTGCTTGATATTATCTTCCCATGCGGTATGACCCGGCGAGAATGTATCAAGCCACCAGAGCGTATCATTTTCATTGAGGTCATCAAAAATAGCCTGAAAATCAATCTGATCAACCAATCCATCAAATCCATACTTCCTGCTATTTTCAATCAGATTATCAATTTTGTCAGAAATTAGACCTTCAATTTCCTTCTTTTGAGTTAAGTCTACATAAGGCTGTAGTATCCATTTGTGCAGAATATTGACCACAACAGATATTGTTAAATAGGCACCTAGCAAGCCAGTTATTGTTATTAATATTTCATCGTCAAAGTAGAGTTTAGAAAGAGCCAAAAACAATAGACCTAATACAAAACTAAAACCTATCACCAATGAAACGAACCAGGTTTTTTCAAGTAATCCCTTCATAAAAAACACTATTCTCCCTGTGTGGTTAAGGCAATTCTGCTTTGCCTAAAATCTCTAATCCTTTAAATTCGAGTCTGACCCTAATTCTTTTGACCCTAATTCTTTGTGACACTTGTGATTGAATAACTGATGGAAACCAATCACGAAAGACCAAAGCCACTTTATGACTTTTCTCTCCTGACCAGCTTAAAAATACCTTCATACTGATTTCTCCTTTTTATTTCTAACTCCTCAAGAAGGGGCGCAGCTTTGCTGCGTCCCGCTTTCTTGAATTGTTATGTTCATACCTTTTTAGAAAACCAATCAGCAATTGAGAATATTGCCGCCGCATCTTCTTCTTTATTCCAAATAGTGCGTTCAAGACCCCAATAGAAAAAATGCGTTTTATTCCCCGACTCATTGCTTTTTGTTGAGTCATTTCCTTCTTTGGTATAGATAACTACAAGATCACCTTTATCTACTTCTTTATCAGGAATCCAGAAAGTGTGCCGTAATTTATTAGATACCTCACCCTCATCCATATATGTGGTGTCTGCCACCATATAGTTTCCGACATCAATGCTTTCAAGTGCCTTTAGGACGATCCTTTCTTTTTTAAGGTTTCCGTGCTCTTTAACAAACCGTATGCTTAGTTTCATCTTCTCACCACCTTAGCAACGATAGCGCCACCAACTAGTAGAAAACCTACTATCCCAATTATGACGGGGGAAACTTCGCTAGTTTTTATGGACGGTGTTAGGCCTATCAAAGCAGCACCAAGCGTGAGGCTGACTGAATAAAGTATTTCTGAAAAAATGAAAGTCTTTTCTTTCTCTTTTAGAACTTCACGATCTTTATCAGCATTGTGGTACTTGTCTTTATATGACTCAGAGTACATTACTGCTGATTCCAGCCTCGATATTTCAGCCAAGAGCATTTTTTGCACGCCCGGAGAGCTAAGCTCATCGTCAGTGAGTTCTGTTGCTAGCTTTGAAAATGCTTTTCTCGACGATTTTATATGAGAAGTACTCTCAGCCGCTGTAGGTTCAACATCTGAACCTACTTCCACGTCCTCTTGATCATTACTCATTAATTTCTCTCATTTAGATAATATTATTCTCAGGCTTGGCAAAACATAACGCCTCAATTTGTGGCGAGCGTTAGCGAGTCCGACAACATTGACTTGTTAGCCGTGACTAGCTCGACATCTGGCAAATTATTGGCAACATCTTTAACGGTTTTATACTGCTTGAGTACTTGAATCACAATTGGTAGTGGTTCCGCCCATATTTCAGGTAAATCCGCTTCCCCTGGCGTAGCTATGGGGAACGCCAACTTCTCAACCGGAGGGCAGAACTCAGCTGACACTCCTTGCTTATTACCCCTTGCATCAATGCGATACCAACCAAAAGATTCAAGGTAAACAGCATTTAGACCATGTAAGCAAAATGGGGGAATGTCAGTAATAGTTAAGCGTTGGTAGCACAAACCCGCTGGAATATTATTTGCTCGAAGAAGTGCTGCTAGCAGGTGGCTTTTTGCATAACAATAACCTGTGCCATGATTGAGCACATCTGACGCTTTATAAGTAACAGGGTTTAGCTTGTAATCCCAGCTATGTTTAATTTCATCTCGGACAAATTCAAAGCACTTTCGAGTAATTTCTTTGGGTGCAGAGGAATCTTCAGCTAGTATTTTTGCTTGAGCTAATATAGCTGGGCTTTCCCAATCAATATATTCAGTAGATTCTAGATACTTATTCATAAAACAATAGGGTCAGACTCGAAGTTAATGGCTAAAAAGATAAAGGAAGATCAGCTAGATTCTTTGTCTGGCAGGCTACCGCAGGTTGCAAGGCTTACTTCCCTGCAATCCTGTTATTGGACGTTAGCCTCCATTTAACGATGGCTAAAATTCAACTCACTTCCCTGTTCTCTCGCTGTAGCTGTTGATTATGTCTGTTGTTGCCATTTTTTTAGACAATTTAATTAACGGGCGAATTGCCTAAACTTATTGCATTTATTCGCCCCAGAATTTCCACCATTTTTTACTATTTTCTTCCCTCGATTCTTGTCCTTTATCGGAACCCTTATCAAGCTCCTTTTGTAGAAATTAGGGTCAGACTCAAATTTCTTCATACAATTTCTTCCATCTTTTACCATTCGACGTATTACTCCTTTAACTTCAAATCTAACTCCAATTTCCGAGAATTTTGACCATGCGCCAAATACCAAAATAGTAGCCCTGCACCAACACCTGTTAATGAATAAAACCCCATGCGCTTAACCAAATAGATGTAACCCTCAAAGGTACGCTTACCCTCAACGATAATATCAATATCACCCTGACGTAGAGAGACCAACCCATCTCCTAACCCCATGGACATAAAAAATGCCCATATATCTATCGACAATGAGGGTATGATTCCAACCAAAGCAAAGTGCCACCACTTTAGCCATCTTTTAAACAGCATCAATATATAGATTGGTACAGCGACAAATAGAGTTATTAAATATGCGAAAGCCCCAACTAGAGGTAATGCTCGAACAAAATTTTCAACACCCATAACGTAAAAACTAAGCATTAGCACAGGAATAAGAGGTGCAACTAAAAAGGCTAAAATTGACCGTTGTATCTGGTTCATCTTGTGTGCCCTAATAGTCTAATAATGAATACTATCGACCCCGACAATCTGCTCTCAGAGGCACTTCGATATTTTTTAATTAATTGATTTAAATATAGAAAAGAATTAAAACTAAAGCGCACGATTTTATTACCGGTGCACTTTTTTGAAAGGTATCGTTGATTTGTAGAAATAAACTGAAATGCCATTTTTTCAAACAGCATTTTAAAAAAGAAGTACCGCAAGATCGTCATCACCATTCCTTGGTCTGTAACGCGAATAGAGTTCCGTTAGGCGTTTAAGATTTACACCATAAAGTTATACTTACATTGGTTCAAGTATTTTTACCTACCCAATGATAAGCGTCATTTCAACAACCAAACCATAGCCCCCTCCAACATCGCCTGATGCTCGGGCTCATCATAAGCACTGGCCTGATGCCCCAACGCCGAATAAAACACTGTGCCCTCACCCACTTTATGATGCCAAATCACTGGATGATCCTCGCCCATGGCAATCTCATCCTTAACCTCGTACTCGGTCTCATCAACCGTGGCTAATACAGTCACGCTATCGCGGGGGGATTCGGCAAAGCTGTACCACTCCTCCTCGCGCTGCCAGTACTCGGGCAGAAACGCCATCGCTGGATGGTTGTGATCTTCAATATGAATGGTGGCTTCTCGAAACTGCGGAAACATGGGGTGGCCAATAAACTGGGCTCGAATTAGCTGCTGTGGATGCCAGGACCAGCGGTATTCCGGATCGCCGCCAGTGCCGTGAATGGCTAAAACCGAACCGCCATTTTCCAGATAGGCTTTAAAAACTTCTCTCTGTTCTGCGGTAAGCACATCACCGCTAACATTGGACCAGATTACCAGATCAAACTGAGCTAGATCTTCACTGTTATGAATGGCGGCATTTTCTGTGTAGAAACTGTCCCAGCCATTTTTAATCGCAATATTCTCAAATAGCTTTCGCGCGGCGGGGATAGCATCCAGATGGCGGAAGCCATTGGTTTTGGAGAAGATCAGTATTTTGGTCTCTAACTCAAGTGACGGTAGCTGTGGGGCTACCTGATCATAGGTGGGCTCTGGAAACAGTGCGGCCTGATATTTGTAGGCGGCAAATGCGAGTACGCCAAGTGTTATTAGGATCAATAGCGCCATTGCTTTAAACCAGCCTCTGCGCCAAAAGGGGATTTTATTTATTGTCATTAAATCAGGCCTTTTTTAAGTTGTGAAACCGCGTAATCGCAAGCTCTTGCGGTTAATGCCATATAGGTGAGCGAGGGATTTACACAGGACGAGGAGACCATACAGCTGCCATCGGTAACAAAGAGGTTGGCGATATCGTGAGTCTGGTTCCATTTATTAAGTACTGATTCCTCGGGATCGTCACCCATTCGCGCGGTGCCCATCTCGTGAACACCGGCGCCGGGCGGGTTGGTTTCTGAGTTGGTTTGATAAAACACGGCGCCGGCGGCGCGGAAGATTTTCTCCGCCTGAACGGCCATATCGGCACGGGCTTTAAGTTCGTTATCTCTAAATTCCATATCTACACGCACCTGGGGAATACCAAAGCGGTCGGGTTTGGTGGCATCCAGAGTTACGCGGTTTTCCTCGTGGGGCAGACATTCACCAAAACCGGCGATTCCGACGGCCCAGTAGTTGCCGGGCTTGGTTAATGCGTCTTTATAGGCCTTGCCAAAACCCTTTTGATTGGCCATATCCGCCCAGTTGGGGCGCAGGGAGTTGCCCTGAAAGCCATAACCGCGAATAAACTCGGCATCCTTGTCCTGCTTTTGGTTATTTCTAAACCGCGGAATATAGAAGCCGTTGGGGCGATTGCCGTAATAGTAGTTATCCAGATTATCCAGAAATACCGCCGAGCCAATAATGCCGGTGGTATGGTCCATCAGGTATTTACCCAGTACGCCGCTGCTATTGGCCATGCCATTGGGGAAATGCTCGGAGCTGGAGTTAAGCAGTATCTGGGTGGAGGCGATGGTGGAGGCGCATAAAAACACTATTTTGCTGCTAAATTGAAGACGTTCGCCACTTTTAACATCAATAACATGAATTATAGAAACTCGTTTAGTCTCGGGATCGTACTCTAATCGCTCAACCACGGAGTCGGGACGCAGGGTTAGTCTGTTAGTGGCGCGGGCCGCCGGCAGTGTTGAGCTCTGGGTGCTGAAATAACTGCCACTGGAACAGCCGCGCTCGCAAGGGCCGCAGTAGTGGCATGCGGCGCGGCCGCGATGGTTCTCGGTTAATACGGCGGTGCGACCAATGGTCATGGTGATTTCTGGTATCTTTTTCTCGATCCGCTGTTTAACGGTTTTCTCGATACCGTACATTTTCATTGGCGGCAAAAACTTGCCATCCGGCAGCTGCTCGAGCCCTTCGGCCTGTCCGCTGACACCGATAAAGTCTTCAACATAGTCATACCAGGGTGCCAGATCGCTATAGCCAATTGGCCAGCGACTACCGTGGCCATCTTGGTTATTTGCCTTAAAATCCGCTTCACTAAAACGGTAGCACTGGCGATACCAGAGAAGTGAGCGCCCACCTACACCGCCACCACGAATCCATTGAAAGGGCTTTTGGGTGTCGTATTGGTAGGGATTTTGGCGGTCATTGTTAAAGAGATGACGATTTGAGGCATCCATTACCCCGGAGTGCTGGCTTATAAAATAGTCGCGCTGATTTAGCTGGCGTTCGTCTTTGCCATAAAAGGGCAGCTTCCACGACGGCACATGTTCGCCTTTGTAGTCGACACCATGTTTTACATCGGGGCTGCGGTCGAGCAGCAGTACCTTTAGGCCTTTTTCGGTAAGCTCTTTGGCGGCCCAGCCGCCGGTAATGCCGGAGCCGACCACAATCGCATCGTAGGATTTATCGATCATGAGTAATCTCCCGGCCGATTGCGCGCCCAGCTTGGCTGATCTGTGGCCAGTGGGGTTTCACCATCAAAATTTCCGGGCATGGGGTTATGGCGCAGTACCTGAGTGGCACCGACTTCGGACATAAAGAAGCCTACTACTGTTAGCTCTTTTAACTGACAGATAAAGGGTGCGCTGCTATCAAAGCCATTGCCGACTCGATTACCGAGCTGATACCAGGGGGCATCTGAGTGGCGTTCTTCGAGTTCGGTAAGCTGTTGAATCAGGCGTTCTACTATTTGCTCTTCCAAGCTCTTTTCTTCCAAGCTCTTTTCTTTCAAGCTCTTATCCAAGCTTTTCGCTCCCAAAACACCCACCTGAAGCCCATCTAACCCGCTAACAAATACTTCGCGCTCTTGCGGGTTCATATAGTGAGCAACCGTTAATTCAATAAAGTGGTCGGCTTTGGCATCCAGTGCCCCGGGGGTATCTGTGCGCGGAATAATAATCTCTACTAGTCGGCGCACTAATTGACGCTGCGCCGGGGTAAAAATATTGACCGGTTGTTGAATAAAGTTTTTTCCCAGCGCAAACAGTTGCTGCTGATACTCAGCGGAATGGGCTTTAAGGGGCAGGCTGCCACCGGCGAGTATCAGCGAGGTAAATTCAATAAACTGACGGCGATTCATTAGGATTTTCGCTCCAGTTGGCTACTAAGCCGGCTGCGGCGGTGGTTTTTCCAATAGACCAACAGACTGACCAGTATCCACAGCACCGCAAGCGCCAGATTCTGTCCCGACCACTGGGCAAAATAGACTGCGGAAACTTTAAAACCAATGTAGACCGAGTAGAGCGCATTGATCGATAGCAGATGATAGAGCTCATAGAAAAGCCCGGCGGTGGCCGGCAGGAGAAATTTTAGATACAGGGCGACAGCGGTGCTTACAGCAACTGCTCTAAGCGTGAATGCTTGGGTTGGATAGCCAGTTCGAGTAGTCAAAAATTTATCTTTTTTATTATGTTTTATAGTATTCGATGATCATTATATTTAGGGCTGAATGCAAGCACGACTTTGCGCGTATAATGACCGGCTAACCACAAATGCTATTTTCCTAACCTCACCAACCTAATTGAGAGACTGCATGTCCATACATTGGTATCCCGGCCATATGCACAAGGCTAGCAACGAGATGATTGAGGCGCTGCCTCTGGTCAATCTGGTTGTTGAAGTATTGGACGCGCGTATTCCGTTTAGTAGTTCCAACCCGTTTATTCAGGGATTGGTTACCGATAAGCCCTGTATCAAAATCCTCAACAAGTGCGATCTCGCCGATCCTGAGCTGACTAAGGTCTGGCAGGATTATTATGAGCAGCAGGATAATACCAAGACCATGGCGCTGGATTTGCAGCATTTTGACCCTAGCAAACAGGTTATAGACCTGATTAATAAGCTTTCACCACAAAAGGAAGGCCGCAACACTTTAGTCATGGTTACCGGTATCCCCAACGTTGGTAAGTCTTCACTTATTAACAGCCTGGCAGGCCGTCATATCGCCAAAACCGGCAATGAGCCGGCGGTGACCAAGGGTCAGCAAAAGATTAACTTGCGCAACGGTATTATGCTGTTGGATACGCCAGGGATCCTCTGGCCGAAGATTGAAAATCCCAATAGCAGCTACAGATTGGCGACTACTGGGGCGATTAAGAACACCGCGGTTAGCTATGAAGATGTGGCCTTTTTTGCCGCGGAATTTCTTCTGCAAAAATACCCAAAACTGCTTCAGGAGCGTTTTAAGTTTTCCACATTGCCCCAATCAGAGATTGAGCTGTTAGAGATTATCGGTGCCCAGCGCGGCTGTCTGCGCGCCGGCGGTCAGGTTGATCTGGAACGAGTCTCAACCATCTTTATCAATGAACTGCGCGCCGGCACTCTGGGTGCTATTACCTTTGAAACACCGGATGTGATTGATATTGAAATGCAGCAGGTGGAGGTTTTACGGGCTGAGAAGGAAGAGCGAGAAAAAATCAGACTGGAAAAAACTGCCGCTCGACGCAGAAAGGCTAAAGCTAATAGAAAGTAGGGCTTTTTTAACAAGCGGCTCAGGGCTTTTTATTTAGAAGGCTGTTTATTTAGAAGACGCTCAAGGCTGATTGTTAAGAACAGCCCTGAGCGTCTTCTATATAAAAAGCCCTGAGCGTCTTCTAAACAAAAAGCCCAGCAGCATAGCCAGAAGCCCAGGCCCACTGAAAGTTATAACCCCCCAAGTGACCAGTCACATCCACCACCTCACCGACAAAAAACAGCCCCGGCTGAGTTTTACACTCCATAGTTTTAGATGACAGCTGATCTGTATCCACACCACACAGAGTGACCTCAGCAGTGCGATAGCCCTCAGTTCCCGAGGGTTTTAGCTGCCACTCCTCTAAGTGCTTGGCCACAGCCAATAGGACCGCATCGGGAATTTCCGCTATTGCTGTCTCGGCATATTTAGGCCAGTAGAGGCTCTGCAATTCCAACACCAGACCTTTGGAGAGATGCTGGGCTAAAAGATTGCGCAACAGACTTTTGGCGCTGGTCTTCTTATAGTCGAGCAGCAATTCCTGACTATTGAGATCAGGCAGTAAATTAACGCTGATGGTTTGCCCCGGCTTCCAATAGCTCGATAACTGCAGCGCCGCCGGGCCGCTAATACCGCGATGGGTAAACAGCAGGTTCTCGCGAAAGCTAATTCCATTAACCGACATCTCCACATCCACGGCCAGACCCGAGAGCTTTTCCGATATCTGCTTAATGCCGTCACTAAAGGTAAAAGGCACCAGACCGGCACTGCGCGGCAGCAGATTTAAACCAAACTGCTCGGCGAGCTGATAGCCAAATCCAGAGGCGCCCATAGTCGGAATAGATAGCCCGCCAGTCGCAATCACCAGCGACTTGCACTGATAGTTTCCACTGGACGTCTGCAAGCTATAACCCCCCTGCTCCGAGGCGGCAACCGTCTTAATTTCACATTTGGTTTTAATCACCACACCGGCTTGCTGACATTCATCCAACAGCATGGCGAGAATATCTTTTGCCGACTCATCGCAAAATAGCTCGCCGTGTTTGCGCTCGTGGTAGGCAATACCGTGGCGCTCAACCATATCGATAAACTGCCACTGGTTGTAACGATTTAAAGCAGAGATACAGAAGTGCGGGTTATTGCACAGATAGTTTTCCGGGGTGATATCCAGATTGGTGAAGTTGCAGCGACCACCCCCGGACATCAAAATTTTCTTGCCGACTTTATTACTGCTATCTAAAACCAGCACCGACAGACCGCGCTGACCGGCGGTAAAGGCACAGAATAGACCGGCGGCACCGCCACCAATAATCACTACATCAGGTTTGTTCACTGAACAGAATCCCCTTTTAATTTCTGCCAGCGCAATTCAATTTCCGCGCGGCCAATTTTTTCCAGGGTGCTGATATTGCGCAGTGGAATCTGCTCGGGATTGGGAAATTCATCCAGTGCACTAGTGAGCATTTCTTCACGAAGAAAATGAATCACCGGATAGGGCGAGCGATTGCTAAAGTGGCTGGCACTCTGCTCGTCTTCGCCATCAAACAGATACTCGGGATGGAAACTGGCCAACTGGATAGTGCCATCCAAACCCAGCTCTTCAATAAGCGCCTCGGCATTGTCGAGAAACATTAAATAATCATCAAAACTCGCCAACCCATTGGGCATAACTAACAGGGTTGTGGCTATATCCTGCTCGGAACTCTGCTGAATTAAATCCAACTCGGTTAAAAAGGCCTGAGTCAGCTGATTGAGATCCCCGGACTCACAGACGCTAATACGCAATGCCTCAGATGCCGCCACTGGGCGCGCAAAGGGGCATAGATTTAGCTCGACAATAAATGTCTGTAGCCAATCGCGAATACTTTTCTCTACCAGATCGGACATACTTTTTAACAACTTGGCCAGGGTTCCTTTATAACAGGCCTCTTGTAACCAAGAGCGCGCCTGCAAGAAAAAACGCGATTATAGTCCTATTTAAATACAATTGATCGTCTGCCAGACCGCCGACGTAAACAAAAACTCAATGGCATAAAAATACCCCCATGCAATTAAACTGGCTGGATAACGAAACACCCCCACTGCTCTCGAAGGGCTTTCCCGAAAAAATGGTCTTGCTCGATCTCGAGACCACTGGCGGTAAAGCGACCTATAACCGAGTGATTGAAATTGGTCTGCTGGTGATTGAGCAGGGTGAGGTGATTGAGCGCTGGCAGTCCTTTATCGACCCTGAAACCAAGCTGCCGCCATTTATCCAGAAACTTACCGGCATTTCTCCAAGCATGCTCTACGGCGCACCGCTATTTGCCGAGATTGCTGAGCAGTTGCTCGGTTATTTGGAGGGGCGCACACTGGTTGCTCACA
>JAQWGK010000005.1 GCA_029238255.1 Porticoccaceae bacterium | reverse complement strand
GCGTCCCGTAGGGGAGTCGAACCCCTGTTACCGCCGTGAAAGGGCGGTGTCCTAGGCCTCTAGACGAACGGGACGTGATTGGCTAGGAGGCGCGCATAATAAGTAGCTGACCGGATACTGTCAAGCCTAATAAGCGCTTATTTTCAGACTATTGCAGATTTATTAATTCTTGCTCCAGCACTGGCTCTAACTCGGCAAAAAAACTGCGTATACGCTTGGCATTAGTGCCCAAGTCTGATACCCCAACCCGCGATAGGGAGCGCATATCTACCGCACTGCCTCCATCCTTGATTGGGGTTATTCTAATCACTATATCGTCGACAAAACCAAACAGAGGCGTTTTAGTAATCGCCTCAAAGCGCAGACTTTTTGAATCTTTAGCAATAATTTCCCAACCCATTAAGCTGGCGGTAAAAATTGACTGCTGGTAAACCAGCCTCGGTGGCAACTGACTGACAAATGTTTTGATATCCGGATAGGCGGCTTTCTGTAAAGCGCTGACCTCAGGTCCCGGATAGATAAGCGAGTTATCACGATGCCCATCACTGGCCAGAATATACTTAAATACCGGCGGATTATTGGTGTCAGTAGTAATATCATGAATCATAGGCGCCTTAAAAGCAGCCGTGCCCACACCACTAAAAGCCATTATGGGAAATACCGCACAGGCCAACACCAATGGTATTAACTCAGTCTGAAGAGGTTGTTTTCTATACAGCGATAAAGCCAGCATAATCAGGCCGGCAATCATGATGAACGTGCAGCAAACCAGCGCTATAACAAAAATCACAAGGGCAATACGGTGTGACAAGAAGCCAAATCGATGTCCCAGCGTGGCAAGTACACCACCAATAAATGTCACCAGCCCCAGCCAGTTTATTAATTTCATTAAAACTCCCCCTACCCTGATATGTTTAGCTACAATAAGCGGTCTATTCGCCACTCTTATAAAATGATCAGAACAATGACTGAATTACAAAAGTCTCACAAACTTGCCAATGTCTGTTACGACATCCGCGGCCCTGTCCTCGACCATGCTAACTTGCTTGAAGAGGAAGGCCAACGAATTATTAAATTAAATATTGGCAACCCCGGTGCCTTTGGCTTGGATGCGCCCGATGAAATCATGCACGATGTGATTCACAATCTTCGCAATGCGCAGGGTTACTGCCATTCGAAAGGTCTGTTTGCCGCCCGTAAAGCCGTGATGCAGGCAGCTCAGACTCAGGGCATTAAAAATGTTGTGGTCGATGATGTAATTATGGGCAACGGTGTTAGTGAGCTAATTGTGATGTCCATGCAGGGGCTGCTTAACGATGGCGATGAGGTACTGATCCCCTCCCCTGACTACCCGCTGTGGACTGCTGCTGTGGCTATGGCCGGTGGCACACCAAAGCATTACCTCTGCGATGAGGCCGATGACTGGCAGCCAGATATTGCCGATATAGAGAGTAAAATTACTCCCCAGACCAAAGGTATCGTGGTGATTAACCCGAATAATCCGACGGGTGCGGTATACAGCGAAAACAATCTTAAACAGATTGTCGCCCTTGCAGAAAAGCACAATCTAGTGGTTTTTGCCGACGAGATTTACGACCGTATTCTCTACGATGGCGCTCAGCATATTCCGCTGGCAACACTGGTAAAGGATGTTCTCTGCCTGACGTTTAATGGCCTGTCTAAAACCTATAGATTGGCGGGATTCCGCTCTGGATGGATAGTGATATCCGGCGCCAAGCACCGTGCTGGCAGCTATATTGAAGGTCTTGAAATGCTTGCTTCGATGCGACTCTGCGCCAATGTTCCTGCAATGCTGGCTGTGCAGACTGCTCTGGGCGGCTATCAGAGTATTAATGATCTGACCCTACCCGGCGGAAGGCTGAAAGAACAGAGAGATCTGGCTTACGATATGATCACCAAAATTCCCGGTGTCAGCTGTGTAAAACCAAAATCGGCAATGTATCTATACCCAAAACTGGATCCAGCCGTATACCCCATCGTGGACGATCAAAATATGGTTCTTGATCTGCTTAAAGAAGAGCGCGTGTTGCTGGTTCAAGGCAGCGCATTTAACAGCGTCGATAAGCAGCATTTCCGGATTGTGTTTCTGCCGGATAAGGCACAGTTAACCGAGGCGATTGAACGACTTACGGCCTTTTTGCAACGCCGACGTGCAGGCAATAGCTAATCGATAGACGAGTTTAAAACGAGGGTATTAAATTTTGAGTAAAGAAAAACCTGAGGCTGGTAACACCACAGCTGACTCACAGAGCTCAAATTCAATGCACTCAAATAAAGAGCTCTTAGATAATAAGGTTTTAAATAAAGAAAATCTTAATGGCGCGGCCATTATTGATAATAAGGGTCGTGAAGTGCCGATTACCGAATCGATGATTGTCGATGCATTTAACCAGATTGAAAAATCAGATAAAGCCCAGTAATCGCGCCTGCTCAAGTATCTCCCCTGAATCATCAGAACCACTGAACTCAGCGCTAAAATAACTAAACTCATGGCGCTGAGGATACTCCTTACGCAGTCGATCAAAACTCAGGGCCACTGAATCAATCTGTTCAGACTTATTCAAAACAGCCTCACGCAAACGCCTATCATCGTCCGCCACATCATAGGCCGCCAAAATAAACTCGAATAAATTCTGCCCCTTAGTGGTCACAGCAGAACTCTGTTCACTAATCGCTCTATACTCGCCAGCAGCTTCACACCACTGATAAAAGTCTTCAGCAAGCATCTCCGTGCCACGAATTTTGCCTTCGCGACTGTAGCCGGCAATATGAGGTGTCGCCATTAGCACTCTCTCCAACAGCTGACAATTAATATTTGGCTCCGGCTCCCAGACATCCAGAGCAACACGCAATCCTGAACCGTTTTCCAGTAGCTCCAGCAGCGCCCCATTATCCACCACCGCCCCGCGACCGGCATTAATCAGCAGACAGTCTTCACCAAGACGGGCCAATACATCCCGATTAAATAAATGCTCGGTGGGAAATTCCCCCTCCGTGGTGAGGGGCGTATGAACACAGATAATATCGGCACCGAGCAGCGACTCAAATTCAACAAGATCTGAATTATCTGCGAGATTAAGAAATGGGTCATAGACCTGACAGCTAACACCGAGACTGCGCAGGGTGCGATAGAGCCTGCCGCCGACATTACCACAGCCAACAATACCCACAGTGCAGTTCAGCCAGTCCGGCTGCAGATTACATAATACCGACAGCACATACTGAACCACCCCATTGGCGTTGCAGCCAGGGGCATGGGCAAAGCGTATGCCCTGCTGCTTTAAATAAGCCTGGTCCACATGGTCTGTGCCTATAGTGGCAGAACCCACAAAGGTAACCGAGGAGCCCTCCAGCAGGGCTTGATCAACGCGAGTCACCGAGCGAACAAGCAGCATATCCGCATCGGCAACATCCGCCGCACTGATCTCACGACCCGGGATATAGTCAATAGTGCCCAGCCGACCAAATAATTCGTCAACCATCAGCATATTTTGGTCAGCTACGATTTTCAGCCTGTAATCCCCCTTAGTCTTTTTTATTTGATTGTAAGCTTTATCAGAAAGCTGTTTTTCTACCTAAGAACTTTTATCTAAGAACTTTTATCTAAGAACTTTTGCTTAAGAACTTTTACTTAAGAACTTTTACTTAAGAACTTTTTACCAAACAGGTTCTGTCGATCGCGCGCGCAACTGTTGAGCGCGATCTTTAAAACTATTGGCAAAACCCATTTCATCACAAAATAGCTCGAAGGCATCCAGATGAATACCCTGCCAGCTGATCTGCGACAGATTCGGTGCCTCTTCAATATCAGTCACTATGGTGGCCAATTGTCGCGACAACAATAGCTGCTGTCGACAGTTATCGAGCTTATCAGCCAGCTTTCCTGCACCGCGAATAGGTAGATCCTGAAGCTGATCCAGATGCTCAAGAATAGTCTCAACATCCGCATAGTGCATCAGCAACTGTTTGGCTGTTTTAGCACCGACCCCGGGGACACCGGCAATATTATCACTGCTATCTCCGGTCAGGGCGAGAAAGTCAGCCATCTGCTGACAGCCAAGCTCCAGATCTTTTTCAACCTGACGCTGAGTCTTTGGCGGTGCCTTGCCAAAATCCCAATACAAATCATCGGATTCAATTATCTGGGTCAGGTCTTTATCTCGGGTAACAACCACTGGCTGGGCATTATCCCGGCGTGCATTCTGCGCCACCGCGGCAATTAAATCGTCCGCCTCATAGGTATTCGAAGCCATCTCTGTAATACCCAGTACTCGACACAGCTGACGGCAAGCATTTAACTGAAACGCCAAGGCTTCATCGGGCAGTTCACGGTTGGCTTTATAATCGGGACAGAGCTGATGACGAAACCCGCTGCGCAGACTTTCATCAAAGGCACAGAAAAGATGCTCGGGGTTTTTATTGCGCAAAAGATCCAGCAAAAAACCGGTAAAGCCATAGACTGCATTGGTCGGATGCCCGCTATCCACAGCGTGCCAATTATCTGGCAGCGTAAAATAGCTGCGAAATATATAAATGGATGAATCTATTAAATAAGCTTGCATAGGTTTTTCTCTGCGCTCCTGCGTGTCTTCTCTTTTGTTAGTTCCTTGAATAGGATTTAGGCAATTTTAGCCTGCTGATACTGCTCTGAACAGCGGTAATCTTTTAACCCAAAATGATTGGCCAGTGCATCTAGTAACAACTCTGCTCGAGGCGGCATAGGGCTATCACCGCACCAGTGATGAACCTGCTCAAGCACGGCCCGAGTAAACTCTGCACTGGCACCCAGATCCCCATCGAGATTATCCGCGCTTATTCTGAAGCTCTGCCCACAGGCTGACGAAAACATCCACTCTAGTGCCTGGGGCTTGGTCTCAGCCTGCTCAAAAATTGACTGCTGCTGTTGGCTGCGACCATCGGGATTGTACCAGTAGCCAAAATCCACCTTAAGGCGGCGCTCGGCTCCAGCGATACACCAGTGAGCGGATTCATGGAGGGCACTGGAAAAATAATCTTCGCGAAAATAGAGTCTATGGTAATCGCAGGTGTCGGCAACTGAGTTACTTTCAGACTGATAGGGATACCCTGCAGGTATATAGACAGGCTCGGCAGCGCCGCCCAGTAATCTGGTATTAAACTCTTGGGCGAACAGCTTATCGAAAATGGCAATAACGGCCTTTAAGCGCTGCTTTTCTTCTTCTGCCAAACGTTGACTCACCACATTCCATCCCTAAAACCTAAACAGTTCAAAACCCGAAAACAGCGGTATTTAAAACTGTCCTGAAAGCGCGATTATATAGACGTTTTAGTTATACAGCACAAAGTGTTGTGCTTTTTAATATTCTGGGGTACCTTATGTTGTGTATTAATTGTTCTGGTAACTACCAGTTAAAAACAGAGCAAGAGTTGTAATCAGGTGCGGCAAGAGTTTCACAAGCAGTAAACCATGCACTATAACTATTACATAAGGGTTTCCTTCCAACCCAGATCTACCCCAGATAAGGAGATGTAACCTATGTCCACATCGATGTCTAACTCAATGAACTCTCATTCTCACGACAACGTAATCGATATTTTTACTCGCAAGCCACTCTCCGAAAACCTCAGCAATAAACTTATTCGTATCGCCCCTGAACTGGATGGTCTCGAGATGCTCTACTGCAACTCTGAGAATCAGGACAAATTATTTTCAATCAAGGTTCTGGCCTGGGGACTGCGCTCCAGTGGCGAAGTTGTCGGACTGGTTCCATGGCTCGATCAGCTAATTGCCTGTGACGAGATAAATGACCCTCTAAATGGCCAGTGGCAGGGTTATTACGACGAGGGTGTCGATGAGCTTTTCTACAATGCGCCGCTGCACAAAATAGTCGAACTGGAGACCGCTGCCGACTACTACGAGTACCAGTGCGATTCGGAAATGGAAATTGTTCAGGAGATTCCCGATACCATCGGAACCCATGCTGTACTCTCCGCAGATAAGTTTAAGAGCATTACCCTCAAGGAAGTGGTGAGCTGGAGATTACTTCAGGACGGAACTGTTTCCGCGATGCTGATTGACGACAGCAAAATTTACAACACACCGGTACTGCCCGGCGATAGCTGTCTATTTGAAGCCGACAACTGCGAAGACTTCCGCTATTTCTTTCAGCACCATATAGCCAACAAACTTAAGTCTAAAGATCCGGAAGCACTGGCGGCAATTTCACTGTTGGTCGAAAACTAATCCAGTTAGGAATTAGCCGACGAAAAAAAACCGCGCCTTTGAGAGCGCGGTTTTTTTTGCTCTGCTATTAACAGAAATTCTCGCAGCTAGTCCGGCTGACCATAGGACATAAGACGCTCAAAACGCTTTTCCAATAACTGATCTACAGGCACAGCAGATAACTCTTCAAGCTGACTGCTCAGGCTATCCTTCAATGTGGTGCACATGGTTTCAATATCTCGGTGTGCGCCACCCATTGGCTCAGGGATAGTTTGATCGACAATACCCAGCTGCTCGAGATTGCCAGAGGTAACACCCATAGCTTCAGCGGCCAGCGGTGCTTTTTCACTGGTCTTCCAGATAATATTGGCGCAGCCCTCGGGAGAGATAACAAAGTAAGTGCTGTACTGGAGCATATTGAGCTTATCACCGACACCAATTGCCAGTGCACCACCAGAACTACCCTCACCTATTACAGTGCAGATAATCGGGGTTTTAAGCCGTGACATTACCGCCAGATTGCGGGCGATAGCTTCAGAGATATTGCGCTCTTCAGAATCGATACCCGGATAGGCGCCCGGGGTGTCAATAAGGGTGATCACCGGCAGTTTAAAGCGCTCGGCAGTCTCCATCAGACGCAGAGCCTTGCGGTAGCCCTCCGGCTTAGGCATACCAAAGTTGCGCATGACCTTGTCGTTGACACCACGACCCTTCTCTTCACCGATAACCATGACCGGCTTGCCATTGAGACGGGCAACGCCACCGACGATTGCATTGTCATCACCAAAGTGGCGATCACCGTGCATCTCTTCAAAGTCGGTAAAAATTCGCTGAATATAATCCAGAGCATAGGGACGCTGAGGGTGGCGAGCAACCTGAACGATCTGCCAGGGGGTTAACTTGGCATAAATGCCTTCAGTTAACTTCTGTGACTTATCGCGTAATTTGGTTACTTCGTCGGCAATATTCAGTTCATTGTCATTACCGACCAACTGTAATTCTTCAATCTTGGCTTCAAGCTCAGCTATCGGCTGTTCAAAAGAGAGATAGTTCAAATTCATGGGTATGGAATTCTCGTGTTTTTCCAAATTTTGGGCTGCGCGCATTCTACCACTTATAAAAATCTACGCTAGTTGTCTGTTGTATCAAACTGACTTAATCAGCTTCTTAATCATAGTTCAGGGTGACACTGTTTTTGCCAAATTCTTCGCGCAGGCGGCTTATTAACTCATCCCGGGGCTGAACACGCCACTGACTGCCAAGCCGTAAATTACCTCGCGCACTGGGCAGGGTGTAATCGATCTTAAGACGGCAATTACCCTCCAAATAGGGATTAATACTATTGTGCAGACGATCAACCCAACCATCATTATCCGGGTCGCCAGTGACCATCAGTTCCAGATTGCTGATTTTACTGCAGCGCGCTTCATAGATTGACTGTATAGATTCGGCGAGCATTTTAAGGCCACCGGTAAAGCTGTCCTCTGAAACCCCGCCCTGAACCACCAACAGCGCATCTTTTACCAGAATCTCGCGATAGGCATTGTACTTCTCGGCAAATACAGAGACTTCCAGTCGACCACTCTTATCGTCCAGTGTCAGGAAGGCAAAGTTCTCACCGCGCTTATTCTTCATAATACGCATTCCAACAACCATGCCCGAGACAGTGATACTGTTTTTACCCGGACGCAGACCCGATATACGGTTCGGATGCATCTGCGACAACTCCTTCTGGTACTCATCGATCGGGTGACCGGTCAGATAGAGACCCAGAGTGTCGCGCTCGCCATTAAGGCGCTCTTTGGGCGACAGGGTTCGTGCCGCGTTATAGCTGTTGTAATTAATATCCGACGCGCTTTCAACGATCGACTCACCAAACAGATCACCCATTCCACTGCTGGTGTTGCGCGCATGCTGTTCAGCCAGTTTGACCGCCTCTTCCATCGCCGCCAACATCACTGCACGGCGATAGCCGATTTCACCCTCTGGGCCAATTTCATCAAAGGCGCCACTGCGAATCAGTGCTTCCAGAGCACGCTTATTGACCTTGCGCCCATCAACCCGAGCACAGAAATCAAAGATATCTTTAAATGGGCCACCCTCATTGCGGGCTGCCAGTATATTTTCGACCGGGCCCTCACCCAGGCCCTTAATCGCGCCGAGGCCGTAGATAACATTGTTTTGCTCGTCGACACTAAACTGGAACTGGCCGCGGTTCACATCTGGTGGCAGTAACTCCAGTCCCATATCTCTACATTCATCGATAAAGGTAACAACCTTGTCGGTTTTATCCATATCCGATGAAATAGTCGCGGCCATAAACTGAGCCGGATAATGGCATTTTAACCAGCCGGTTTGATAGGCAACCAGTGCATAGGCCGCGGAGTGGGATTTATTAAAACCATAGCCGGCAAACTTTTCCATCAGATCGAAAATATTTGAGGCAAGGTCTTTTTCAAAACCTTTTTCTATTGCGCCCTGTAAAAACAGGTCCCGCTGTTTGGCCATCTCATCGAGATTTTTCTTACCCATGGCACGACGCAGCAAGTCAGCGCCACCCAGTGTATAACCACCCATCTCCTGAGCGATCTGCATGACCTGCTCCTGATAGAGAATAATGCCGTAGGTGGGCTCAAGGGCGGGCTTTAGGCATTCGTGCTGGTACTGGGAATGGGGGTAGCTGACTTCCGCATTACCCTTTTTACGGTTGATAAAGTCATCGACCATACCGGACTGCAGTGGGCCCGGGCGAAACAGGGCTACCAGTGCGACAATATCTTCAAAGCGGTCAGGGCCGAGCTTGCGAATAAGCTCTTTCATACCCCGGGATTCAAGCTGGAATACAGCGGTGGTCTCGCCGCGCTGCATCAGCTCATAGGT
>JAQWGK010000074.1 GCA_029238255.1 Porticoccaceae bacterium | reverse complement strand
GAGGAGTTGGGGGAGTTGTTGTTGGGTTTTGAGTAAGGGTGGTTGTGATTGAGGTGTTTTAACTTCTTAGGGGCTTCGCCACTTTGTGGCTCGATCCAAATTCCGCTGGAGCGGAATTAGTCGAACAGAAGGTTCTCACACTCCGTCGTGTGCCATATACGAAAAAACCCCATCGCAAGCGATGGGGTTTTTTCGTATATGGTGCACTCGGAAGGATTCGAACCTTCGACCGCCCGGTTCGTAGCCGGGTACTCTATCCAGCTGAGCTACGAGTGCATTTAGGTCTCATTTCTGAGGTCGCGTACTATAGGTGAGCGGGACGGTTGAGTCAACAACTGCCGTCGCTGAATTAACAGTTTTTAATGGATTTTTAAGCGTAGGAGATTGGAATGTCCATAGTTTCTTTTAACTCTTCCATCACTACGTAACTGGTGGATTCTTTGACCGCCGGAAGTCTGAGAATACTATGGCCTAATAACTCTCTATAAGCGCTCATATCGGCGACTCTGGCTTTTATTAGGTAGTCGTAGTTACCTGACACCAGAAAGCAGCTCTGGACATTTTGCAGGCTCATCACTGAATGGCGAAATTCTTCGAAATTTTCCTGTGAGGTGTGGTTGAGGCGTATCTGTACAAACACCACAAGTCCGGCATCTAATAGCTCGGGATTTAGCTTCGCAGTATAGCCCTCAATATAGCCATTCTTCTCTAGTCGTTTAATCCGCTCAATACAGGGTGTCACTGAGAGGCCCACTTCTCGGGCGAGATCGGTGTAACTGATACGCCCATCCTTTTGCAGTAGACGCAGAATATTGCGGTCTATTTTGCTGATATTGCCGATATTAGAAGTCTCGTTTGATTTCATGGCTATAAAATATCCTGTTTAAAGTCTAATAATAGAAAAATACTCTAATAATAATGGGATTTAAATAAGAAATATTCACGGTTAATCCTAAAATTACATTAATTAATATTGATTGCGGTTGTCATTAAAGGGGTTGAACTATGTTAATTGGTGTTCCCAAAGAGATTAAGAATCATGAGTATCGGGTTGGTTTAACGCCATCGTCGGTGATGGAGCTGATTGCCCGAGGGCACAGGGTCATGGTTGAGGTCGATGCCGGTGCGGCGATTGATTTTTCCAATGCAGAATATCGTGCTGCTGGTGCTGAAATCGTCGATAGTGCTGCTGAGATTTTTGCGGCGGCGGATATGATTGTTAAGGTTAAAGAGCCGCAGCCGGTTGAATGCGCGATGCTCCGCAAGGGGCAAATTCTCTATACCTACCTGCATCTGGCGCCAGACCCTAAGCAGACGGAGCTGTTAATTCAATCCGGCGCTATCTGTATCGCTTATGAAACGGTAACTGATAATCAGGGGGCGTTGCCTCTGCTGGCACCTATGTCTGAGGTGGCCGGGCGTATGTCAGTGCAGGCGGGGGCCTATCATTTGGAGAAGGCTCAGGGTGGTCGCGGGGTTTTACTCGGTGGTGTTCCCGGTGTTGCTCCGGCTAAAGTTTTGGTGATTGGTGGCGGGGTGGTCGGTGATAATGCGGCGGCAATGGCGGTGGGTATGGGTGCTGATGTAACGATTCTCGATCGCTCGATTCCCCGTTTGCGTCAACTGGATGCAAAATATGAGGGGCGGGCGCGCTGTGTTTATTCCACGGTGGCGGCAATCGAAGAGTATGCCCTTGAGGCTGATCTGGTGATTGGAGCCGTGCTGATTCCTGGCGCTGCGGCGCCGAAACTGCTGACCCGAGATATTATTAGTCGCATGAAAAAAGGGGCGGTGGTAGTAGATGTGGCGATTGATCAGGGGGGCTGTTTTGAAACTTCTCAGGCAACAACCCATCAGGATCCCACCTATATAGTCGATGATGTGGTGCACTATTGTGTGGCCAATATGCCCGGAGGTGTGGCGCGCACGTCGACCATGGCGCTGAATAATGCGACATTGCCCTATGCGTTGGCATTGGCGGATGATCCGGTTAACGCCTTGCTAACTGATAAGAACTTGCAGAATGGTCTTAATGTTCACAGTGGTAGGGTGACCTATAAGGCAGTGGCCGAGGCATTGAATTATCCCTATGTGGCGGCAGAAGAGGTTATTGCAGTGTAACGTTTCCTGCTCCGTTTATTTTTACTGTTTTAGTTCTATCCATAGATGTTCAGCGCGAGCCAGTACCTCACCATCGCTCGTGCTGAGGGCGGCTGCAGAATAATGTTTGCGGCCATCAATAGAGCGTTCCCAAGCATAGATAATAAGCCTTTGATCACCTGCTACGGGCTTATCTATGGCCGCAGTCATCTGTCCTAACAGACAGGTTTTATCTGAATTAAGAGCGAAGTAGCTAGGGCAGTCGAGGGCAGCCCAGATAAATTCCTCTTCCACATTACCTGCGTCATCGAGAAAATCTGTGTGGGGCTGCCAACTGCAGGCAACCATTTCTCGTCCCTCGACTGGGCCGCAAAAGAGCCGTAATCCATCGCCCTCTGCGCGCTTGGGGCCACAGACAAAGCAGGTGGGAAAACTGTGTTGAGTATGTCCGCGATAATATTTTTCTGCGCTGCGAGCCTGTTCAATGGTTGGCGGAGTAGGCGGGGTCAGTGTTAGCTCTGTGGGCTGTGCTGAACCTATCAGTTGGTCGCCATCTTTTAAAAGCCATTGGCCATTGGTATTAGTGACCTTAAGAGCCCTGTTGAGCGGCGGTGGCTGGTGAAGTCGAACTCGGCAGGCTGTGGAAATATTTTTACCTAACAGTCCACAGCTATAACCCCCATTGCCCGAGTTGGGCGGCCCGCAAAATCGCTGGGCAATCAATATCTGTTGCATAGTATTGAGCGTCCAGTATCAGTTGAGTTCGCTGTCCTGCCAGAACTTGGTGCCTTTTACTGTTGCCTGAAGAGCCAGTCCTGATTCGGTCAGTTGGTAGACAGTGATATTGTCAAAGGTCGCTTCACCGCCAACCGCGCCCCCTTTTTCACTGGCCTTGGCCGCTGCATCTGCATTAACGCCAAAGGCCCAGCCTGTGTCGACAAATTGAGTGAGGGCAACGCGGCTGTGAAAGACAAATATCACTCTAAAGTCTTTGGCGCCTATACCCAGTCCAAGGCCCGCTTCACCCATTTTCATAAAGGTGTTTTTACCGCTTTGGTTATCGCGAACTACGCCGTGACCACCACCGAAACTGGCGAAAACAAGGTTGATATTGGCATTGCTGAACACCCCGTAGCCCTCAGCGCTGTTGATCTGCGCTTTGACATCGGGTTTGACTTTGTAGAGGTCCTTGAGCACCTGATTGCGCATATCGATAATTGCCTGACGCTTTTCGATCGGCGTTTTACCTGTGGTGTTGGTGCAGGCTGTAGAGAGAACTAAAAAAATCATCGCGATGCTGATTATTACCCTGTTCATGGCTCTTCCTTTTGATTGTTAATACACTTTTTTGTTGATACATTTTGTTTGTTAATACTTAGTGGATTAAATGTAGCACTTAATTCTGTTGTATATGTTTATTGGGGTACCTCAGCAACAAATACTGCGCGAATCGGCGCGGGATGACCTTCAACGGTTTTTGCCGGATCATTGGGGTCGAGGAAATCTTGCAGGGATTCAAATTTCATCCACTCGGTCGAGCGCTGCTCTTCAATGCTAGTGGTGCTGATATCAACCATGCGTGGGTTTTTAAGGCCATTCTTTTTCATCCAGTTAATTAACATATCCGCCGAGGGCAGAAACCAGACATTGGGCATTTTTGCGTAGCGACCCTCAGGGACTAATAGCTGATCTTCATTGCCTTCAATAACCAGCGTTTCCAGTACCAGCTGTCCGCCGGGCTTTAATAGCTGACGAAGTTCGCGCAGATGGTCCATGGGTGAGCGGCGGTGATAGAGAATGCCCATCGAAAAGACGGTGTCGAAGGCGGCCATATTTTCCGGCATATGCTCTATACCCAGAGGCAATACGTCGACCGGCAACTGCTTTCCGGCAAACTGTTTGATGGCGTAAAACTGGAATACAAACTTAGCCGAGGGGTCGATACCAACCACTCGCTCTGCACCGGCGCCGAGCATACGCCAGCAGTGATAGCCGTTGCCGCAACCTACATCCAGAACAGTGCGTCCTTTAAGCGGTGCCAGATGGGGCAGAACCCGATCCCATTTCCAGTCGGAGCGCCACTCGGTATCCAGATGCATGCCAAATAAATTGTAGGGGCCTTTGCGCCAGGGATGCAGTCCCATCAATGTGGCTTGCAGTGCCAGCCGACGGCCCTTATCCATCAGACTGATATCACCAATCTGCACACCATTGTTAAGGTCTATATGCAGCGGATCTACTTCTGGAAGGCGTCGTAGGGTTTCCTCCCATTCGGGCATATCCCCCCAGCGCTCGCGACGCAGTTGGTGGGCGATAAGCTCCGGAAGTTGCTGTCCCCATTCGCTGAGGTCAGATTCTTCCAGCCAGCAAAATAGGGGGCCGTAATCAAGGGATGAAGGGATCATGTTGCTACTCAAAATTTAAGCAGGAAATTATAAGCCATTTCCGTTATGGTTTGCGGATGAGTAGTAGGAAAATAAAAAAACAGGAATGCCATAAATAATGTCTGAACAACCAATCGAGCCCGCTATCCAGGAAAAATTTGATCAGTTAGAGGAAAAGCTCGCCTATCTGGAAATGAGCAATGTTGAGTTAAATGATGAAATCTTCCGTCAGCAACAGGATATTGATTCATTGACCAAGGCCCATCGTTCACTGCTTGAGCGTTTGGAAACATTGCAGGATAGCGCTGCCGAGGGCGACCTGCAGCAGGGGGAGAGACCTCCGCACTATTGATTGGATTGGAATGGATTGAATAGACTTGCAGCAAGGCAAGATTAAAAACAGCATGACTTAAAAAAATAAATTTATCAGGGAGGGGTCCATGAATAATTTTGAAATCAGTACTTTGGATAAAAGCGCGATAGACCATACATTCGCCTCGCAAAAGGCACAGGCTCTTAAGCTGCGCAAGTCGACCTGCGCTCAGCGCCTTGAAGTGCTGGCACGCTTTGAAAAAGTCTTTAAAGCCTCCTATGCCAAGATGTACGCAGCGGCCGCCGCAGATTTTGGCAAGCCGGAAGCGGAAGTGGATATGGGCGAGATTATGGTCGTGGTCTCCGACCTTGCCCATATCCGCAAACACCTTAAGAAGTGGATGAAAGCCACGCCGGTTAGAGCCTCATTGTCGATGCTCGGCACCTCGTCAAAAATTATTGTTGAGCCCAAGGGCACAAGCCTAGTTATTTCTCCATGGAACTATCCGTTTAATCTGACCTTTGGGCCAATGATGTCGGCGATTGCTGCGGGCAATACAGTCATTATTAAGCCCTCTGAAATGACACCCCATATGTCCAAAGTGATCAGCGAGATTGTCGCCGAGGCGTTTAGCCCGGAAGAGGTGGCGCTATTTGAGGGTACCGCCGAGGTATCCACCTATCTGACTAGCCTGCCTTTTGATCATATCTTTTTTACCGGTAGTCCGGCGGTGGGCAAGCTGGTTATGGCCGCTGCGGCTAAAAACCTGACTTCGGTCACCCTTGAACTGGGGGGTAAGAGCCCGGTGATTGTCGATAAGACAGCCAATATTGCCAAGGCTGCCCGCAGCATTGCCTTTGGTAAATTTAGCAATAATGGCCAGACCTGTATTGCTCCGGATTACCTCTATGTGGATGAGGCGGTGAAGGACATGTTAATTGCCGAGTTAAAGACCTATATTGGTCGCCAATATGGTTTGGATGAAGAGGCGCTGGCGAATGATGATTACTGTCAGATAGCCAATGCTGCCCATCATGGTCGTATATCAGGTCTGTTAAGTGATGCTCTGGCACAGGGTGGCCAGTTGATTACTGGGGGTCAGGTTGATGACCAGCAGTGCTCTATTGCTCCGACTCTGGTCGAGGGTATGAGTGCTGACTCGCGAATTATGCAGGAAGAAATCTTTGGTCCGCTGCTCCCAATTCTGACTTACACAGATTTGGATACTGTTCTCGATCATATTAACAGTCAGCCAAAACCACTGGCGCTGTATTTTTACAGTTCGGATAAGCGGGCAATCGATAAGGTATTGACGGAAACCAGTGCTGGCGGCACCTGTATCAATCAGTCAGTGATGCACTTTGTGCATCCTAATCTGCCGTTCGGTGGGGTTAATAACAGTGGTATTGGTATGTCCGGCGGGGAGTGGGGTTTTAAAGCCTTTTCCCATGAGCGCAGTGTTTTGGAGGACAGATGGAGCAGCATCCATATGATGCATCCACCCTATACTCCGAAGGTGAAAAAGCTGATTAAGATGGCGGTTTCATTTTTAGGCCGCTAAGGGCTGCATTTAATTTCACTCGAGTTCTACTGGGGCTTTATTGCCACCAGAGAAGCAAAATTAAAGCACTGAAACCAGGGGCTTGCGGATTCAAAGCCGCAGGCCTTAAGTCTGTTGATATGGCTGTCCAGTGTTTCGGGAATCAACACATTTTCAATTGAATCGCGCTTTTGGCTAATCTCCAGATCACTGTATCCCTGTGCACTTTTAAACTGATGATGCAGTTCCGTAAGCAGTTGATTTAAAGATTCCGGCTCAAATAAAAGCTTCTCTGAAATGACCAGACAGCCTCCGGGCACAAGTCCCGCATAAATCTTTTCCAGCAGTGCCTGACGTTTTTCCAGAGGAATAAATTGCAGGGTAAAGTTCATTACCACCAGTGAAGCATTGCTTATCTCAATATCGCAGACATCGGCTTCAACTAGTTGCACTGGCGTCTTCGAGCTTTGGTTATCGAGCAGTGACTGGCAGCGTTCAAGCATCGATGCCGAATTATCGACCGCAATAATTGACACCCCAGGCTGGTCTATCTGTTGGCGAATGGCCAGTGATGAAGCGCCGAGAGAGCAGCCAAGGTCGTAGCAGTTACTATCAGCTTGAACAAAACGCGCAGCCAGTTCACCACAGAGATTAATAATCGTCTGATAGCCGGGCACCGAGCGCTGGATCATATCTGGAAATACATCGACGACGGCCTTATCGAAGGCAAAGCGCGGCACATTTCCCAGCGGGCTGGCAAAGAGGTCATCGCGTTTTGGTTTCGATGCGGAGTCGTTATTCATAACTTTAAACCGCAATAATATCGAGGCCGGTTTTAGCCGCCAGATCGCTATTGGTAATAACCGCTGTCTGGGCTTTTTCCGGACGCAGGTAGGTGCTGGCAACCCGTTTTAAATCTTCGTCCGTTACCGCGAGTACACGATTTCTAAATTGCACAATCGAGTCTTTGTTACGACCATTAAGCTCGCCATGGAAGGCTTGCATCGCCTCTCCAGCCGGTGAAGCCGGCTTGTCGAGGCCGCCAATAACACCGAGCACAGCTTCTTCAACTTTGTCGGCACCCAGAGGTTTTTCCAGTAGCCAGTTGATGGAGTTATCAAAGTCTTCAAGAGTGCCGGCAATTCTCGGATCGCGGTAAGAGTAAAAACGAAAGGCTCCAGACTGGTTGTCCTGAGATGCGCCGCCGCCATAGGCACCGCCCTGTTCACGAATGGTGCGGTGCAGGTAACCATTGCGCAATACGCCGCCGAGCACTGTAAGCGCCGCCGAATCACTATGGCTGGTAGGCACTGTCGGGTAGGCCTTGGCACAGAAACTGACCTGAGTATTAGTGGTCCAGCAGTGATTAACTGGCGCAAGTTCCGGCTTAAAGCTAATGATATTGCTGACTGAGTCAGTCGCTGCACTGGAGCCTGGGAATATCCCCTGCATGGTGTTTTTAAAACCTGCCAGGCGCTCTGCTTCAGCAACCAGTAAATACTGGCGGGGCTGCTGAAGAACCAACTGATGAATCTCTTCAAGCTGTGCAGCCAACATCTCTAGTCCGGCTTTGGATTCAAGACTCTGATCCAGTGTCTTGAGAAGAGAGAGACCGGTTACGCCACTCCAGCGCTGACTTAGATAGGCATTAGTGGAAAGTCCACTAGCGGCGGCAGTCATGGCCAGAGAGTGGCCGCTGCCGACAATAGTTGATTCGCGATGGGTGCGAATCTGGGAAACCAGTTCGCGCAGGCGCGAGAGTTCGCTAAAGCCGGTTTCCTGCAGTGATTCCTGCATCAGATCGCTCATCGCCTGTTGATTGCGTGCCAGACCTTTGGCCGAGAAGCTGATATTGCCGTGCAGTGTTTCAATATTGTTTCTATCCGAGCGCACTGAGGCCGATGCGGAATAGGAACCGACAACACTGGAATGCCACAGCTGAGTCTGCTGATAGTCGCGACCACCAACTCCCATCTCGGTGACACAGGTGCTGTAGAGTGGCAGCAGATCCATCTGTGCATCGCTGAGGGCAGGCATGGGCATAATAATCTGCTGGTAGGCAAGACCATTGGTACCGGCGCTGTAGGTAGTGAGTGGCAGGGGCTGACTTTCCTGAGACTGTTTTTCAGCATAGGCAATTTCAACGGGTACATCTTCAATGCCAACTTTAGGAAGAATCTCAAGGTCTTCTTCCATTTCCTGTCGCTCTTTTAACACCGCAGCTGCATCGACAATAGCTTGCTTTTCGCTATCGTCTAGACCAGCTTTGATTTCTGCCAGACGATCTTTTTCTGACTGTTCTTTGTGTCTTGCTAACTCTGTATCCGGTTTCATCACCAGACGAATTCGGTGCTGGTTATTGAGTAGCAGATCACGGGCCAAAGATTTAATAAATTCAGGGTCTTGAATCTGCTCTTGCAGTTTTTCCAATACCGGATCCAGATTTAACAGCGCGATAGGGTCGCCGCGGTGGGTGGCACTGGTCAGTGCGGTAAGAATCAAATTTAAACCGTAGGGATAACCACCGCCAGACACTTCGCGCTGGGATAGTTCGAGCTGATGAAGACTTGCTGCAACCTGCTCCTGAGGCAGACCATGCTCTGCAACCTCGCGCAGTACATCCAGAACAAGGGCTTCAACTGCATCCGCCTGCTCGGGGTTGGAGCCTTCGACACCACAGGCAAAGCAGAGCTCTTTTTGTGAATCTTCAAGGCCGCACATCGGTGAGGGAGAGGTGCCCAAATCAGTTGTTTCCAGTGCTCGCATTAGCGGCGAACCACTGTTATCAAACAACACGCTCGACAGCAGTCGTGCCTGCATGGTTGCCTCGAGATCCGTGGATTCGCCGAGTAACCAGGAGATAACAATATGGGTGTTATTTTCGAGAGGCTGCTGATCATCAGCGGCATAGACCTCTTCAAAATACTGGGGTTCACTGTAGCGCTGCTCATTTTCAACGGCAATATGGCAGTCGAGCTTTTTAAAGCGGCTTAGGGCGTTCTCTTCGAAAGTGCTCTGATGTTCCGCGGCAGGGATATCACCAAAGGTGATAAAAATTGCATTGCTCGGATGGTAGTTGGTTTTGTAAAACGCCTTAAACTGATCGTAGCTAAGGTCGGGAATATCCGCCGGCTCTCCGCCACTGTTGTAGTGGTAGGTGCTAGTCGGATAGAGATGCTCGGTCATGGTCTGCCAGAGGGTCGAATTAATCGAGCTCATAGCCCCTTTCATTTCATTAAATACCACGCCTTTATAGGTCAACTCTGAGCCTGTATCGGCGGGGTCGGCAAATTCAAGACGGTGGCCTTCCTGAGCAAAATCCAATGGGTCGAGGCGAGCAAAGAATACCGAGTCCAGATAGACGCTAAGCAGATTATTAAAATCTTTTTTGTTCTGACTGGCGAAAGGGTAGGCGGTCCAGTCGGAGCTGGTAAAGGCATTCATAAAGGTATTTAGGGAGCGCCGAATCATCATAAAGAATGGGTCGCGCACCGGATATTTTTCACTGCCACAGAGAGCGGTGTGTTCGAGAATATGCGCCACACCCGTGGAGTCCATGGGTACGGTTCGCAGTGCCACCAGAAACACATTCTCCTTATTATCCGCTGCCAGATGAATATGCTGCGCACCGGTTTCAAGATGGCGGTATTCTTCATAGCGAAGTTTTAGGGAGGGTATTTCTTGCGTACGCAAAAGCTCAAAGGCCGGGTTTGCACTGTTGGTCATAGAAGGTGACTGCTCTGTGAGTTGTAACTAAGGAGGCTGCATTCTACTTGAAGAACTTGTTCGGGGAAATGCTGCTGTTTTTTGATTTGGAGGGACTGATCTTTTTAGTTTTCTAGGCGGTCGTTGTGGTTGATCTAAATCTCTGTCGGTACTCAACCGGTGTTGTGTTTTCCCAACGTTTAAATGCACGGTAAAAGGTACTGGGTTCCGAGAAGCCGGTTAGATAGACAATTTCGCTGATATCTTCATCGGTTTTGGACAGCATCCGTCGAGCCAGAGAGTGACGCAGGTTATTTAGCAGATGTTGAAAGCTGGTATCTGCACTCTTCAGTTGGTGTCTTAGCTGGCGAGGCGTTATTTTGAGTTTTGCGGCAACCGTTTCCAAACTCGCCGTGCCGCTTTCCAGCATAGAGGCGATCAGGCTGTTTACGTCGCCAATAAGGTCTTGTTGTTGCAACCTTGCCATATGGTCTTCTGCAACTTTAACATGCAGGTTCAAGAGTTCAGGAGCCGAGTTTAATGAGCGATAGTCGAGTATTTCTTTTTCGAAGTAGAGCCTGAACTCCTTGGCATTAAACTCTACTTCACAGTCAAATATACGCTCATATTCAGCGATATCCGTATTAGGACTGTGCCTGAATATTACTTTTTTTGGTTTAAAGGCCTCGTCGGTAAACGCTTTAAACCCCTTGATCACTCCAAGAGTAAAGGCCTCGCTGAGGTGAGATGTCACATATTGGTTGTTGTTAAAATAGCCCGTGAGATAGGGAGTGGAGCCCTCAATAATCTGCGCTTGAAGAGCGTCACTTAAAAGGCGCTGATAGCGGATATTTCTGCGTAGGCCATCGCCAAAACTGATGCTGCTGAGGAATAGATATTCAACGATCTGCCCCCTGTAGGCTGGCATATGCTCGCCAATATGAAGACCTATGCAGGGATCGCCGGATAGCTCAACCGCAGCTTGCCAAAATTTCGGTTGTGCGGAGAACTGAGTACGCAGATTTGACGTATAAAGCTTTTCCGGTTCAAGTCCTGAGCGTTTCAGTACTTCATCCGCATCAACGCCAAGAATAACCAGACCTTGATAGGCTAGTCGTACCAGAGTTCCTGCATCGGTTAGCGCTGCCATATATATACAAATCTGGGTGGTTTGGGTATATTGTACACCATTGGCCGAAATGACAAAGACAAGTTTTTTAACGCCAATGACTTACAGGGACACAGGTAACAGTATGGCCAACATGAACAGTTCTCGATCTGCAGCAAATATAACCGAGCACAATGTCGTTGATGCTCAATCCTCTTTCTTTTTGGAGAAAATTCCCTGTTTGCCGGCGTTATTTAGCAAGTTGGCATTCAAAAAAACGACATATCAGATTACTGATACATTACCAGCACTGAGTGCAGAGCAAGAGTTAGTTATCAATGCCAAGCATTTAGCTGCATTTCGATCAATCTGCGGTTTTAAGCCCGGAACACAGTTACCCCCTACATACTTGCAGACTTTGGCGATGCCTCTGGTTTTAAATATCATGAGTAACCAGCATTTCCCCATAAGAGCTCTGGGTAAAATGCATACCAGCAATAAAGTCTCGGTTTTGGAATCCTTTGATATCAGGCAGCCAGTCACTCTGAATGCCTGTATTGGTGATTCTCTCTTTACTAGTCGCGGTCTCGAGTGGAATATGGACTTTAGTGCCCGGGTTGATAATCAGCTGGTTTGGTCTGGTGTCTCCACCTATTTACTGAATTGCACAACAGGAATGTCCCGAAGAGAAAAGCCAAAGTTGATCCGCGGAGACAACCCTCAGGAATGGCTGGTACCTAAGGGTACAGGTCGTCGCTACGGGCGCATCTCAAGGGATTGTAATCCTATCCACCTGTCTTCGATGACAGCCAAACTTTTCGGCTTTAGATCGGCAATTGCTCATGGTATGTGGAGTAAATCACGTTGTATCGCAGCCTTGGAAGAACAGTTACCCAAATCAGGGTACTCAGTAAATGTGGACTTTCATCGTCCTCTGTACCTACCCTCAAGTGTGAGGTTCTATGCCAGACAGCTTGAGCCCGGCCAGTATTTTTCACTGTTTAATAAAAGGGGTGAAAAAGCTTTTCTCAGCGGTTTGATTTCATAGGTCTTTTTTATGCCAGACTATAAAGTTCCAGTCAGTGACTACCTGTTTTTGTTTAATCAAGTTTTGGATATGCAAGATAAGTATCAGCATATCAAAGGTGGTGCAGAAGCGACTCCAGATATGCTGGAGGCTATTTTTTCCGAAGCGGCCAAATTTTGTGAAAATGAATTGGCACCTATTTACCAGTCTGGTGATGATGGCTGTACCTGGGATGATGGTGTAGTAACCACCCCTGCAGGTTTTAAAGAGGCCTATGCTAAATTTATCGAAGCCGGTTGGACTACCTTAACTGGCGATCCGGATCTTGGTGGTCAGGGGCTGCCTCCCTCTCTAAGTATCGCCGTCAATGAAATGATGACCACAGCCAACTGGGCCTGGGCTATGTACCCTGGTCTTAGTGAAGGTGCTATTGCGACGCTGGAAACTAGCGGAACTGATCAGCAGAAGCAGGATTATCTATCCAAGTTAATCAGCGGTGTCTGTAGTGGCACCATGTGCCTTACAGAGCCCCACTGCGGTACAGATCTGGGTCAGATGAAAACCAAAGCCACCCCAAATGAGGATGGTAGCTTTAGTGTCAACGGCACCAAGATATTTATCAGTGCCGGCGAGCACGATCTCACCGAGAATATTGTTCATATAGTACTGGCAAAATTACCTGATGCCCCCGAGGGCACCAAAGGTCTATCCCTATTTATTATTCCCAAGTTTTTACCCGCCGAAGATGGCTCGGCAGGTGAACGCAATGGGGTTGTCTGTGGCTCTATCGAACACAAGATGGGTATTCACGGCAATGGCACCGCAGTGCTTAACTTTGACGATGCCAAAAGCTTTTTGATCGGCAAGCCTCACGAGGGCCTTGCCGCTATGTTTACCTATATGAACGTGGCCCGTATCGGCACTGCCAGTCAGGGTTCGGCAGCGGCAGAGCGCTCCTATCAGGGTGCCTCGGCCTATGCTCGCGAGCGTCTGGCAATGCGTTCAATCTCCGGAGTAAAAAATCCTGACGGCCCAGCCGATGCCATTATTGAGCATCCGGATGTCCGTCGTATGTTGCTGACTCAGCGAGTTATTGCCGAGGGTGGTCGCGCAATGGTCACCTATGCGAGCCAATTTGCCGATCTCTACAATGCCGGTAAAACCGCTCAGGCTCGAGAGGCCGCGGAAGCGCGTCTGGGGTTTTGTACGCCAATTCTTAAAGGCTTTATTACCGAGCTCGGTGTTGAGGCTGCCAATCACGGTGTTCAGGTGTTCGGCGGTCACGGTTATATTAAAGAGTGGGGCATGGAGCAGATTCTTCGGGATAGCCGCATCGCAACTCTCTATGAAGGCACTACCGGTATTCAGGCGCTGGATTTGGTGGGCCGAAAAGTACTTTTGGACAAGTTAAATCAGCTAAATATTTTTACCGGTGAGATGTTTAAGTGTGCCGGTCAGTTTTTACCCTGGAAGCCGGCGGGCAAGAATAAAGCTCTACGCAAGCAGGCCTGGAAGGTGACCAAACTGGCCCTTAAATGGCGATATCTGGGAATGCGTCTGGGGATGCGGGCGAAAAAGAACCCGGACAATGTGGGCGCCGCTTCAGTGGATTTTCTAATGTTCTCTGGATACGCCTATATGGCATTTATGTGGTTGCAGATGAGTGCTGCAGCCCAGCATCAGTTGCAAACCGGAGAGGGTGATAAAACATTCCTTGAGTCCAAACTTCACACTGCCGAGTTTTTCTTTGAGCGAATTCTGCCCCGGGCCGATGCTCATGCTAAAACCATGAGTGCCAATATCGAAAGTGTGATGGCGATGCCTACCAGCTATTTTGAGTAGGCTATTGCGCGGAGCGCCTTAACCAAACGCAAGTCAAAAACCCCATATTAGAACCATGGGGTTTTTTATTGCCGGTCAATAAAATATTTTCCGAGATTCAATTTCAAGCATGACTCCCGAGACAGAGTTCTATATGGACAGGCCATAGACTCATTGCTATTGTCGTTTCGATTATAGCCAACAGGAAAGCCGCAAGGAGAAATAACCATGGAATTTGCAGATGCCGTTCACGCCAGACATTCTTACCGAGGATTTCTACCCCAAGCCGTGGATGAAAAAACCTTAAAAGCGGTTTTTGAATTGGCCAACTGGGCGCCGTCCAACTGTAATGTTCAGCCCTGGCATGTGCATGTGGCCTCTGGTGAAGCTTGCATTCGTATTCGCGAAAAAATGAAAGCCGCTGCGGTTGAAAACCCCAATGGCAATTCCGATTTTCCATGGCAGGGAAAGTTTACTGGCCCCTATCGCGAGCGCCAGATATGTTCGGCACTGGGGCTCTGGGAGTATCAGGGAGTCACCCGCGAAGATCGTGAAAAGCGCGCCTGGTCATGGATGCGCAA
>JAQWGK010000068.1 GCA_029238255.1 Porticoccaceae bacterium | reverse complement strand
GTAGAGGGGTCTATCTGCAGCTCAACTTCGACCCTGATAGTGCGTTGGTGAGAGTTTTCAGCACCATAGACCAACGGCGAATTTGCTGATATGAGAGTGTCTTTTTTAATATCCCTAACATAACCCAACCAGTGTTGATTTAAGCTGGGTAAATGCACCTGAGTTAACTGATTGAGATAAATTAAGCGTGCTTCCTGTTCCGTAACAAACACATTGACCACCGGCACCTCGGCACGCTCAAAGATACCCAGGGTTTCGCCACGCTTAACCATTGCACCGCGCTCGCGCAGCAATTGCACCAGACGGCCATCACTGGGTGAGAGTATGGAAAGGTTTTCCTGATACTCGTAGAGGGCCAGAAGATCGCGCATCGCCAGACTGACTTCCTGCTCGACCAGATCTATATCGATCTGTAATAGACGAGCCTCTTTGCTAGTTATAGAACCCGAGGTTTCAATAACCACTAGGTAACGCTTGCGCTGGGCCTCCAGTTCAAGTTTCTTCTGCTCTATCGTGGTTTTGGCTTCGGCGATCTGCTTTTTTAATTGGGGTGATTCAATACTGAGTATGGTCGTACCCTCGAGTACCGGCTGATCGATAATACTGGATACACCGGTAATACGACCATCGACCAGTGAGACTATGGATTCAACCGGCACAGAGGTCGCCGCTGTATTGATTTTAAGGCTGAGAAAGTTTTCATACAGCGTCAGAGTTAAAAGGCCAACTAAGCCTATGCCTATACAGAGATAGAACAGCGACATCATCAGCATTCTCATGGGAATCCGAGATACTGGTAACTGTTCAGCCGGACTGGCATGGGGTTCGGTTGAGACTGGAGTGACTGGTGAATCAATACGCAGAATAGTATCTTTAAGAGGAATCATTGCACCGCGAATCAACTGCTCGAGAAAATGATTCATCAGCTCTTTTTGGCGTTCGCTTAAATCGACAAATCTATTGGCAAAATGACCCGTCTGAGGATTGATACGCACCACTTCAGCGTTAACCTTAAAAGCAATCATAAACCCCTGAAAGGGCAGTTCAAACTTCCATAAAAACTGATCACCCACTTTTATATCATTATCCCAGCGATCCCAGTCGCGCACTCTAAAGCCGCCCAGACTCCAATCCACGGCACTGTAGTGACGGCCATCAATAGTTAAATTTAGCGGCGTAGTGACTCTGTGATGCAGTCGCTGACAGGCCTTTTCGCGGGTAATTTCCAAAAACGGCGCCTTCCAATAGCTCTGTTGCAGGTAAATTAGTGTTCCTAAGTTGAAATATATGGCAATTATTGCGCCAACTTCTTTTCGGCGCAGGTCATTAGGCTATTAGTCCAGAGCCAAAGCCCGCTCAATCGGTCATGCAGGTGAACAATGGGCTTCCAACCTTGAATAAATTTGAATCCATTGCTGGCGTCTGTATTTGCAGATTGCACTGCAAAATGCGAAAAAATCTCAAACTGCACTCTTATATTGCGATTCTCGGTTTCTTTAGCCGTCTTCTAAGCTGTTGATTTTTATAGTGCTATCAAAGAATCGTTAAGGTTGGCCTGAGGATTGCTAGAAGTAAGAAATAGTTAGTAACAGTTAGCGCTTTATAAAAAAGTTTTACCTGATTAATAAAAGAATGTGCATTCAAAGGATTTGAAAAGGCATGGTTTTCTCAAGCAATATTTTTCTATTTGTTTTTTTGCCGATATTTTTGACGTTTTATTATTTAACGCCAGAGCGAAAACGCTCCTGGGTCATACTGATTGGCAGCTATATTTTTTATGCCTGGTGGCGGGTTGATTTCCTGCTGCTATTTATTGCCGTTACCCTGTGGAATTATTATATAGGTCGAGGTATAGCCAGTTCGGGAATTGGTACTAGACGAGCGCGACAGTGGGTAACGGTTGGTATCTGCGCAAATCTGTCCGCTCTCGGTTATTTTAAATACGCCAATTTCGGTGTTGCCACGGTAAATGCCGCCATGGCTGAACTAGGTTTGGATCCCTGGTTATTAACCGTTGTTATTCTACCCATCGGTATTTCTTTTTATATTTTTCAGGCGATCAGTTACATCATTGATGTCTATCGGGGTGATTCCCCGGCCACGGAAAATATTATCGACTTTGCCGCCTTTATTGCACTGTTTCCACAACTAATTGCCGGGCCAGTTTTACGCTACAAAGATGTTGCAAACCAGTTCTCCCAGCGCAGCCACAGTGTCGATAAGTTTGCTCAGGGCGTTCAGCGTTTTATGCTCGGGTTTATTAAAAAGGTGATTATCGCCGATAGTCTGGCACCGCTGGTTAATCAGGGTTTTGCCCTGCAGGATCCGAGCTTTTTCGACGCCTGGTTAGCGGTGCTGGCCTATACCGCCCAGCTGTATTTTGATTTTTCTGGTTATGCGGATATGGCTATTGGTCTCGGCTTAATGATGGGCTTTCGCTTTACGGAAAACTTTAATCACCCCTATATTAGCCAGTCGATAACCGAGTTCTGGAGACGCTGGCATATCAGTCTATCCAGTTGGTTGCGAGATTATTTATATATCCCCCTGGGGGGTAATCGACGGGGTTCTGTTATCACCTATCGCAATCTGTTTTTGACCATGCTCTTGGGCGGCCTATGGCATGGGGCTAATTGGACATTTTTAATCTGGGGTGCCTGGCACGGCTCGGTACTGGCAGTGGAAAAAGCCGCGGGTGTAGATACCTCGGCAACCCGTTTCTCTGTTTTGCGGTGGTTGCTGTGCCTTCTATTGGTGATGTTGGGTTGGGTGGTCTTCCGGGCTGAGACTATTAGTCAGGCAGTCAATCTCTATGGTGCTCTGGTTGCGGTTAATCAAACCATTGAGCTAAGTGCTATCTATGCCGGGCAGATTACATCTCTGCAGCTATGGACACTGGTGTTGGCCTGGGTGTTGATTGTTGTTCGCGGTTTTTATCAGCGTTATCTGGAACAGCAACAAAAGGTACAGCATAAAAGGGAACAGCGCGCTGATTCTAATTTGATTGCTGTCAGTATTCCTTATACCTACGCAGGTTTAATAATAGTGCCGCTGTTTATGTTGGCAATATTTAAGCTCTCCGCTGAGAGTTATTCTGCTTTTCTCTACTTTCAATTTTAAGGATTTTGTAATGGCAGGAAGCCTGGATAAAAAACTGTTTGTGGTTACTTTTTTAGCACTGGTATTTGGCGCAGGGATCGCAAGCTGGGGAAATCTTGAAGCTGATTCTCTGGAGAGCTATAACCGACATTCGCTATTGTCTGGAGAACTGGCACGAGAGTTAGAGCAGCGCTTCGATAAAGATTTCTCCCTTCAGCAGATGGGACTAAATATTTGGACCGCCTTTCAATACAAAATTTTTAAGGAAGCGAAAAAAGGGCTGATAGTGGGTAGCGATGGCTGGTTTTTTTCCGATGAAGAATTTATTAGTTCAGCAGAGGGAGAGCAGGCCTTAGAGAATAATATTGAATTTATCACTCAGGCCTCAAGACAGCTAGCCAGTCGAGGTGTGGCTCTGGTGGTTGTATTGCTGCCCTCAAAGGCAAGAGTTCTGGAGAACCGGACCGGTCGCCATAAACCATCGACACTCCATAGTGAAACCTATTCAAGGGTTATTGATAGCCTTCAGAAAAAGTCTATTTTGACGGTTGATGGCTTGGGCAGTTTTCAGGGTCATCTGCAACCGGAATCCCTATACCTAAGAACCGATACCCATTGGACCGCTGCGGGAGCAGCGTTAATGGCAGCCACGACAGCAGAGCTGTTTTATAAGCAGTTTCCTCAGCGGGCTTTAAGCCCCAAAGCGTTTATTACCGAGTCGGTTGGAAACCAGTTATTAGAGGGGGATTTGTTGGAATTTCTGCCTCTATCTCCCTTGTTCGATCAGCTAATGCCTGAAGAAGAGCAGATAGAGCTCTATCAAACCTATCCGCTAGGGGATGACTTTTTATTGGCGACTAATGACGGGCTTTTCTCGTCGGTGAGCGACCAACCGGAAGTGGTGCTGCTGGGAACCAGTTTTAGTGCGGATAGGCGCTGGAATTTTGCCGGAGCATTAAAGCAGGCGCTATCTGCTGACGTGCAAAATATTGCCCAGCAGGGGCAGGGGCCAATAGTTCCTATGGCTGATTTCCTAAACGACTATTTACCTAATCCCACTGCGAATAATTTAAAACTGGTGATTTGGGAAATCCCCGAGCGTTATTTACCAGTCGCCTATTCAGAAGTTTCCTTAGGAATTGATTCCAATCTGATTTCTCAGGGTAATTTATAACAACAATTTAAATAGTTAGGTAGGGAGATTAAATGTTAAATAAACGCCATCAGAAACCGGGTTTTACCCCGCTTATGCTAAAGCTGGTTCTGTGTTTTTTATCTACGGGTTTTATATCGGCTAACAGTCTAGCCAATGAGACGGCGCTTTATGATCTGGCACCCAAGGGCTCTGCTTTTTTAAGACTGATTGATCTGCGCAAAGATTATAGTTTCCCTAACCAACGAGACTATCAATCAAACGATAAACTAACGGTTAAGATAAAAGGCAAGCGACTCTCGACAGAGGCTTATTGCAGTGCCTCAGAGTTTGTCTACCTGCCCCCGGGAGATTACCGCAAGCAGATTAACGGGATGGACTGGAAGGGCAGGCTGCAGCCAGAACAGGCCTATTCACTGGTGGTTGATCATCAGTCGGTAAGACTGATCGAGGATTATCTGGTGGCCGATCCCCACCGTGCGCTTTTGGCCGTTCACAATTACTCCAATCTACCACTGCTCAGTTTGCAAACGGCCAAATCTGCTCAGGCTGTATTTACCAATATTCCCCAAAGCAAAACCATTGCCCGGGTTATTAATCCGGTAAAGAGTGCGTTTGCCGTTATTGATAATGGCAAATCCAGGGCGGTGAGAATTGCTACGACCAATGCGACAATTTTTCAGCCCGGTGTTCTGTCGAGCCTATTTATCTGTGCTGATCAGGCCGGCGTTTTTACCCGTTGGGCAGATGGAATGGGAGCTCAGTAAATGCTTTTAAATCAATGGCGTTTATGCCTGTTTATTCTCGGGTTTTTAACTTCTGTTGCGACCCTTGCAGATAATGCCCCGACCGCTAAAACCCAACTCTGTGATACAGCGGCTCGCCCTGAGAGTTACAGCGGAAACTTTCTTAAAAATTTCAAGCTTCTGCAAAAGGGCGATAAGGGCTGGCTATATCGAAATATGGATTTAAAGCGCGCCTATGGCCCCAGACAGACAGGTTATAAGAATTTGCAGCAGTTGCAGCAGGCACTGCTGTTGAGGGGTACAACGCTGGTTATGGTGCCGATTCCGGGACGGGTGTTGATACATCCGGAATATCTCGGGCATATCAACTACGATGTGCCGCGCGCCAGAAAGTCCTATAGCAATTATCTGCAACAACTGCGGGAGATGAAGATTGTGGTGCCGGAGATTGATAGCCTGTTTGAGTCACCGCAGGATAAATTAATGTTCTTTGCCCGTGATCATCACTGGAACCATCACGGTGCGCGAACCATTGCCAGATTAACCGCCCACTCAATCAAAGCTAATCGGGTTTACTCCGCTATCGACAGACAGCGCTTTAAAAGCTATGCGGTGGGCAAGGGTCATAATTCAGGAAGCATCCAGCGAGCGGCGCTGGAGCTCTGTAAGCTCTCTTATCGGAAGGAGCCATACAAGCTCTACCAGACCGTAGCTGAGGACGAGGATAATCCCTTTGCCGATCTGCCAACGCCGCAGATTGTTCTGGTCGGTACCAGTAATAGTAAAGGCAGCCTGAATTTGAACTTTGATGGTTTTCTTGCCCACTATGTAGGTGCCGGGGTAAGTAATAGAGCCAAAAGCGGCGGTGGCTTTGGCGGCGCATTAAAAGATTATCTGAGCAGCGATGAGTTTCGCCATTCACCGCCAAAAGTACTGGTCTGGGAAATTCCCGGTTATTACTCACTAAATGATCAGGCTTTTTTTGATCAGATTCTGAAAAATCTGCAGACCACAGTGGCGAATAAAAAATCCGGGGGTCCGTTATCAAGCTAGAAATTTGGGCTATGGTTTTTATCGGCTGTATCAGTCCGATGCTGATGGCCAGTGACTCTTTAGAGGGTTCTGTTAGCTATGGTTTTGACAGTAATCCCTACAAGCTCTCTTCCCCTGATGGTTTGCAGCGCAATAGGGAATATAAAGCGCTGCAGTTTGAGTATCAGGGAGACAGTCTAGTAGGCGATCTAGAAGGCAGTCTAGTAGGTAATCAGTTAAAGAGCAGCCGTAAAAAAGCCAATCTACTTTACCGTCTTAAGTTGAATAAACGGGTTTATAACGCCAGTAGCAGTGCTGCGGACAGTTCAAGAGTTGATGGTCATCTGCGTTGGATAGAGCGTTTTAAACTGGGTGA
>JAQWGK010000072.1 GCA_029238255.1 Porticoccaceae bacterium | reverse complement strand
TCGTTCACTGGAAGATATGTTAGCCGGAGCCAGAGTTGAAGTTGCCTCCTATAAAAAATATGCCGGAGACTTTGTGCTCTGGAAACCCTCTGCGGACAATGAGCCCGGTTGGGATAGCCCCTGGGGTCGCGGTCGTCCCGGTTGGCATCTGGAATGTTCAGCAATGATTGAAAAGCATCTCGGCGACACCATTGATATTCACGGTGGCGGTCAGGATCTTATCTTTCCTCACCATGAAAATGAGATTGCCCAAAGCTGCTGTGCCCACGATGGCAAACCTTTTGCCAACGTCTGGATGCACAACGGCTTTATCAATATTGAAGGCGAGAAAATGTCCAAGTCACTGGGTAATTTCCGCATGGTTAACGATCTGCTCGAGCAGTACCCCGGTGAGGTTCTGCGCTATGTTATTTTATCGGCCCACTACAGATCCGAGCAGAATTTCGGCAAGGATCTACTCGACAGTGCCTGGCGCTCGTTGGATACGTTGTATGGCTTCTTACGCACCCATAACGATATAGACGCTGCATCAGTGGATATCTCTGATAGCGATGCCTATATTGCGCTACTGGATGACTTAAATACGCCAATGGCGATAAGCGAGCTGCATAAACTGGCTCGAGAAATGCACAGTGCTGAGGGTGATAATCTCCCTCTTGCCAAAGGTCGTCTACTAGCTAATGCCGGTTTAATGGGGTTACTGCAACAGGACCCAGAGCAGTGGTTTACGCTTTCACGGGGTGGCGATGATATCTCTGCCGAAGACGTTGAGGCATTGATTGCTAAACGCAATCAGGCTAAAGCCGATAAGGATTATGCCGGTGCTGATGCGGTGCGTGAAGAACTAAAATCACTGGGTGTTGTTTTAGAAGATAGCCGTGAAGGGACTAAGTGGCGCCGCGGTTAAAGCTGTCGCCTTTATTGAATACTCAAACAGTGAAAAACATCTAAAGTAGAATTTAAATTTCTACTTTAGATGAATCTTTAATTTTCCGTCGACCTTCCAATCCCATAGATTTAATAATCTTTTTAATCGCTACTTCAGCTGTAGCTCTATACCCGGTTAACTTACCACCATAGACCGCAAGATAGTTTTCGCTCTCCGCGTATTGCACTTCACGGCTGCGACTAAACGGACTGTTATCACTGGCCGGCAAAACCCGCAGTCCAGCCCAGGCTTTGCTGGGTTTATGATTAAAATGCGGGAAGTGATAGCGGATAACCTCAAGTAAATATTCAATCTCTTCAGCGCTGGGATGCACCTGATCTGGGTCGCCGCTAAATAGTTTTTCCGTAGTGCCGAGCAGGGTTCCCCCTTTGTAGGGCATCACAAAAATCGCTCGATGATCCTGCTGTGCTTCAAGGTAAAAACACTGGTCGCTAAGTTGCTCGGCAAACTCTAAATGGGTTCCCTGAATTAAATCTACATTGACCATTGGCGGTGTTGGCTGAATGGTTTCAGCTACAGAGTTAATCCATGGCCCTGCGGCATTTACCAGAGTGCGGCAGTAAATGGTTTTTCTCAGCCCATCGATATTGAGGCTAATTGAATAGCCTCTATGGGTTTTTTCTGCGCTAATTACAGTTGCCGGGCAGAGTAGGGTTGCACCCTCTGCCTGAGCGGATAGGGCCACTCTTCGGGTTAGAGTCTTGTCATCGGTCTGGGCATCCTGATAGGCAAAGACCGTTTGCAGATTAGCGGTATTAAGGCCCTTTAACTGACTCCACTGAGCCCGGCGCAGACGTTTAAAACCAGCGAGGTTTTTGCGTCCGGCAAGGATTCGATAGAGGGTTAGTCCGATACTAAGCTGCCAGGGTTTATACTGACTATCCTTGTAGATCGGTAGATAAAACCAGTTCGGTTTTACTATATCTGCAGCAATATTAAGCAGGGTGCGGCGTTCTTTAAGACTTTCACGAACCAGACCCATTTCAAAGGATTGAAGATATCGAAGGCCGCCATGGATTAGCTTGCTGGATTTAGAGGAGGTGCCGGCTCCCCAGTCGCTCTTTTCCAATAGAGCCACAGAGAAACCAGAGAGGGCAGCGGCCTGTGCAATACCTGCGCCTTGAATACCGCCGCCAATCACACAGATATCGAAGTTTTGTTCCATGGTTTAATAATCGCTGTTTGGGGTTATTTTATTGTTAATTATAGTTGGCTATAGGCTCTTTATAGAGCTTATTGGCTGGGCTCGAGTAAACCCTCTATATCAAAGGTCTCAAAGATTGGGACCTGTTGCACAGCCAGTTTTCTTGCCAGTTCAACTGTACCCACTTCGTAGGCCACCAGTTTGGTTTGCAGCTTCTCAAGATTTAATTGGGGCGGAATAATGTTGTAGTTAACAAAGGTATATTCCCCGGCAATAGCCTTAACCTGCTGACTATCGATATCAATCCAATTGCGTAGAACCACGCCAACCTGTGGCCAGCCTTTGTTTCTAGCGGCCTGAATAATGCTGTAATCAAAGCTTATTAGC
>JAQWGK010000035.1 GCA_029238255.1 Porticoccaceae bacterium | reverse complement strand
GCTATGCACAGCGATCTGTTTCAGCAGCCCTAAGCCTATGAAATTCCATCGCCGCCGCCGTGGGGATAACGGTATTAATTTAACACCGCTGATCGATGTGGTGTTTTTGCTATTGATTTTCTTTATGGTCACCACCACCTTTACCAAAGAGACTCGGCTGTTGATTGATCTTCCCGAGGCCAATGGTGAGCCTGCAGATAGCAGTTCGGCGAAATTGGAGTTAGTGATTGCCAGTGATGGCAGTTACGCCCTAAACGGTCAAAATTTGATAAATCGAGACATCAAGACCATTATGGCGGCACTGAGAGAGGCATCGAGTGGCGATACAGCTATGCCGTTGGTTATTACCGCCGACGCACAGGCCACTCATCAGGCTGTTATAACCGCGATGGATGCTGCGGGCAGGCTAGGGTTTAGCCAGTTAAATATTGCGACGCAGCAGGTTGGCGACGCCCTAAAAGAATCATTACAAGAGCCATAATATTATGCCCAACCCAACCGTCTCTGACGGAGCAGCAACTTACCTACGCTTACTTAAGTATGTGCGCCGTTACTGGTTAGCCTTTGTGGTAAGCGTATTTGGTCTAATGCTGCACTCTTTTGCCGAGGTCGCCTTTGTCGATCTGCTCGGCTTTATTACCGATACCGTGGGTAATCTAACTAGCACCAGCGCCGAGGCTAGCGGCCAAAGTCTGCCGACCACCGGGATTACCGCAACCCTGGCCAATGGCCTGCTCGGTGATCTTATGGTCACTCACTCATGGTTGGTTATTCCGATTTTTCTGGTGGCTTTAAGCGTTCTTCGCGGTATAGGTTATCTGATTGGTAGCTATGGTCTCGCCTATGTCTCCAACTATTTAGTTCACGCGCTGCGCACCGATATTTTTGAGAAGTATCTCCAGTTGCCATTTTGTTTCTTTGACAGTTCCATGTCAGGGCATCTGGTCTCGGTGGTGACCTTTAATGTTCAGCAGGTGACTCAGGCCTGTACCAAAGCCTTAAAAACGCTGCTTCAGCAGGGCACTTTGGTGCTCGGACTGCTCGGCTATCTGTTCTATGTCAACTGGAAGCTAACCCTATTCTTTATTGCGGTAATGCCGCTAATTGCTCTTTTAGTTTCGGTGGTCAGCCGTCGCTTTAGGCTGATCAGCACCAGAATCCAGTCGGCGATGGGTGATGTTACCCATGTGACTCAGGAAGCGGTTAACGGCTATCAGGAAGTGCGTATGTTTGGCGCTACTGACAATGAACGCGAGCGTATGCAGTTGGCTAGCCACAGCAATCGCCGCCAGAATATGAAGATGGCCATGACTGAGGGGGTCAGCAATCCTCTGGTGATGCTGCTAGTGTCGTCAGCCTTTGGTGGCATTACCGGCTTTATGCTCAGTCCATCGATTCTCGATACCATGACTACCGGTAGCTTTATTACCTTTTTGGTGGCCTCTGGTATGTTGATTAAGCCGATTCGTCAAATCACCGAAATAAACAGCGATATCCAAAAGGGTATTGCCGCAGCGGAATCGATTTTTGAAATTATCGATGCTCAGCCCGAGACCGATAATGGCACCACTAAGATGGATTCGGTAAAGGGTGGCTTTGAATTTAAAGATATTAATTTCCAGTACAGCGCTGATGGCAGGATGATTCTGCAAGATATTAACTTTAGCGTTAAGCCTGGGGAGACTATTGCGCTGGTCGGTTCCTCAGGCAGTGGCAAGACCACTCTGGTCAGTTTGATTGCGCGTTTTTACAACCATGGTCAGGGCAATATTTTGCTCGACAATGTGGATGTTAATGAGTTTACCCTGCAAAACCTGCGCAGTCATATTGCTCAGGTAAGCCAGAATGTCACCCTGTTTAATGACACGGTGTTTAATAATATCGCCTACGGTGAGCTCTCTCAGTGCACTATGGCTGAGGTTAAAGCTGCGGCCACCGTTGCCCATGCAGATGCCTTTATTGAGCAGCTTTCCGATGGCTATCAGACTCATATTGGCGATGACGGGGTGATGCTCTCCGGTGGTCAGCGCCAGCGTATCGCTATTGCCCGAGCCGTTTTAAAGAATGCACCGATACTGATTCTCGATGAAGCGACCTCGGCACTGGATACAGATTCCGAGCGCCATATTCAGGCGGCTTTGGAAGAGTTGATGAAATCCCGCACCACCTTTGTGATTGCCCACCGACTAAGTACCGTTGAAAAGGCCGATCGTATTCTGGTTATGGAGAAGGGGCAGATCGTCGAGCAGGGCACCCATCAGGAGCTGCTCGGTCAGGCTGGGCGTTACTCTGAGCTCTACAACAATCAGTTCGGCGAGTTAGAGGCGGGCTGATCTTGTCTCTGGAGCAATTTATTACCGCTGCCTGGGCGCGCAATAGCCGCTGGTTGCTATTGCTGGTGCCATTGACCTGGCTGTTTGCTGGTCTTTCGAGTCTAAGACGCCGTTATCTGCAGCGTCGCTATCAGGGGCAGCCCTATGCTGCGCCAGTGGTGATTGTGGGCAATATTTCTGTGGGCGGTAGCGGTAAAACACCTTTGATTATTGCTTTGGTCTCGGCACTAAAGCAGCGTGGCTATTCGCCGGGCGTTGTCAGTCGCGGTTATTCCGGTAATGCAGCTCATTACCCACTCTCGGTCACTGCTGCGACAGCGGTCAGTGAAAGCGGTGATGAGCCGCTGTTAATTGCGACGCTAGCGGACTGTCCGGTGGTGATTGATGCCAATCGATCTGCCGCTGTCGACACTCTGCTTAAGCAGCATAATTGCGATCTGGTTCTTAGCGATGACGGTCTTCAACACTATGCTCTGCATCGAGATATAGAGCTGATTGTGGTCGATGGACAGCGCGGTCTTGGCAATGGTCGCCAATTGCCCTCTGGGCCACTGCGTGAGAAGCCGCGGCGTCTCGAGCAGGCAGATCTGGTGGTTATTAATGGTCCGCAGGCGAATCAATCCCTAGCGGTCTCTGGCCTCCAGCAGATGAGTATAAGACCAACGCAGTTCCGCCATTTACAGTCTGGGCGCAGATTAGCGATTGAAGATTGGCTCGAGTCTGAGGCTGGCACTAATAGAGAGGTCCATGCAGTGGCCGCTATCGGCAACCCGCAGCGCTTTGCCGATACTCTGAGCCAGATAGGCCTTGGGCCAATCCTGCACCGTTTTGATGATCATCGGACCCTGAGCCTTGAGGATTTAGTCTTTGCCGATAATTTGCCGGTGATAGTCACAGCCAAGGATGCCATCAAGCTGGAACAGGTTGCGGATGTCAGTGAGAATATCTGGGCTCTGGATATCGAGGCCGTGATTGATTCGTCCTTTGTCGATAAACTGGTTGTAAAATTGGAGGCGTTAAAAACGCCGTCTTAAGCATTTATTAAATAAAGAGTCCTATGGAATTTATCGTTATTATCCCCGCCCGTTATGCCTCAACCAGACTGCCTGGTAAGCCTCTCCGTGATATTTCAGGAAAGACCATGATTCAGCGAGTCTGGGAGCAGGCCGGTAAAAGCGCTGCCAGCCGTGTGGTTATCGCCACTGATGATGCGCGTATTGAAGCTGCTGCCCTCGAGTTTGGCGCTGAGGTCTGTATGACCAATCCGGATCACCCCTCAGGGACAGACCGCCTGCAGCAGGTAGCTTCAATGTTAAATCTCGCTGATGATCAGATTGTGGTCAATGTTCAGGGTGATGAGCCACTGATACCGCCAGCGGTTATCAATCAGGTTGCGGCCAATCTGGCGGCTAATCCCCAAGCTGGTGTGGCCACTTTGGCGGAGCCTATCCATAGAGTCGAGGATCTGCTTAACCCCAATGTGGTTAAGCTAGTGACCAATGAGCAGGGTATGGGGCTCTATTTTAGTCGTGCGCCGATTCCCTGGCCTCGTGATAGCTTTAATCAGTTAGCGGTTGAATTGCCCGAAGAGTTACCCGATGAGTACGACTTTCGCCGCCATATTGGTATTTATGCCTATCGCACCGTCGAATTAAACCGTTTTGTTACCTGGCCAGTGGCGCCAATTGAAGACAGTGAAAAGCTCGAGCAGCTGCGCTTTATGTGGCAGGGCGTGTCGATTCATGTGGCTGATGCGGTGGAAAATGTTCCCGCTGGCATAGATACGGAAGAGGATCTTCAAGCGGCTATCGACTTACTATAAGTTGTTATTTAATAATTAGTTACACCATATATCTAGAAATGGCTTTAAATTATATTCAGGGTCCAGTATGCATAAAGTTTCGGTTCTATTCGTCTGTCTCGGCAATATCTGTCGATCGCCAACAGCCCATGGAGTCTTTCAGGGAATGGTTAATAGCGCTGGCCTCGGGGATATTATTAGGGTCGATTCAGCGGGCACCGGTGACTGGCATATTGGTCATTCGCCAGATCAGCGCACTGCGCAGGTGGCCCAGACCAAAGGCTATGATTTAACTGATCTTCGAGCTCGGTTGGTAACCACTGATGATTTTGCCGAATTCGACTATGTTATCGCGATGGATAACGCTAATTTAAGCGATCTTAAGGACATGCAGCCGGCGGATTACAGGGGCCATCTAAGCCTGTTTCTCGATTTCTCTGAACAGAGCAGTCACAGTGAGGTTCCCGATCCCTATTATGGCGGCGAGAATGGCTTTGAGCTGGTCTTTAATCTGGTTGAAGAGGCTTCTCAGGGGCTGCTGCAACATATTCAGGCCAAAGGCCTTTGAGTCTCTCCATTCAACAGCATATTTCTCTGCAGCCATTCAATAGTCTGGCGTTGCCAGCCTATGCAGAGTATTTCTGTTCCCTTGATGGTGAAGAGGATCTGTTGGCCGCACTGGCATACGCCCGAGCCCATCAACTACAGGTAACCGCGCTTGGCGGCGGTAGTAATTTGGTTTTAGCGGGCGATATAGCCGGTCTGGTGATCCATCTAAATACCAAGGGCTACAGCTGCTGTAATGGCGCTGAGACTGATTCGGTTGATGTTACCTTTGCCGCCGGTGAGAACTGGCATCAGGCGGTTCTAACCACCCTTGAGCAGGGTTGGTACGGTATGGAGAACCTGTCGCTGATTCCCGGCAATATAGGTGCTGCACCAATTCAGAATATCGGTGCCTATGGTGTCGAGTTGGAGGATATCTTTGTCTCGCTGAGGGCTGTGGAGATTGCCAGTGGCAAGCTGTGCAGTTTTACTAAGGCCGACTGTCAATTTGCCTACCGCGATAGCCTGTTTAAAAATGCCGCTCGCGATCAATATATTATTCTCGATGTAACCCTGCGCCTAAGCAAAAAGCCACAGGTAAATATTAGCTATCCGGCGCTACAGCAGGCGATTGCTGAAGCTGGGATCAATGATTCCTTAACCCCCCAGAGGGTCAGCGAACTGGTCTGCCAGATTCGTCGACAAAAATTGCCCGATCCGGCGGTTACGCCCAATGCCGGCAGTTTTTTTAAAAACCCTCTGATTGAAACTGCCGCAGCAGAGCAGTTGCTTGAGCTTTATCCGCAGATGCCAAACTACCACCAGCCGGATAAAAAAACCAAGATTCCCGCCGCTTGGTTAATTGATCAATGTGGTTTTAAAGGGGTGACTCGGGGGCCGGTCGGTGTGCATCAGCATCAGGCGCTGGTATTGGTTAACAATCTCAGTGAGGGTGGTGCTAAGGGCTCGCAGATACTGGCATTAGCCGAAGAGCTTCGCGATGGGGTCTGGAAGCGCTTTGCAATTCGTCTTGAGATCGAGCCTCGAGTCTACGGCCTGGTTGATCAGTCAAAAGACAGGTCGGGAATCTAGATTGATGGATCTCTTTGATCATCAAACTATTCCCTTAGCGCTTACCCCCGAGCGTCAAAGCGCCATTACATTCTGGCCCAATTGGCTGTCGGCAACTGATGCTGATAAGTTGTTAGAAACCGCTATCAGTGCTGTCGACTGGCGTGCAGACAGTATCAAAATTGTCGGTAAACAGATTCCATTACCGCGCTTGCAGCAGTGGTTTGGAGAGCCGGGAACCAGCTATACCTATTCCAATATCTGCCTGCCTGCAGTGAGGTTTCCGGACTTTTTAGAGCGACAGCGACTGGCTATTGAGCAGCAAACTGGCGCGGCTTTTAATCGTGCACTGGTTAATTATTACCGCGATGGTTCGGACAGTGTCGACTGGCACGCGGACGACGAGCCCGAGCTTGGGCCAGAGCCACTGATAGCCTCTCTGAGTGTCGGTGTTGAACGGGTGTTCCAGTTGCGTCATACCCTGACCAAGCAACGTATTTCCATTCCTTTACCCCATGGTTCGCTGTTACTCATGGGGGCAGGGGTGCAGAGCTACTGGCATCACCGTATTGCCAAGGTTAAAGAGTTAAATCAGCCGCGGGTTAATTTTACCTTTCGCTATATGAATTAAGCGGTTACTTTATAGACCTGTATTTAAGACAAGAGAAAAGGAGTGTTACAGAGTGGAGTTGTCGAAGTTTGGGGAAAAGTTTTCCGGCCAGTCCGGAATTGTTGAGCTGATGGATGATCTGGGTTCAGCGCTTAATGAAAATCCGGATATGCTGTTTATGGGTGGCGGTAATCCCGGTCGAATCCCCGAGGTTGAGCAGATATTTAAAGCACGGCTGGAAAAGGTTTTAGCCGACCCCAAACAGCTGCACAGCCTAATGGGTGTCTACCAGTCGCCTCAGGGTGAGAAAGCCTTTCGCGAACAGATAGCCGGTCTGTTAAAGCAGCAGTTTGGCTGGGATCTCTCCGCCGCCAATATCGCCGTCTCCAATGGCAGTCAGTCGGCATTCTTTGTGCTCTACAATATGTTTGCCGGTGAAATGCCCGACGGTAGCCATAAGTCTATCCATCTGCCGTTAGCACCCGAATATATCGGCTATCGGGATATAGGTCTCAGTGAAAATCTGTTTACCGCAACCCGTCCGGACATTGAGCTGCTGGACAATAATCTATTTAAATATCATGTGGATTTTTCCAAGCTCAATATTACTGATCAGACCGCCGCGCTCTGTGTTTCACGACCGACTAATCCCACCGGCAATGTTTTAACCGACGGTGAAATTGAGCATCTTGATGCCATAGCCACTGAGCATAATATTCCGTTTATTCTCGATGGCGCCTACGGCTTACCGTTCCCCAGCATTATCTTTAACGATGCCAAAGCCCACTGGAATAGCAATACCATTCTGGTTTTAAGCCTCTCCAAACTGGGCCTGCCCGGGGTGCGCACCGGAATTATTGTTGCCCGCGAGGATATTATTCAGGCTTATACCAGGGCCAATACTATTGTCAGTCTCGCCTGTGGCAATCTGGGTCCGGCACTGGCCGGGGAGTTGGTTAGCAGTGGTGAGATTTTGTCCCTTAGCCGTCAGCAGATTGCGCCATTTTATCGCCAGCGTGCAGAGCAAACTGTCGATTGGTTTCGTCAGGCACTGGGTGATTTGCCATACCGTATTCACCGCCCTGAGGGCGCGATCTTTTTATGGCTGTGGTTTGAGGGCTTGCCGATTACCAGTCAGGCCCTCTATGAGCGTTTAAAACAGCGTGGCTTGCTGGTGGTTCCCGGGCATAATTTCTTTCCCGGTATCAATGATGACTGGGCTCACAAGCAGGAGTGTATTCGGGTTTCCTATGCACAGGACCCTGAGGTGGTGCAGGCTGGTGTAAAGATTATTGCTGAAGAAGTTGCCCGCGCTTACAGCGAATAGGCGCTTATTTAGGGCTATGAAATATTTCCAGCGCTTCTAACAGGGCGCTGATCTTATCTATGGACTCCTGATATTCTCTATCTTCCTCGGAGTCTGCAACAATGCCGCCGCCGCCCCAACAGTGCAATTGATCACCGTCGGCAATAACCGTGCGGATGGCAATATTGGTATCCATGCGATTGTTGGCGCTGATATAGCCAATGCTGCCACAGTAGGCGGAGCGCTTTACCGGCTCCAATTCTTCAATAATCTGCATCGCGCGCTTTTTCGGCGCGCCGGTAATTGAGCCGCCGGGAAAGCAGTCGCGAAGTAAATCCAGCGGACTTGAGTTGTCAGCTAATTTTCCGGTTACCGTGCTGACCAGATGGTGAACATTGGCAAAGCTTTCCAGTTCAAATAATTTGGGCACAGCGATTGAGCCGGATTCGCAGTTCTTGCTTAAATCATTGCGCAGCAAATCGACAATCATCAAATTCTCCGCCCGATCCTTAGGGCTGTTAACCAGCTGTTCAGAGAGCTGTTGATCTTCGGCAACTGAGGCACCACGACGGGCTGTGCCTTTGATCGGTTTAGTCTCTACAACATTGTCCAGAGATTGGACGAAACGCTCTGGTGAAACAGATAGCAGCGCCTGATCATTCCACTGCCAAAAGGCTGAGTAGGGGGAGGCAACACTGTTGCGCAGGCTTAGGTAAGCGCTCCACAGTTGCCCTTTAAAGGGCGCTGAAAAATGCTGGGTAAAGTTGGTTTGATAGCAGTCCCCGGAACTGATGTAGTTCTTGATACGGCGAATTGATTGTTGGTACTGCTGTTGGCTAAGTGTGGCTTTAAACGGCTCTGTAAGGCTAAATTCCCGATCAGAGTGAGTTGTGGCCTGAGGTTTACTGCTAAAGCGTTGAATAATCTGGCTGCGCAGTTGTGCAGAGCAGTGACTGTGAAATACCAGCTGGCACTGTCTGGCACTGTGGTCGACGATCAGGGCCCAGAGATAGCGGCCAATACGCATATCCGGCAGACTAGTTACGGTTGCAGTGCACTCCTCCAGATCAATTAAACGGCGTCCCAGATCATAGCCAAAATAGCCGATAAGACCGCCGACAAAAGGGCTGTTGCAGAGGCTGTTATCAAAAGGCTGTAGAGGTTCTAAAAGCTGTTGAGCCAGTTCAAAAGGATCCTGTTCACTGGTGCTAGTGCCACAGCTATCGGAGACTGTCGATAGGTTGCCCCGGGTTTCGATCAGTGCATCGGGTGCCGCCGAGATAATATCGTAGCGCCCCTGAGTGCTGCGAGGCTTGCCGCTATCGAGCCAGACGGCTTCAGGCAGATCGCGCACGGCTTCGAACAGTATTTCACTGTTAGCCTGATAGGGGATCTCCTGAAGGGTAATGCTGTGCATAGGGTTGATTACTTTTCGGCTGGCTGTGGATATAACCTGCTGTTTAAACCTCTATTTTCAGGGTTTAACCGGCGATGGCCTGCACTATAACAAAGGTTAGCCAGGCAGCGGCATAGGCAAAGAGGCTATAGCTAATAAAAAGCTGCGTAGGCAGGCGCCAGGAGCCGGTCTCTCTGCGCAGCACTGCCAGTGTGGATACACATTGCAGAGCGATAGAGAAAAACACTAGCAGGGCAAAGCCGGCGCCAATCGGTAAGCCGCTATTTTGGATATGCTCCGCCAGTGAGATAATATTTTCTTCGCCACCTTCAATGCCAAACAGGGTTCCCAGAGTGCCAACAAAAACTTCCCGGGCGAGGAATGAGGTCAGTATGGCGACACCGTATTTCCAGTCGAGACCAAAGGGCGAAAATAGGGGTTCAATCCACTGGCCCATTTGACCCAGCCAAGACTCACCCAGTGAGGCACCCTGATTGGGGAAGTAACCGAGCACCCAGATAACCACAGTGACCAGAAAAATAACCTTACCGGCTTTGGTCACAAAGTGTTTGCTGCGACTCCAGGCATTGCGCAACAGGGGTCGCCAGGAGGGCAGGCGATAGGGGGGCATTTCAAGAACAAAGGGCAGATCGCTCTGCATGGCTTTATTGGTCTTGGATACCAGTGCGGTAACCAACAGTCCGCAGAGAATACCAAAGACATAGATACCAAACATGGCCAGTCCCTGCCAGCCAATCAGTCCGCCAAACATATTGCTAGCGGGAATAAATGCGGCAATTAATAGGCTGTAAACCGGCAGGCGCGCAGAGCAGGGCATCAGCGGTATAGCCAGATAAGTCAGCCAGCGCTTGCGCGGTGAGTCGACTGTACGGGCGGCATAAATTCCCGGGATAGCGCAGGCAACACTGGAGAGCATGGGGATAAAACTCTTGCCGGTCAGACCAAATAGTCGCAGTGGCTTGTGGCAGATAACCGCGGCTCTGGCCAGATAGCCGCTGTCTTCAAGCATACCCACCACTAGGGTGAGGACAAAAATTTGCGGGACAAATACCAGGAATGCACCTATGCCGCCAAACAGTGCATCGGCGGTAAAGTCGCTGATAACGCCCTCGGGAAGCAGGGGCAAAATAATTTCGGCCATAAACTGCAGGCTGCTCTCCACACCATCCATCACTGGTGCTGCCCAGGTAAAGATGCTCTGGAATAACAGATACATAATGACTAGAAAGCTAAGGCCGCCAAACCATGAGTGCAGAAAGAACTGATCGAGCCGGGTCTGCGAGTTAATTAACAGATCCCCTTTGGGGCCGTATTCTTCTGCCAGCTGTTGCGCTTGACGGTGATTAACTGATTCGTCACTGGCGATAATATCGCTGGTATAAGGGCTAGGCAGTTGGCGATGGTTGATCGCCAGATCCTGAAGCTGATCGAGACCGGTACCGGATTTTGCGGAAATCTGTACTACTGGAATTCCCAGCGCCTGTTCAAGGCCGGCAATATCCATACTTAAATTATGCTGCTCGAGCACATCGCCCATATTGGCGGCGATAATCAGAGGCTTCTGGTATTCAGCGCAGGCATTGATTACCTGCAGTGCAAAAATTAATCCCTTCTCAAGCCGTGTTGCATCCACAACACAGACAACTGAACTGATCTCTGGGTCTTGTAGGGCTTGGTAAAAGGCATCAACTGCAATCTTCTCTTCCCCGGAAATGGTCTGCAGGGAGTAGGCACCGGGAAAATCGAGAAACTCATTGGAAGGCTGGGCAAGGCTTTTGCCGGAATTGATATTGACCGTGATACCCGGGAAATTGGCCACTTTTTGATTGAGGCCAGTGAGCCGATTAAACAGCAGGCTTTTGCCTGAGTTAGGGCTGCCGATAAGGATGGTTTTTGACATTAAGCTGCTTGTTCGTCGCTGCCGACTTTAATTAACCTGGCTACGCTGTCATCGAGAGAGTAAACGCTGTTATTGACTCGGTAGAGTTTTGGCGCACCAAGGCTGGGGGAGAGGACACAGGAGATTAATTCACCGGGGTGAAAGCCGAGTTCGCTAAGTCGAGTTCTATAGCTGCTCTCTAGGGTTGAGACAAAACTGTCAACTTTAGCGGAGGTTCCCTGTTTAAGATCCCAGAGGGTCATTGGTGAGTCCTGTAATAAGTGTGTGCGATAGCCTTATTGTACGCCACATTTGGCTAAATGTTAATAATATTGATTCTCATTCGCAAAAAAGATTGAGCCCGGCAGTTTAATCAGATACGCAGGTTTCTGCGTATAGGGTCAATGAATCTGTTAATCAGTAAAACAGTCGCTCTCGGCAGGTCTAAATCCGTTACAATGGCCGCCGTTTTAACCCTATAACAAAAGCGTATTTGACCGATGGCAGCAAAACAGCAAACTCCAACCGCTCTCTATGACTACCCCAAATACTGGGCTGAATGTCTATTGCCGACCCCATTTTTGCCCATGTCTCGGGAAGAGATGGATCAGCTTGGCTGGGACAGCTGTGATGTTATTTTGGTGACAGGGGATGCCTATGTGGATCATCCTAGTTTCGGTATGGCGGTTATTGGTCGAGTTCTTGAAGCTCAGGGTTATCGAGTGGGGATTCTGTCCCAGCCGGATTGGCGCGATGCGGAGAGCTTTAAAGCGTTGGGTAAGCCCAATCTCTACTTTGGTGTGACTGCCGGCAATATGGACTCCATGATCAATCGCTACACCGCTGATCGTCGTTTGCGCCATGACGATGCCTATACCGCAGATGATGTGGGTGGCAAGCGTCCCGATCGCGCGGTGACTGTCTATACCCAAAAGTGCCGTGAAGCCTTTTCCGATTCGCCGGTCGTGGTGGGTGGTATCGAAGCCAGTCTGCGTCGACTGGCTCATTATGATTACTGGTCTGAGTCGGTAAAGCGCTCGGTGCTGATTGATTCAACCGCCGATATTCTGCTCTACGGTAATGCCGAGCGGGCGATGGTTGAGTTAACTCATCGAATGGCCCGCGGTGAGACTATTCGCGAAATTACCGATCTCCGTGGCAGTGCCTTTTTGTGCAGAACTATTCCCAAAGGTTGGAGCGAAATTGATTCTACTCAGGTGGATCAGCCCGGCCCAATGTCCAAGCCCAAGAATCCCTATGTGACCTCTAAGGCTAGTGACTCCGATGATGCCAAGACCATTCGTATGCGCGCAGAGAAAGGTACTACCTGCGCCACAGGTCAGGTCAATCTGGAAGATATTGCTGGTGCTGAAAGCCAGCCAAAACCGCTGGCGATAATTCCCGATACTCAGGCGATTAAAACCGACCCGAGCACGACATTTATTCGCATGCCATCGTTTGATCAGGTGGTTAAAGATCCGGTTTTATACGCCCATGCGGACCGAATTTTTCACCGTGAGACTAATCCCGGCAATGCGCGCCCTCTGGTGCAGAATCAGGGTCGCAATGATATCTGGGTCAATCCGCCACCGATTCCTCTGGAGACTGAGGAGTTGGATTGGGTATTTGATCAGCCCTATAAGCGAGTGCCACATCCGACCTATGGTGAGAGCAAGATTCCCGCCTACGATATGATTCGGTTTTCGGTCAATATTATGCGTGGTTGTTTTGGCGGCTGTACTTTCTGTTCTATTACTGAACATGAAGGCCGTATTATTCAGAGTCGTTCTGAGGAATCGATACTTAACGAAGTAGAGAAGATACGCGATATGACACCGGGCTTTACCGGGGTTATTTCCGATCTGGGTGGACCGACCGCCAATATGTATCGACTTAACTGTAAGGATAAAAAGATTGAAGAGACCTGTAGGCGTCCTTCCTGTGTCTATCCGACTATCTGCGTCAATCTTGAAACCGATCATAAACACACCACACAGCTGTATCGCAAAACCCGTGACTTGCCCGGTGTTAAAAAGGTCGTAGTCGCCTCTGGTCTGCGTTATGACCTGGCGGTGCGTGACCCGGAATATGTTAAAGAACTGGTGACTCACCATGTGGGCGGTTATCTTAAAATTGCCCCGGAGCATTCTGAGGATGGCCCGCTAAGTAAGATGATGAAGCCGGGTATGGGCAGTTATTATGAATTTAAGGAAATGTTTGAGCGCTTCTCTAAAGAGGCGGGCAAAAAGCAGTATCTGATTCCGTACTTTATTTCTGCGCATCCGGGTTCGACTAACGAAGATATGATGAGTTTGGGGCTGTGGCTTAAAACTAATGGTTTTCGTGTCGATCAGGTGCAGAGTTTCTATCCGTCGCCAATGGCCTCGGCTACAACCATGTACTTCACTGAAAAGAATCCCCTGAAGCCGCTGGGTAAAAATAATAGCGAAACAATTTTTAGTGCCAAGAGTCAGGAGCAGCGAACCCTGCACAAGGCGTTTCTTCGCTACCATGACCCGGAGAACTGGCCAATACTGCGCAAGGCTCTGCGTCGGATGGGTAGGAGCGATCTAATTGGTAGTGGCGATGGGTTTTTAGTGCCCGGTGAGTCGCGTCGTGAGAAAGAAGTAATGCGCAGGGATTCGAAAAAGGCCAAGCCGCAGTTAAAGGCGCAGCCACGTTCGTCGCGCCTAAAACCCCGTCGTCGTTAACAGGTTTTAACTAGGCGGGAAATAATCTTGATAGCAGGGCAGGTACCGCCGTTTCCACGCGCAGAATGCGCGGGCCTATATGCACAGTTTCAAACCCTGCTGTATTTAATAGCTCGACCTCATAGGGAATAAATCCCCCTTCTGGGCCTATAGCCAGTGTGGCGGGCTGCTGAATATCGATGGGACAGCGGATCTCGGTAACCGGATGGGCAAGCAGGTTTTTTCTTCCCTTAATAATCTCTGGCAGCTCGTCTTCGACAAAGGGTTTAAAGCGTTTGCGAATATGCAGCGTCGGCATGATCGTATCTCGAGCCTGCTCCAGGCCTAAAATAAATTCCTCCTCTACAGCCTCGGGTTTTAAAAAGGGTGTCTGCCAAAAGCTCTTTTCAACTCGCATTGAGTTAATTAAATAAATCTCTTTAACCCCCATTGCGGCGATTGTCTGCAGACTACGGCGCAACATTTTTGGGCGCGGCATAGCCATTATTAGGATCAAAGGGATCGGCGCTGGCGGTGGGTTGGTGAGGTTAATGTCTAACACCGCCTCGGTACTGTTGAGTTCAATAATCGTTCCGCTGCCGCAGAGGCCATTGATCTCTCCTACACGCACAGTATCGCCGACAGTGGATCGCTGGACGTCGGTTAGCTGTTGCAGTTGACGGCCGCTAATTGTTGCCAGATTTTCCCGCAGGCTATTATTTTGCAGTAAGAGTAAGTTCATGGCGGGGATTGTAATGTAGATTGAGGGTTGTGTAATTAAGTGGCTGTTGGTTTTTATACTTTAGGCGCTATCTGCAGTGAACCGGTTTCGATCCTACTTTGAGCCAGTTTATTGCTCTATAATATGGCCTATACTTTCTAGTAGCTCGTAGCTCCCCTTGGTGAAATTGGATATCACGCTAGCCTCCTAAGCTTGAATTTCAGGTTCGACTCCTGAAGGGGAGACCACTATCTGGAAAATCATCTTTTAGCCAAACCATCTGCCTTTATATTTTGTCGTTATTTCTTGGTTTTTTATTAGTGTTTAAGGGCTAAGTTCCTATATACATTTGTGAATGTTCGACTCATAATCAAGGCTTCTGTTAGTTTTATAAAAATAATATGGATAAATTAGCTGAGGGGTAGATGCTGCAATGGTAGGTTATTTAAATAATGGTCTGATCAAAAGTTTTATTTTGTCTTTGACGTTGGGGGCTTTTGGAGTCTCTGCCAAGGATCAAATTATCGATGCAGATTTATCTTCTTCGGGGGTTCTTGAAGGTGGCTCTGTCTCTATCTCGGTGACTTACACTACGACTAATCTGGAGCAGGCCACTGGGTTGGGTTTACGCCTCCACATTGATAGCTCCGCGCTGTCCTGTGATGAAGCTTCAATAACTGAATTATTAACTGATTCCAGTTTGGGTCTTCAGCTTATTGATGATGTTAACGATTACGACAACGATGCAGCCACTGATCAGTATTTAAACGCAGCCTGGGCAAGTGTTGTTGGTGCCTGGCCCGCTAGTCCTTCTCTACCTATTACGCTTTATACACTGCCCTGTACTGCACAGATCGGCTTTTCTGGCACAACCTTAAAGCTTTCACAGAGTTCTGGAGCCAGTGGTTTTGGCTTTATCGGCACTGAGATTACGATTAATCAAGGTGTGGCTAATATTGATTCAGACGGCGACGGCATTCCAGATGATTTGGAGATTGCTTCAGGCCGTAATCCGCAGGGTGTTGACTACGCAGTGGGTACAGGTAACAAGTTCTCCTGTGCACTGGATAGCAATGGTGTGACCTGTTGGGGTGCTAACCAGTACGGTCAACGTGCTGCGCCTGCTCTGTCCAATCCAACCCAGCTCTCTGTTGGCTTCGAGCATGCCTGTGCAATCGATGACTCTGGGGTTATCTGCTGGGGTCGTGGTGAGAAAGGTGAGTTGGATATTCCTGCTCTGTCTAACCCAACTGCCATTGCAGCAGCTAAAGACCACAGCTGTGCAATCGATGATACTGGTGTGGTTTGCTGGGGCTCAAACGCCTTTAAGCGTTCTGAGGTACCAGAAAGTCTAGTTAATGCTACGCAGATCGATGGTGGCGTTGAGCACACCTGTGCGATTGGCGACAACGGCGTTGAGTGCTGGGGTCGTAACCACAAGCAACAGCGTAAGGTGCCAGCGGGTCTGGTTAACCCAACCCAGGTGTCTGCAGGTTATATCCACAGCTGTGCGGTTGATGACAACGGTGTGACCTGTTGGGGTATCGTTGATGCCCGTAGTCAAGTTCCCAATACCTTAGTTAACCCAACTCAGGTCAGTGCCGGTGGTTTATCCACCTGTGCCATTGATGACAACGGCGTAACCTGTTGGGGTGCTGCTAATATCATTGCTGTTCCAACTCTGGTTAATCCAACTCAGGTCAGTGTTGATTACAGTCACGCCTGTGCTCAGGATGATACGGGTGTCGTT
>JAQWGK010000017.1 GCA_029238255.1 Porticoccaceae bacterium | reverse complement strand
ACCCCCCTAAATTTCTCCCCCCCACACTGGATAACAACAAAATTTGTATCTATAGCTAATAGAGCAAGATAAAAATAGAAACACCAATTCTTCAGGGGGAAGATCATGAATAGCAAATCTTATTGCCTTTCTATCAATGATGGGCAGAATCACCAATCCTTTAAAAAATTATTTTTTCAATTACTTTTCGTCGCCGCAGTCTGCGCAGTACTCCCGCAAAACCAAGCATTCGCAGCCGATGGAATTGTCGATGAAGTGGTTACAATTGGCAGTCGAACAGTGGGCCGAACGGCTGTTGATATAGCGGTGCCTGTCGATGTTCTAAGTTCAGACACCTTAAAACAAACCGGGCAAACTGAAGTGGGACGTATGCTGCAGACCGTTGCGCCATCGTTTAACTTCTCGAGTTCATCAATTAGTGACGGCACCGACGCACTGCGCCCAGCCACATTGCGAGGCCTTGGACCTGACCAGACATTGGTATTGATCAATGGTAAGCGTCGTCACAACACCTCTTTAGTTCACGTCAATACATCCGTTGGCAGAGGTTCTGCCGGGGTCGACTTAAATGCGATTCCCGCCGCCTCAATTAAGCGTATCGAAGTGCTGCGCGATGGTGCCGCTGCACAGTATGGTTCCGACGCTCTGGCGGGTGTTATCAATATCGTCCTCAATGACGATCCTGATATGGACAGCTTTAATGTCTCTTACGGTCAGTATTCCGAGGATGGCGAGACAACCAATATCGATATCACCAATGGCTTTAACTTTGGTGACGGCGGCTATGTCAGCGGATCTCTCAACTACCGTGATCGCGCCGCAACCAACCGCGCTGGCTTAAGCGGCCAATGTCAGTATCTGGCCGGCTGTGATGCCAACAATGATGGTACAGGCAGTTCCGATCCCGATGGCATCGACGAAGCAGCCGATCCGCGGGAAGCTGAGTTCAATCGACAAAACTTTAGAATTGGCGATGCCGACTCTGAACAGTTAGCGGTGACCTTAAATGCCGCCTATGAACTCTCTGAGGGTGAGCTCTATGGCTTTGTCACCTACTCCGATCGCGACAACCAATCCGGCGGCTTTTACCGTCGGGCCAACGCACCCTCGGACAATCCAACATTATCCGATGGTGAAGCCTTTGCACCAGATGGCTTTTTACCCTTAATCAATACCGCCATCGAAGATATGTCAGCCAGCATTGGTTATCGAATGGAGCTTAACGATCAGCTCACCATGGATATCTCTTACACTAATGGGCAAAACGATTTTGACTTTAATATCAGCAATTCAGTCAATGCCTCCTTTGTAAATCTGCAACTGCTTGGCAATATGCTGAGTGACGAAGAAATTCGCGCCACAACCGCACGCAGCGCAGATGCGGGCAAGTTGAGCACCGGGCTACAAACCCTCAACTTGGATTTCACCCAGCCGATGGGATCGCTGAATCTAGCCTGGGGTGCTGAATTCCGTCGCGATGAATATGAAATCAACGCCGGTGAGGAATACTCTTATCTTGATTACGATACAGACGCCGCAGGCACCAATATCTTTGGCGCCACAAATGGCGACGCCGGTATCGAAGTATTCCGTGGTTTTCAACCGTCCAATGAAGTCGATGAAGATCGCGATATCTGGTCTATTTATGGCGATGCGGAGGCAGAGATCAGCGATGAGTTTATGCTCAGCGCGGCAATCCGCTATGACGACTACAGCGACTTTGGCGATACCACCAACTTCAAATTAGCCGGAAGCTTTAAGTTTAGCGAAAAACTCAAACTGCGCGGCGCAGTAAGCTCTGGCTTTAGGGCGCCCTCCATGCAGCAACAGTTTTTCAATAATATCAGCACCCAGTTTGTCACTATTGGCGAGGGTGAAGATGAGATGGTTATTGCCCAGGAGCGTGGTACTTTCAGAAATGACAGCGAACTGGCACGCGCCATTGGCATACCCGAGCTGCAAGAAGAAGAGTCCATTAATTACAGCCTCGGACTGATTATCGAACCCACTGATAATCTGAGTATTGCTATCGATGGCTATAAGATTGATATAGATGATCGTATCGTTATCAGTGGCAGCCTCACCTCGGCACTTGGCGATCCCAACCTAACTGCAGCTCTGGCAGCCTCAGGCGCTAGCGGCGCACAGTTCTTCCTCAATGGGGTCGACACCGAGACGGAAGGTGTGGATATAGTTGCTGTCTACGATATGGAAATGAATCAAGGCGAACTCGAGCTATCACTGGCAGCTAACTTTACCGAGACTGAAGTGGTAAAAACCTTCACCAGCGGAGGCCTGGCAAACATCAGTGCCGAAGATGTTTTCACCCCGCAGGATATTTCGATTATTGAAGACTGGCAGCCTGAAGATCGAATCAACTTGACCGCCAACTACAGCAACGAAGCGTTTAGAGCTGTGCTCTCATTCAATCGTTACGGAGAATACACCGTCTGTGAAGGTAGCTGTGACAGTGTATCCAATACCCAAACCTTTGGTGCCAAAGTGCTTACTGATCTCAACCTGATATATGACCTTGGCAATGGATTGGTCGTCAATCTCGGCGGCATCAATATTTTTGATGAGACGCCAGACACCAACACCATCGGACAGACTCGTGCAGGCACCATCGCCGATTCATCGGGTAATGTATTTGTAGACTCCAATGGCGTATTTGATTTCTCTCGCCGCTCAGCGCCCTTTGGATTTAACGGCTCGTACTTTTTTGGAGGCGTTAGTTACAGCTTCTAAATCATTGGCGAATTTCGATTTGCTAGTTGTCCAAAATTCTTAACAGGTAGGGCAGCAAACAAAAAAGCCGGGCATTTATGCCCGGCTTACTTTTATCTGGCGTATTATTCTTTAGCTGATCGCGGTCGATTAGGTACCTAAATCACCCGCCCCGGATTCAAAATACCCTTAGGATCCATAGCCTGCTTAAGCGTCCTCATCAGAGCAATTTCCTCTGCACTACGGGACTGATCAAGAAAGTCCCTCTTATTAACACCCACACCATGTTCAGCGGTAATCGCACCCGCGTACTCACCAATCATCAGCATAATATCTGTATTGATAAGCGGCTTATCTTCCGCACGGCCCGTGTAGGCCACCACATGCAAATTATTATCGCCAATATGCCCAAACATCAGCACATCCATATCAGCATATTTAGCTTTGAGACGGGTTTCTAAATCTGCTGCAAACAGCCCAAGTTGGGTCAATGACAGGCTGACATCCTGATTGGATACCGGGCCCAACACCTGTAGCAATTCGCCGATACCATCGCGTATTTGCCAGAAATTCTCTGCATCTTTATGAGATTGAGCAATAACCGCATCGGTAATTAATCCCGCCTCAAGATGGGAAAAAAGTGCATTTTCAAAGCGCTCGGCACCAGCCAGTTCATCACTGTCTTTGTACTCTATCAAAAGGTAAAAAGGGTGGGAATCTGCAAAGGGGTTTTGAAGCGCGGGGACTACCTCTAATACTTTATCCAGATAGTTATCCCACATTAACTCAAAACCCGTAAGACCTGCCCCAAGACTGCGTTTAAGCTCGCCCAGCAACTGGGTGACAGAATCATAATCCTCTAAGGCACAGAGTGCTGTGTGACAGCTGCGCAACTTTGGCTGCAACTGCACCACCACCTTGGTCACAATCCCCAGAGTGCCTTCGGAACCTATAAAGAGATGCTTAAGATCATAGCCGGAGTTATTTTTAACCATTTTATTCATGGCGCTAATCACGGTGCCGTCGGCCATAACCGCTTCCAGACCCAAGACCAGAGATCGAGTCATACCATAGCGAATAACTTCAGTACCGCCGGCATTGGTGGCCACATTGCCACCTATATTGCAGCTGCCGCGAGCACCCAGATCCAGTGGCATAAATAGATCGTGCTCTGCAGCAGCGTCTTGCAGTACCTGAAGTGGTGTGCCGGCCTGGGCGGTAATGGTCATGGCAGTGGTATCGATTTCTTCAATACCTTGCATACGCTCTAAGGAGATGGCGAACTCGCCTGTTTGCGGTGTGGCTCCACCAGATAGCCCAGTTAGCCCACCCTGAATCACCACAGGCTGGTCGAACTCATAGCAGAGAGCCATGATGTCAGATAGCTGTTGAGTGGTTTTTGGCTTGAGCAGTGCGGCTGGCTGACAGGGATCTAACCCACTCCAGTCGGCGTGATATTTTTCGCTGATATCGTCGCCAAGAAGAAGCGACGATGAGTCCACTAGGGCTGAGAGCCGAGTGATTAAATTGTCCATTACAGTTGTTCTGTCAGTTACAAGAATTGCAGTGTAACTGACAAGGCCTCTTTTATACTATTTGGCTTCGCGCCTACCATTTATCTTCATAAGCCTGGAGTCTGTCGAATGATTCACCGATCAGAACACCCAACTCGCGCTTTTCGCCTTCTTTGAGGTGAACAGCGGGACGACCATGGGCAAATCTGTAGTTACAAATCAGCGCCACATCACCGACTTCCCAGTTGATAGGAATACCGTAGTCATCGTAAATTTTTAGAAACAGTCGCTTCTCTTCCATTGTCATCTCTGTGCCATCACCAAAGGTCAGCTTTAGTGGGCGCTCTTCCGCAGAGAGGTGCTGAACCAGAGGCCAGGTATCAAACCACATACCGTCGTCAGCCAAGCTGGCATAGAGAAGATTGCGGTCGAGATGCGGGAAGTACTCAAACGCAGAAATATAGTAACGGGTCTTAAGAAGTCTATCCTCGCCCCATTCAGCTTCCAGACCGCGGCTGCGCGCTTCGGCAATCGCCTGATCCGGATCATCGGTGAGCATGGACTGCTGCCAGTGGTTGTATACACCTATATCCAGACGGCCTTTAAAGGCATCTCTATCGGAGAGATTGCGGTGATAACAGAGACCCAGTCTTTTTAATTTCTGACCAAATTCAGTTGCCAATAGCGCATCAGTTGCACTGCAGTTATCTGACACAAAAGTCGCACCGCCTTCGCTGGGCATTTTATGGGCCATAAAGCTGACCATTTTGGTGCTGGAACCAATATAGGCCATCTCATGATGGTAATGCAGCCAGGCATTAAGAGGCGCACCCACTTCGTAGACATTCTTTTCGATAGTCTTGCGAGGGTTGGCTCCACCTTCATACTTGCGCTCATTCTTGAGCACCTGAGTCGCGATAAGACGCATGGATTGAAGATCATCCAAGCCGGTATTGATCACATGAACAAGACCTATATCGTCATACACGCGCTGCATATGCTGAGCCAGTGCTTCGCTGGCAAGCAGCGGTTCACCGTTCACACGGTAATCATTGCCATCGATAACAAATAATTCCGGGGAGATTGCAGGCGTGCCGGTCCACCATTCAGGTTCAATGATATTGGGCAGTGGCGCAAAAGCTTCAGCAGTATTGGCGGACATCAATATTTCTCTTGGGTCTGGATTCAAAAAAGCTCGCAATTCTAACTGCCTTATATGCTCTGGACAATATAATTTTTGCTCGGCTTAGAAGTTTTAATCATAAGCTTAAGCATACGGATGCAGGACTATTTAGGCTCAATAGATAGCCCAATTAAAATTTAATAATTCAATACTGGATATAGCCAGGCTTTGTATCTACCCTTTACCTGTAGATTAAATAATTTTTAGAAAGATTCTTTTAAGAAAAATTAAAACAAAATCGTCTTTTATCAAAGGAACTTTATTTTCATTCCTTGGGATCTTTTCAACTCAAAGAGAAACCGCCTTTAGGTTTTGTTGTTGCCCGAGATTTCTTAACAGGTCGGGCATATAACAAAAAGGCCGGGCAGAGATGCCCGGCCAATTCTAATTCTCTGTCTTTGTTAAGAGTGCTTTTGTGAAGAGCACTTTTATGAAGAGTACCTTTATGAAGAGTACTTTTGTGAAGAGCATTTTTTACCAGCTAACCACTGCGCTTTAACAGATAAAGCCCCACCACCACACAGAAGAGTATCGGTGCCAGTACCGCCATCAGAGGTGGAAATTCAAAAACAATACTCAAGGGGCCCAACATATCCTGCAGAATTCTAAAGCTAACCCCCACCACTACGCCGATAAAGATTCTGAAACCCATAGTTGAGTCGCGCAATGGACCAAACACAAAAGAAATACCGATTAGAACCAGCCCCAAAATAATCAACGGCTGTAACACTTTGCGCCAGAACGCAACCTCATAGCCTGCCGTATCTGTATTTTGCAGTCTCAGATAACGGATATAGTTGTAGAGCGCCTCCATTGACAATGAATCTGCCGGCAGAATATTGAGCGACAGCACTCCCGGGGTTAACTCAGAGTCCCAGCGTCTGGTGACGAGCTTTTCAGTCTCGGTGCTGTTGTCTAAAAAGCGCGTTACCGAGACATTTTCTTCTACCCAATAACTCTCAGTGGCATTAAATGTTGCCCGTGAAGAAAAGCTCGCCTCTTCAATTTGGCGATCATCATTAAAGCGATAGCGGGTCACCCCGTAGACAACACCGCCGGGGAACACCGCATTAAAGTGCATAAACTCATTGCCTTCGCGATTCCAGGGGCCAGAGGTTGAATCCTGCGCTGACTCGCCTTTTAGTAAATAACCGCGACGACCTTCGGCCAACTGATCCAGATAGGGAGAAAAATACTCGCCTATCACCATCGAAAACATAATAAATAGCATCACAGGCTGCAGTACAAACCCGACAATACGCAGCGGTGACACCCCCGCCGCACGCATCACAATCACTTCGCTATTGGTTGCCAACAGTCCAAGACCAATTAGACAGCCAATCAGTGAGGCAAAGGGCATATATTCATAGATTCGGGACGGCATCAAAGTGCCGACATAGATCAGCACATCGGAAAAATGATAGTTGCGGGATATATCCGCGGTCTGGTCAATAATCGCCCCTACCGAATCAAGTCCGACCAAGACCAACAGTGCTACCGCAATGGCAGCAAAAATTGTCGAGCCAACATGTCGTGACAGTCGTCGCATTAGGCCTGCACTCCATCATCTGTTGCACTCATTACAATACGGGGCTTCTTTGGTCGACCCGATCTAAGCAGTACCAGCGCCAAACTTAGATAGACAAAATGCACGGGCAACATGGTGACCGAGACCGGCACTGAACCGGACTCAATCGCGCCGCGCATGGCGTTTAGGGAAACCAGATAAGTAAAGTACAAAACAATCGCCGGCAGCAATTTACCAAAACGACCCTGACGGTTATTAGTGCGGCTTAGGGGAACAGCAAGCAGGGTCACTACTATTACCAGTAGCGGAATAGAGAGCCGCCACTGCAATGTCGCCTGCAATTCCAAATCATCTGAGTCGAGTAAAGTTTGAGTGGCAATAGCATCGGTTTTAGGGGCTTTATCAATCGGCTTGCTGTCTTTTAGGCGGGAGCCGTACTCCTCAAAATAGGTAATCTGATAATTATTTTGACCCGGGATTCCCTCAATACGGTAACCCTTATCCAATACCAGATAACGTTCCGGAGCATCTGCTGAAGCACCTTCAGCCTGTTTCTGCCGACCCTTTTCCGCTAGCACCAAAACCAGACTGCGGTTTGATTCTTCTTCACTGCCAACCGCCATCGCCAAAAAGACTTCATCCAACTCGCGATCTTCAGTGACCCCTTCGGCATAGGTGACACCTTTGCCCCCAGACAGGGAGTAAAACTTTTTCGGCATCAGCTTATCCAACTCGCTGCGCTGCTTTTCCGCCTGCTGAAGAGCCTCGGCCTTGGCCATACCTGAGGGTGCTACCGATAGGCTCAGCCAGGCGGTAATCACAGCAAAGAACATTGCCAGTACCAAGGTGTAGCCCATCAGACGCTTTTCAGAGATACCACAGGCTTTTAAAACACTCATTTCATTTTGGATATGCAGGCGGCCAAAGGACAACAACACCGCTAAAAAGAATGCCAGAGGTAGGGTCAGCTCAAGAAAGCCGGGAATTCGATAGCCAATCATGGCGAAGATAACGCTCGACTCCATATCTCCGGCAACGGCTTTGGCCAGATACTTTACAAAGCGACCGCTCATCAGTACCAACAACAGAATCACACAGACAGCTGTGGTGGCGGAGAGGATTTCACGACATAGATAACGGAAAATAATCACAGGTAAAGGTTATAGCCCTTGGGTGTTATTAAGCAAATTATGCTATCGTTGGTCATTCAGTGATTTAAAAATTAACACTAAATTTACTATCAAAAAACGACGATCAAACGGAGCAAAATATGGATTTTACTGCATCTTCAGCACAGCTGTTAAATATAAAAGCAGATTCTCTCATTCTACCGACCGGCCCACAACTAAAAGACAGTGCTCTGGCACTGGATAAATCTTTAGATGGCGCTATCTCCTCGCTAATTAAAGCAGGCGACTTCGGCGGTAAAAAAGCAGAGACGCTGGTTATGCATATTCCCGGCGCAAAAGGTAAGCGTATTATTTTGCTCGGCACTGAGGGGGCAACCACTCAGCAGCAGTTTATAAAAGTGATTGAAGCCGGGGCCTCTGCCCTTAAAAAAACCCCCAGCGCCAAAGCCGTCTGGGTTGGTGAAGGACTCTCCGAAGATGCGGAATGGGAAGCCGGAATTATCGCTCGCAGTATTCAGACCGCCAGTTATAAATATATCAGCGGCAAAAAGCCCAAGGCGCAAAAATTAAAAACCCTGACTTACTGGACCGGTAAAAAAGGCAGCTTAGGGGCCGCCAAAAAAGGGTTGGCTTATGGTTCAGCGGTGGGCAACGGTATGAATGCCGCCCGCCAACTCGGTAACCTGCCGGCCAATATCTGCACACCGAGCTATCTAGCCACTCAGGCCAAGGCACTTGCCAAAGGTCAGAGCAAGGTAACGACCACTGTGCTCAGTGAAGCGGATATGAAAAAACTGAAAATGGGCTCTCTGCTTTCGGTAAGCGCAGGCTCAGACCAGCCGGGCAAATTAATTGTTATTAAATATCAGGGCACCAAGGCCTCGGTTAAGCCAGTTGTTCTAGTCGGCAAAGCAGTGACCTTTGACTCCGGTGGTATCAGCCTTAAGCCGGGCAATGACATGGATGAGATGAAATACGATATGTGCGGCGGCGCCTCTGTTATTGGCGTAATCAACTCGCTGATCGAAACTCAGATGCCAATCAATGTAGTGGCTATAGTTCCCGCGGTAGAAAATATGCCCAATGGTCACGCGACCAAGCCCGGCGATGTAGTGACAAGCATGTCTGGTCAGACCATTGAAGTATTAAACACGGATGCCGAAGGCCGTCTGATTCTCTGTGATGCCCTCACTTATGCCGGGCGCTTTAAGCCCGACACAGTGATTGATATCGCTACCTTAACCGGTGCGGTTATTGCCGCGCTGGGCAAAGTTACCGCCGGCCTGCTCGCCAATGATGACCAGCTCGCAGAAGATCTTCTTGCCAGTGGCCTGCGCAGTGGTGATCGCGCCTGGCGTCTACCGATGTATGAAGAGTACGACCAGCTGCTTAAAAGTAATTTTGCAGATATAGCCAATATTGGTAGCGGACACCCGGGTACTATCACCGCCGCCTGCTTCTTGGGGCGCTTTACCGAGAAGTATAAGTGGGCCCATCTGGACGTTGCCGGTACCGCTTGGGTATCAGGCCCACAAAAAGGTGCCACCGGCCGCCCAGTGCCAATCCTGATGGATTACCTGCGCAGTAAAGCTGTAAAAGCGGGTTAATTGATGACCGATGTCTCTTTTTACAAGTTGTCAGGCAACCTTCAGGTTGCCTTGGCGCTTGTCTGCCAACTCGCCCAAAAAGCCCTGAAAACCAATCAGCAGGTTCTCTGTCTGGTCGATAGTCATGAAACCGCAGAGCAGCTCAATAAAATGCTCTGGGACTTTCAGGCCAGTTCATTTGTCCCTCATGGCATAGGTGCAGATCAGATGCCGATCGCCATTACCGTGGAGAGCAATCCCGCCGATCATCACAGTATTCTGATTAACCTGCAGGCGGAGATTCCCACCTGGTTTAGTCGCTTTGAGCGAGTGATGGAAATTATCTATCAACAGCCCGAATACGAGCAGGCCAAGCGCGACAACTTCAAGTTCTACAAAGAGCGTGGCTATCCGTTGAGCTTTCACGATCTAAGCGAAAAGTTTAAACCCTAAAAATTTACCATAGATGAACATCCACAGATGAACAGCAAAAGCGACGACGATCGCTATCCAGACTACGAAAACCTTCTCGACGACCTCTACTCTCTGCAGAAGAACCTGCTTCCTGAGGCCAATAACTTGCCGGAAAATAGCCCGCAACTGCCACCCAGCATTGATAAAGAAGCTATGGATAATCTGGAAATACCGATCCTCAGCGAAGTGGTCGACAGCGAGATTCATCAGGAGCAGCAGCAACAGGAAACCTTTAACAGTGCCCAGCAGCATCTCTTTGAGCAGCCTTCTAGCGAATCTAGCCAGCCCAAGCCACAGCCACAGCCAATGACTGATGAGCAGATCAATGCAGTCGTCAGTAAATTAATGGCCCGACTGCGACCTAAGATCGACCAGCTACTGCGCGATAAAATCCGCGCCATGGTGATTGCGCGTTTTAAGCGCGAAAACTAGCCACAACTGCTAGCGACAAAACCCGCCAACATCTATAATCCACAGCCTGTAATTAAGTGCTCTCTTATCGCTAAAAATAAGCGCTGTTAAGAAGCATTAAAACGACTCACAAAAATTAAATACTGAGCCCCATAATGGAAAAAACATTTGCCCCCCAGGATATAGAAACCAAATGGTACAAAATCTGGGAAGAGCGCGGCTACTTTGCCCCCGACGACAGCCGTAAAGAGCGCGATGACGCCTACAGCATTGTTATTCCACCACCGAATGTTACCGGCAGCCTGCATATTGGCCATGCTCTGCAACACGGCATTATGGATGCCCTGACCCGCTACAACCGCATGAAAGGCAAAAACGCTCTGTGGCAAGTGGGTACAGACCATGCGGGCATTGCTACCCAGATGGTAGTAGAGCGTAAACTGGCCGCCGAAGGCCTACCCGGCCGCGAAGAACTGGGCCGTGAAAAATTTATTGAAAAGATCTGGGATTGGAAAGAAGAATCCGGCGGCACCATCACCAAACAGATGCGTCGTCTTGGCAACTCTGTGGACTGGGAAACCGAACGTTTCACCATGGACGATGGTTTCTACAAAGGCGTTCAGGAAGCCTTTGTGCGCCTCCATGCCGATGGCCTAATCTATCGCGGCAAACGTCTGGTCAACTGGGATCCAAAGCTACACACCGCCATCTCCGACCTCGAAGTTGAAAACCGTGAAGTCAAAGGCAAGATGTGGCACCTGCGCTACCCACTGGCCGATGGCGTCACTACTGCCGATGGCAAAGACTTTATCATTGTAGCCACCACCCGCCCGGAAACCATGCTCGGCGATACCGGTGTAGCGGTTAATCCGGAAGATCCTCGCTACCAAAACCTGATCGGCAAGTTTGTTGAATTACCCTTGGTGGGCAGACTAATTCCAATTGTCGCCGATGAATATGCGGATATGGAAAAAGGTACTGGCTGTGTAAAAATTACTCCGGCCCATGACTTTAATGACTATGAAGTCGGTCAGCGCCAAAAGCTGCCGATGATCAATATCCTCACCACCAATGCCGATATTCGCCAAACCGCTGAATGCGTGAATACCGACGGCAGTGATAACAATGAAATCGATTCCACTCTGCCAGAGAAGTACCGCGGTATGGAACGCTTTGCCGCGCGCCGTGAAATTGTCGCCGACTTTGAAGCGTTGGGACTTTTAGACAGCATCGAAGAAAACGATATGACCGTACCCTACGGTGATCGCGGCGGTGTGGTAATCGAACCGCTCCTGACCAACCAATGGTATGTGGACGCCAAGAAACTGGCCGGCCCAGCGATTGAAGCTGTAGAAGATGGCCGCATTAAATTTGTTCCCCAGCAGTACGAAAATATGTACTTCTCGTGGATGCGCAATATTCAAGACTGGTGTATCTCTCGTCAGCTGTGGTGGGGTCATCAGATTCCCGCCTGGTACGACGAAGCCGGCAAAGCCTATGTTGGCCACAGCGAAAAAGCTGTTCGTGAAAAATACGATCTCGGTGATAGACCTCTTAAGCAGGATGAAGATGTACTGGATACCTGGTTCTCCTCTGCCCTCTGGACTTTTGGCACTCAGGGCTGGCCGGAGCAGACTGATCGCTTAAAAACCTTCCACCCCACCGATGTGTTGGTGACTGGTTTCGATATTATTTTCTTCTGGGTAGCGCGTATGGTGATGATGTCCATGCACCTGATCAAAGATGAAAATGGCGAGTCGGAAGTACCGTTTAAAACCGTCTATGTCACCGGCCTGATCCGCGATGAACAGGGTCAGAAGATGTCCAAATCCAAGGGCAATGTACTCGACCCGCTGGATATGATCGACGGTATTGATATCGACAGCCTGTTGGAAAAGCGCACCGGCAATATGATGCAGCCCCAACTGGCAGAAAAGATCGCCGCACGAACCCGCAAGCAATTCCCCGACGGCATCGAACCCCATGGTTCAGATGCCCTGCGTTTCACCCTCTGTGCACTGGCCTCCACCGGCCGTGATATCAACTGGGATATGAAACGTCTCGAAGGCTACAGAAACTTCTGTAACAAAATCTGGAATGCCTCGCGTTATGTACTGATGAATGCCCAAGGTGAAGATGGCGATTTGGACTGTGGTCAGGACGGCAGCGACAACTACAAACTCAGCCTCGCAGACCGCTGGATTATCTCGCGCCTGCAGCAGGCCGAGATCGACGTGACCGCCGCTATCGACAGCTACAGATTTGATCTGGCAGCACAGGCGCTCTACGACTTTGTCTGGAATGAATACTGCGACTGGTATCTGGAACTTTCCAAGCCGGTACTCTGGGATGAGAATGGCGACCCCGAACTGCAGAAAGGCACTCGCCGCACGCTGGTAAGAGTATTAGAAGCCATCCTGCGCCTAGCTCACCCAATGCTACCGTTTATCACCGAAGAGATCTGGCAGACCATCGCTCCTCTAGCCGGTGTTGAACTTAAAGCCACCGGCGACACCATTATGCTGCAGCCTTTCCCGGTTGCCGATGAAAGCCAAATTGATAGCACTGCCCTGGCGGATATTGAATGGCTCAAAACCGTAATTGTCGGTGTGCGCAATATCCGTGGCGAGATGAATATCTCCCCGGCCAAAGCACTGCCGATCTATATGACCAAAGGCGATGCCAGCGATCAGCGTCGACTCGAAGACAACCGTCAGTTCCTTAGCAAGCTGGCCAGCCTTGAATCTATTACCTGGTTAGATAACCCTGAAGACGCACCTCTATGCGCCACAGCATTGGCCGGTGATCTGGAAATTCTGGTGCCTATGGCAGGCCTGATTGATGTGGATGCAGAACTTGCACGCCTCGATCGTGAAATCGAAAAAAATGCCCTCGAAGCGAAAAAGCTTACCGGCAAACTAGGCAATGCCAAATTTGTCGACAATGCGCCCGCAGAAGTGGTCGCCAAAGAGCGTCAAAAACTCAGCGACTTCGAAAGCTCGCTAACCCAGCTACAAGAGAAACGTGCTGCAATAGCTGAAATGGCTTAACCCGGGAATGTCGCAAAACTTAAACCCCCAACAGCACGCAGCGCTGAAGTATATCGATGGCCCACTGCTAGTACTGGCCGGTGCCGGTAGTGGTAAAACCAGTGTAATCACGCGCAAGATCGCCTACCTGGTCGAAAAGTGCGGTATACCCGCACGCAATATTGCCGCCGTCACCTTTACCAATAAAGCCGCCCGCGAAATGAAGGCGCGAGTCTCTGCCCTGCTCGGCAAAACCGAAGGCAGAGGTCTGACCGTCTCCACCTTTCACAACCTCGGCCTGAATATTATTCGCACCGAGAGCAAAGCTCTGGGCTTTAAGCCCGGCTTCTCGATACTGGATCAGGAAGACTGTAAAAACCTGCTTAAAGAGCTATTGGCACGCCATACTGAGCTCGATGAGAAGCTGATCGACACCGCCCAGAACACCATCTCCAACTGGAAAAATGGCCTCTTAGAACCCCATCAGACAGCCAATGCATCCAACAGCACCGGCGAACAAGCTATCGCTATGCTCTACGAGCGCTATCAGCGCGCCCTCAAAGCCTATAACGCCGTCGACTTCGATGATCTAATTATGATCCCGGTACTGCTATTTAAAAGCCAGCCTGAGGTGCTTGCCAAGTGGCAGCGGCGCATTCGCTATCTGCTGGTTGATGAATATCAGGATACTAACCTCGCTCAGTACGAACTGGTAAAAACTCTGGTTAATGAAAAGCAAGCGCTTACGGTAGTAGGCGATGATGACCAATCGATTTACGCCTGGCGGGGTGCCAGACCGGAAAACCTGATGCAACTACAGGAAGACTTTCCGGCACTGAATATCGTTAAGCTCGAGCAGAACTACCGCTCCACCGGCCGTATCCTAAAAGCCGCCAACACCCTAATCGATAACAACCCTCACCTGATCAGCAAAGCCCTGTGGAGTGAACTGGGCCCCGGCGATCCTCTGCGCTTTATCAGTAGTGATAATGAAGAGGGCGAATGCGAACGGGTGGTCAACGAAATTATCGATATGCGCCTAAAACGGCGCTGTAAATACAGTGATTTCGCGGTGCTCTATCGCGGCAACTATCAAGCCAAGATGGTCGAGATTAAGCTGCAATCCCAGAGTATTCCCTACGAGATTACCGGCGGCCAATCGTTTTATGCCAAGACCGAAATCAAAGATATTATGGCCTACCTGCGGTTAATTATTAATCCGGATGACGACAACGCCATGCTGCGGATTATCAATACCCCAAGACGGCAGATCGGCCCTACCACGCTAGAGAAACTTGGCGAGTATTCCAATAAACGCAGTATCTCGCTCTATGATGCCATCGATGAAGTCGGTCTTACCGCCACCATGCCCCCTAAAAATCTGGAGCGCCTAAAACGCTTTAAACACTGGGTGCAAAATATCAATCGTAATGTCTACAACGGCAAACCCATTGAAGCCATTAATGAGATGCTCGACGATATCGATTACCTCGACTGGCTAAGACAAAATGCCAGCAACGATCATGTGGCTCAAAAGCGCTGGGAGAATGTGCAGTTTTTGCTCAATCAATTAGCTCAGGTGCTCAAGAATGATGAGACTGCCACAGATGAAGAGAACGGTGATAGCAAAATTGAAAATGCCATCTCAAAACTAATTCTTCGAGATCTGCTCGACCGGGAAAAAGAAGAATCCGCCGACGATAAAGTGCAGCTAATGACCCTTCATGCCGCAAAGGGATTGGAGTTTTTGCATGTGTTTATGGTCGGTATGGAAGAGGATATTCTGCCCCACAAAAACAGCGTTGAAGGCGGCCAGATAGAAGAAGAGCGACGCCTTGCCTATGTGGGTATTACCAGAGCCCAGCGCACGCTGACCATGACCTGTGCTCGACAGCGCACCCAGTTTGGCGAGACCTCAGCGACAACGCCTAGTCGGTTTATTGATGAACTGCCTGAGGATGATTTGATTCGGATTGGTGGTGGTGTTGAGTTAAGTGCTGAGGAGAATCAGGCTAAGGGTGAGGAATCGTTGGCGGCTTTGAAGTCGTTGTTTGGGTGATTTAGTTATTTTTCCTCACACCAGCGAAGGCTGAAATCAACCCCAAAAAAACGGAAATGTCATCACAATAGAGTATCGTCATTCTGATAAATCCACATGACTGCGGGGAAAACAACCTCTCACAAGAGGAAATTAGCACAGGTCCGATAGGCAAACTTCGTCATATATTGAAACGTTCTTCCTAATTGATTCTCACATGAGGTAGTAAGCAGCGTAGGAAGATTGTCTAGATATTGAAATAAAAGCAAATTCTGCAAGTTGATACATAAAACAATATTCGCACCTTTTTAAGATGCCACTTAAATTTTAAGCAAAATAATGGGGCTCAAAAAGAGCTTTATCAATTAAGATCAAAGCCCTTTGAAATCCATAGTTCATAGGCTGTTTTTGATTCGTTATAAAAAATAGCAAATGACCTAGAATTAACGCGCATTTTATCCGGCACGATCTTGGAAACTATGATTTTTGCAGTCTTTGGATTTTTAGAGTCGCCTGAAATAATGAGGTGTTTTTGTAAAAATCTACAGGGCGACTCAACTGATTCAGCATCTGTAATATCTGGGGCTTCACTGTTGAGAATATTACTAGCTTTTAAACTAACAGTGTCAGATATAAGCCAAGACTCAAACTTCCTCACCTGTAGGACAGCGACTATGCTCTCAGGTAGGGGATGACATCTACTGTCAGAGACTGCTTTTTCTTGCCATTTTTGAATTTCTGAATTCAATAAATCAAGCAACTCCACCGAATCTCGTGCTAGCTGCTGATCCAAAGCATCCTGTAGATCAATAGTTACAATAACAGAAACTGGGAACCTCGAAGATACCAAGTCCGTTAGGTGTTCACCTAGATTACTTACAATGCTACCACAACCCCCAGCATTTACAGCGGGAGCATACAAGCCACTAATTTTTACCGTTCGACAAAATAGAGATGGGTAACATGCGAACTCACCATGGCCTTCAACTACAAACCCTACCGGAGGCCTTGAGTTCATAGCATATCCTCTTCTACTTCAGGAACCCCTCCAAGAAGCCCTTTGACCCATAGTCGACCTACCTCTCCCATTACTATTTTCCTTCCTGTAATGATCTGGTCAATCCTCTTGAAAATTGTGCCTTTGCCCCGACTTCGAGATACAACACGCACTTCATCAGCGTTCACTCGCTCAAGAACGTGCTCGGAGTGTGTTGTAACAATTATTTGTACACCCTTCTCCTCTACAATCGTCTTCATATGATCAATAACAGTTCGGATGGCCCAAGGGTGAAGATTTTGCTCCGGCTCTTCAATTATTACAGTCTGACCTTCATCAGCCGTTTCTAAAGCGACTAATATAGCTAATGCCCTTAAACTCCCATCTGATGACTCCCAAGACTCAATTCCTCGACCATGAACCGACTCGACAAACTCTATAAATTCCTTGCCGGTTCGAAGAGAGGATGCCTTAATCTCTCTAATATGAGGAGCAATAGCGTCAAAGCTTGATCGCAATCTATTGATAACCCCAGAATCCGATGCAAGCTTGCGGAATGCCGACGGCATATTTGCGCCAACCTTTGACAGTTGAGCTGAATCACTAGGTGGTTGCTCCTGCCGAAGCTCATGAAGTAGTAAATCGTATCGTCTAATAGAGGATATATTTGTAAGAAACATGTAATTCTGAGGTGCAAAATTTATAGCTGTATTGATGGCTGGGTCGGTTAGCAGCCCTTTCGGCTCATTTAAATTATCTCCACCCAATCCAGAGCGCTTTGTATTACGCCACTTTTTATAGGTACTTAAAAACTGCTTTAATTCATTAGGAGTTGATATTTGATCTCTTAAAACATCTAAACCTAACCAATGAACATAATCGTCTAGTGTCTCTTTAGAAATAGGTGGGTCAAAGTCATAGGCTACCCTCTTTCCTCTTTGAGTTAATCTGAATAGAGAATCTGAGTTTGGATGCTCAGGAGCTCCTAACTCGACAGTCTGTGTTTTTTTTGCATCATTAAGACGCCTCCCAACATATAGAACTTTATGAAAAGTGAGCTCATCATTTTTAATACTTATTCCAGTATTTTTTTTTGTAAATCCGAGCTTAAACTCGTGTACAACGTCAACGGATGTAGGTCGAGAGGCATCATCGTCAGGAGGGGGCAAACATACTTTATAGCGAATAATGGTTGGAGAGCGTGCAATTTCCTTTATCGGTATCTCCTTAGGCAGTATACCGTCACGACCGCCCTGCTTGCTTACTGCATAATCTATGCCTGCACTAGGTAAGTCAGATAGAAATTCTAGTGCCTTTACCAAATTGGATTTTCCAGAACCGTTTGCACCTATCAGTACGGTAAATGGCTCCAATGAGATACTGTCATGTCTTATACTGCGAAAATTTGTAATCTCAATTTCCCTGATCATTTCCTGCATCCATTCATAAGTAATTTCAAGTAGAATAGACTATAAAAAGGTCTCCTACCGAAACAAAAAGTTTTACAGTTGAGTTGGTCTCACAACAGTCTTATAACTAAACTCTATACCAAATTAAGATCCCTAATGGTCAACTTCACAATAGGCTTAAGCCCAATATCCGCAAAGGCTGGTTGCTCGGCAATAAGATTTTATCGGCGATGATCATTTCATCGCTGCCATTGGCGCTCATATACAGGAAAACCTGATTGATCATGTTTACAAGACATTCAATTTAGGGGTTGGAAATTTTTTACTCTTTAGCTAGGGATGTTAGCACCAACACTGCTGCCAATAGGGGGGGGGGTATTGACGCTGGCGGTTTTGACCACCGTTTCGAAACTAGTGACGTTCCTTTGTCGGAATAAGGGGTCTAACAGTATTACAGACTATCGTTAACCCGCGTACGCAGATCCTTACCAGGCTTAAAGTAAGGCACATACTTCCCAGTTAACTGCACCGCATCACCGGTCTTGGGGTTACGGCCCACGCGGGGTGCGCGGTAGTGAAGAGAAAAGCTGCCAAAGCCGCGAATTTCAATTCGCTGATTATTAACCAAAGCCTGAGTCATGCGCTCCAAAACCATTCTTACGGCGATTTCAACATCCTTTGGAGGAAGCTGGTCTTGGCTGGCGGCGATCTTTTCGATTAATTCAGATTTAGTCATGCTTGATTCGGCTGTATTTTCTTTTATGGTCTGTGAATGATATTAACCTTAAACCACTCACCAATATTTATTACTCGTTGATTTTATTGAAGTTTTAGATTTATACAAGCAAAAACTTGTCGGTTAGGGGATTTTAGGCGAAAAAAAAGGGTGGCAGAGCCACCCTTTTCCTTCACAGATTACAACAAGCAGTAAATTACTTGTCCATCTGAGCTTTGATCAGATCACCGATCGTTGTTGCTGAGGATGAAGTTGCATCAGCTTCGGTCTTGCGATGAGCTTTAACAACAGCTTTCTCTTCAGCGACGTCTTTAGCCTTAATAGACAGGCTAATGGCGCGGGTCTTACGATCTACATTGATAATCTTAGCTTCTACTTCCTGGCCTTCCTGCAGTTCTTGACGAGCATCTTCTACTTTCTCGCGAGATAGCTCAGAACCCTTCAGGTAAGCTTCGATATCGTTGCCTAGATCAATGGTAGCGCCTTTGGCATCAACTTCTTTAACGGTACCAGTTACGATAGCGCCTTTGTCATTGACTGTGACATATTCATTGAATGGATCGTCAGTCAGCTGCTTGATACCCAGTGAGATGCGCTCGCGCTCTGCATCGATGCTAAGTACAACTGTCTCAACTTCTTCACCTTTCTTGAAGTTGCGAACGGCTTCTTCGCCAGTTTCGTTCCAAGAGATATCAGACAGGTGAACCAGTCCGTCAATACCACCGTCCAGACCGATAAAGATACCGAAGTCAGTGATTGACTTGATCTTACCTGAGATCTTGTCGCCTTTGCCCATAGTGGTAGCAAAGTCGTCCCATGGGTTGGTGTGACACTGCTTGATACCCAGTGAGATACGACGACGTTCTTCGTCGATATCCAGAACCATAACTTCAACTTCGTCGCCCAACTGGACAATCTTAGATGGGTGTACGTTCTTGTTAGTCCAATCCATTTCAGAAACGTGTACCAGACCTTCAACACCGTCTTCCAACTCGGCAAAACAACCGTAGTCAGTAAGGTTGGTGATCTTGGCTTTAGCACGTGCGCCTTCTGGGTAACGACCTTTGATGTCGCCCCAAGGATCTTCGCCCATCTGCTTCATACCCAGAGATACGCGGTTACGCTCACGGTCAAACTTAAGTACTTTAACGTCGATCTCGTCGCCAACATTGATCATCTTTGATGGATGCTTGATACGCTTCCAAGACATGTCAGTGATGTGCAACAGACCATCGATTCCACCCAGATCAACGAACGCGCCGTAATCAGTAAGGTTCTTAATAACACCTTTGAGTGATACGCCCTCTTCGAGGTTAGCTAGCAGTTCTTCACGCTCTACAGAGTTTGCACTCTCCATAACGGCACGACGGCTAACAACAACGTTGTTGCGCTTAGGATCTAATTTGATAACTTTGAATTCTAGTTCAATGTTTTCGAGGTGGGTGATTTCGCGCAGTGGGCGAACATCTACCAGTGAACCTGGCAGGAACGCGCGTAAGCCGCGAACATCAACTGTGAAGCCACCTTTAACCTTACCGCTGATAACACCGATAACCACTTCGTCAGCTTTGTGAGCTGCTTCAAGTTCGATCCAGGATTCTGCGCGGCGGGCTTTTTCACGAGAAAGCTTAGTTGCACCGAATCCGTCTTCAACAGCTTCTAGGGCTACCTGAACTTCGTCACCAACAGTGACTTCTAGCTCGCCTTTATCGTTAAAAAATTGTTCTGCTGGAATGACGCCTTCTGACTTCAGTCCTGCGTGTACGGTTACCCAGTCTTTATCGATATCGATAATTACGCCAGTGATGATGGCGCCGGGATTCATCTCAACGGTCTTGAGACTTTCTTCAAATAGATCTGCGAAATTTTCGCTCATGGAAAAATACCTAAAAATGACAGAGAGTCGACAGGGGAACTGCTCGCGTCGGTCTCTTTTTTCCGCGTGGCCAGTTTACGCGGGTCAGTTAAAATAAAGGCCTACAGCAATATAAGCTGGCGATTGCTGCGTTGCCCATTAAGTTTAAAACTCCCTTACGGGTGAGGTATAAAACCTTTAATTGCTAACAGGTTGAGTACCTTATCCGTCACTTCTTGAATCGACATTTCCGAGGTGTCTATCTCAATTGCGTCTTCTGCAGAGCGCAAGGGAGAAGCCTCTCGGTTCATATCTCGTTCATCTCTAGAGCGTACCTGCTCCACGAGGGCGGGCAGACTAACATTTTCGCCCTTTTCTAGCAACTCTTTGTAGCGACGCGCACCACGTTCTTCGGCACTGGCGGTCAGGTAGAGTTTAACCGGGGCATCGACAAACACTTCGGTGCCCATATCGCGACCATCGGCGATCAGACCCGGGGCCTGAGCAAAGGATCTCTGACGCTTGAGCAGTGCCGCGCGAACCTCTGGAAATCCAGCTACCTGAGAGGCCAATAGGCCCGCTTCTTCGGTACGTAGCTCACGGGTGACATCTTCCCCTTCAAGGTGGGTAGAGAAGTCACCGTTAGTGCCAGTTTTAAAGCTGATATCCATATGTTCGGCCAGAACTGCCAGCGCTTTAACGCTGCTCAGTTTGACATTGTGACGTTTGCTGGCGAGACCCAGCAGACGATAAAGCGCACCGCTATCGAGGTAGTGATAGCCGAGCTTTTTCGCCACTATACGACTGATAGTGCCCTTTCCAGCACCGCTTGGGCCGTCAATGGTGATAACGGCTACGTTGTTTTGCGCAGGCATTATTTACTCCGCTGTATCCATGTTGATCGTTAGCCCTACAGCAGCGGCTAACCCGACAAAGTCAGGGAATGATGTCGCAACATTGTTACAGTCGTGTATCAGTATTTGATTTTCTGCGCGCAAGCCGGCAATCGCGAAGGCCATGGCAATACGGTGATCGTCGTGGCTGTGAACTTCGCCGCCGCCGATTTTTCCACCTTGAATGCGGATGCCATCAGGGGTTGACTGAGCGTCTACACCCAGAGTTACCAGTCCATCGGCCATACTTTGAATACGGTCGCTCTCTTTAACACGCAGTTCTTCAGCACCGGTTAATACGGTTTCGCCCTTGGCGCAGGCGGCGGCTATAAAGAGTACTGGGAATTCATCAATGGCCAGTGGTACCTGATCTTCAGGGATCACTATGCCGTTTAACTCAGCGTAACGGACGCGGATATCAGCGACCGGCTCTCCACCGACTTCGCGCTGATTAGACAGCTCAATGCTGGTGCCCATCTGGCGCAGAATATTAATCACACCCACACGAGTTGGGTTAACACCCACATGACGCAGAGTGATATCGGAGCCCGGAGTGATTGCCGCGGCAACCATAAAGAATGCCGAAGAGGAGATATCGGCCGGCACATCAATACGTGTTGCGCTCAGGGAACCGCCGCCGCTCAGATAAGCTTTACTGCCTTCAGTGGTAACATCGTAACCAAAGCCGCGCAGCATACGTTCGCTGTGGTCGCGAGTTGGGGCTGGCTCGACGGTGGAGGTTTGACCCTCGGCGTAGAGTCCTGCCAGAAGTACGCAGGATTTAACCTGAGCACTGGCCATCGGCAATACATAATCAATGGCGTTGAGTTTATTGCCACCTTTTATACGCATTGGTGGTCTGCCACCCTCTGCGGTTTCAATAACGGCACCCATCTCTGCCAGTGGATTGGCGACACGGGCCATAGGTCGGCCTGAAAGGGATTCATCACCGGTCAGTTCAACATCAAAGCTCTGACCGGCCAACAGGCCAGCTAGCAGGCGCATTGAAGTGCCTGAGTTGCCCAGATAGAGCGGTTTTTCCGGAGCTTTAAGGCCATGTAGGCCAACACCGTGAATCACTACGCGGCCATCATTGGGGCCTTCAATCACAACACCCATATCGCGGAAAGCCTGCAGCGTCGCAAGGCTGTCTTCCCCTTCGAGGAAGCCGGTGACTTCGGTCATTCCCTCGGCGATAGAACCGAGCATAATTGAACGGTGAGACATGGATTTGTCGCCTGGTACGCGGATATCACCGCGTGCTTCTCCCCCGGGAGAGACTGTGTAATTAATTATTTTTTCTGACATGGGTTGTTCTAGTGCCTTACTTTCTATTAATTTTCCAAAATGATTTCGCGCATCGCGTGCACGGGTAAATACGTCCATCAGATAGTTCTGATCGCCGCTGTCGATAGCTCGGCGCATCTCAGTAAAGTCGTCCATAATTTGGTCGAGCACGGTGAGAATGGCTTCGCGGTTGGCGAGGGCTATATCGCGCCACATAATCGGGTCGCTGGCGGCTATGCGGGTAAAGTCGCGAAAACCTCCGGCGGCATAGCGAAAGATTTCGCGGTTATCGCGCATACCGGCCAGTGTGTCGACCAGCGAGTAGGCGAGAAAATGAGGGAGATGACTGGTGGCTGCCAGCACTTCGTCGTGATCTTTGATATCCATTGAGGAGACAATGGCGCCGACTGACTGCCAGAGTTTCTCGACTCGTAGAATATGATCTTCGGTACTGTGGGCATGGGGCGTCAATATCACCCGATGATCTTTAAACAGATCCGCTTTGGCAGCGGTAACACCACTTTTCTCTGAACCGGCAATTGGATGTCCGGGCACCAGCTGTGCTGGCACTGTGCCGTAAATCTTCTCTGCGGCATCAATAACGCTGCCCTTTACGCTGGCAACATCAGTAATGGTGACCTCAGCAGATAACAGCTTATGGCAATCTTCGAGAATTGACGGGACGGTTAATGTTGGTACGCCTATTACGACCACGTCGCCACGGCCAAGCTGCGGGGCAATCGCTGCCAGACTCTGTTCGGCGCGGTCGATAACACCCATTTCCAGGGCCAGATCCAAAGTGGATGTACGGCGAGAGATTCCCACGACTTCGCTGACCAGCCCTGCATTGCGAGCAGCGACAGCAAGACTTGAGCCAATCAGGCCAAGTCCGATTACAACCAGTCGATTGATAGAGTGGTCGGCAGTGTGTGAGTTTTCAACCATTAATAGATCACTTTGAGTAAAACAGATTATTCGCTAAATAATAAACCAGCCGTTACAGCACCGCTCGAGGATAGGAGCCGAGAATCTTGAGTTCAGCGACATCTTCAGCGAGTTCCTTGAGTACCTTGGCGGCAACCGGGTCGTCCTGATGGCCAGCAAAATCGATAAAGAACACATAGGACCACTTGCTGCTGCGCGACGGTCGCGACTCGAGGCGGGTCATATCCAGACCGTGTTTGCGGAATGGCTCGATCAGGTCGTGCAGTGCGCCGGGCTTGTTGTTAACCGATACCACAATGGAGGTTTTATCGTCGCCACTGGGGCCTACGGCTTCGCGACCAATAATCAGGAAGCGCGTGGAGTTATCCGGACGATCTTCAATCTTCTCCCAGAGTTTATCCAGTTCGTAGAGATCACAGGACATATCGCCGGCAATCGCTGCAGAGTTCCACTCACCCTTTACCCGACGCGCGGCTTCGGCATTACTGCTGACGGCTACTCGCTCAATATTTGGGTAGTTGGAGTCGAGCCACTTGCGGCACTGCGCCAGCGACTGAGCATGGGAGTAGACTCGAGTAATATTATCTTTGTTGGTGTTGGGCCCGATCATAAAGTGCTGGTGAATACGCAATTCAACCTCACCACAGATCTTGACCGATGAATCCATAAAGGTATCCAGAGTATGGCTGACCACACCCTCGGTTGAATTCTCAACGGGCACTACACCGTAGTTGCAAGAACCGGCGAGAACATCGCGAAAGACTTCATCGATAGCCGCTTTGGGCACAGTATCTGCTGAATCGCCAAAGTGCTTGAGCGCGGCTTCCTGAGTAAAGGTTCCCTCGGGGCCGAGAAAGGCGACTTTAATCTGCTGTTCCAGCGCCAGACAGGCGGACATAATCTGTCGAAATAGACGCGCCATATCTTCGTTGCCGAGTGGCCCAGTATTTTTTTCCATCACTGCACGCAGCACCTGAGCCTCGCGCTCAGGTCGGTAGTAAGCGGTATCGCCGAGCTTTTCTTTTATCTCTGCGACACTCTGGGCACAGCGCGCCCGGGCGCTGATATTTTCCATGATCTGCTGATCAAGGGCATCAATTTCGTTTCTCAGATCGAGAAGTGGATTCTTTTCAGCCATTTCTTAAACCTTAATCCTCAGAGGGCTCTTTGTCAGATGAATCGGCGGCTTCAGCCTCAACCACATCGCCCTCTTCAACAAATTCCTCTTCTTCATCCGGCTCGGCAATACGTGCCAATCGAACCAGATTCTCGCCATCTTTCAGACGAATAATTCTTACACCCTGAGTATTGCGACCCACCACAGAAACTTCATCACCGCGGGTTCTCACCATCGTGCCCTGATCAGAAATCAACATAATTTCATCACCGGCAAACAGCTGGGTTGAACCAACCAATGGACCATTTCGCTCACTCGCCTGAATCGCAATCATACCTTTACCACCGCGACCCTTAGTTGGGAACTCGGTAACTTTGGTGCGTTTGCCATAACCATTCTGACAAACAGTTAGCAGGAAGCCGTCCTCTTCAGGGACAACCATCGAGATAACCTTGTGCTCTTCCGGCAGACGCATACCGCGCACACCTTTAGAGACTCGACCCATGGCGCGGGCATCAGTACTGGCAAAGCGCACAGCCTTGCCCTCAGAACTCAACAGCATAATATCGCTGTCGTTATCAATAATAGCTGTGCCGACCAGATGATCACCTTCAACCAGATCAACCGCGCGCAAACCAACGCTTCTTGGACGGGAGTACTGATCCAGCGAGGTTTTCTTCACGGTGCCATTGGCGGTCGCCATAATCACAAACTTATCGGCGCTGTACTCTTCAACGGGCAGGATCGAGCTAATGCGTTCGCCTTCATCAAGGGGCAGCAGATTGACTACCGGACGGCCACGGGAATTGCGGCCAGCCACAGGAATCTGATAGACCTTGAGCCAGTAAACCTTACCCAGATTGGTAAAGCACAGAATAGTCGCGTGAGTGCTGGCAACCAGCAGGTGCTCAACAAAGTCTTCGTCTTTAACCGCGGTTGCTGACTTGCCCATACCACCGCGGCGCTGTGCCTGATAGTCACTCAGCGGCTGAGTCTTGGCATAACCCCCGTTGGAGATAGTGACGACTCGATCTTCTTCGGTAATCAGATCTTCTACCGTGAGGTCGTGCATTGATTCAATAATTTCAGTGCGACGCTCATCGCCAAACTCTTCAATAACGGCTTCCAGCTCTTCGCGGATAACCGTCATCAGACGCGCCAGATCACCAAGAATTTCCTGGTATTCAGCAATCTCTTCAAGCTTGACGGCAAATTCAGCAATAATTTTGTCCTGCTCCATGCCGGTCAGGCGGTGCAGACGCAACTCGAGAATATCTTTAGCCTGTTCTGGCGATAGATAGTAGTTGCCATCGCGCAGTCCGTACTGCTCTTCCAACCATTCAGGGCGGGTCGCTTCGGGGCCGGCACGTTCGAGCATGGAGGTTACTGAACCTGGACTCCATCCCCGTGCAACCAGTGCTTCACGAGCTTCTGCCGCCGTCGGAGACTGTTTGATCAGGGTAATAATTTCATCGATATTGGACAGCGCAACAGCAAAGCCCTCAAGGGTATGGGCGCGTTCACGAGCCTTGCGCAGCAAATAGATAGTTCTGCGCGTAACCACTTCACGACGGTGACGCAGGAAGGCCTGAATCAGCTGCTGAAGATTGAGAATCTTTGGCTGACCATCGACCAGTGCCACAACGTTGATACCGAACACACTCTGCAACTGAGTCTGGGCGAAGAGATTATTGAGGACCACTTCACCAACATCGGCACGCTTAATTTCAATAACAATGCGCATACCGTCTTTATCGGACTCATCGCGCAGCTCAGAGATACCCTCGACTTTCTTCTCTTTAACCAGTTCAGCAATACGCTCAATCAAACGCGCCTTGTTAAGCTGATAGGGAATCTCAGTGATAATAATAGTTTCGCGCTTGGTCTTTTCATTGACCTCGATATCCGCTTTAGCGCGAATACGAATGCGGCCACGACCAGTGCGGTAGGCTTCGATAATACCTGCACGGCCATTGATAATTGCGCCGGTAGGGAAATCTGGGCCGGGGATATATTCCATCAACTCGTCGACGGTAATATCCGGATTTTCAATCATCGCCAGACAACCTTTAACCACTTCGGTCAGGTTGTGAGGCGGAATATTGGTCGCCATACCCACCGCAATACCCGACGAGCCGTTAACTAGCAGGTTGGGGATACGGGTTGGCATAACCATTGGAATCTGTTCGGTTTCGTCATAGTTAGGGACAAAATCGACGGTGTCTTTTTCCAGATCTTCGATCAGCGCATGGGCGATCTTGGTCATACGGATTTCGGTGTATCGCATTGCCGCAGCGGAGTCGCCATCGACAGAACCGAAGTTACCCTGACCATCAACTAGCATATAGCGCAGCGAGAAAGGCTGAGCCATACGAACAATCGTCTCGTAAACCGCCGAATCACCGTGCGGGTGATACTTACCAATAACATCACCAACAACACGTGCTGACTTTTTGTAGGCTTTGTTCCAGTCGTTGCCCAACTCGTGCATGGCAAACAGTGCGCGACGATGCACTGGCTTGAGGCCATCTCTAACATCCGGCAGTGCACGGCCGACAATGACGCTCATCGCGTAGGCTAGATATGACTGTTTGAGTTCGTCTTCGATATTTACTGGAACAATTTCTTTTGCTAATTCACCCATAAGATTCCGTTGTACCCTGGTTTTTATTGGTATTATTTTGCTTGCGTATCTAACTCAAATTTGGCGGTGTTTTACACTGCACCAGCGGGTGCTAAAAGCCGCCATTTCAAAGCTCGAAATATTACCACATATATACCCCCAGTGGGTCGCTTTTATTGCCCTGAAACTCACTACAGAGCTTAAACCCAATTAAAAAGTCGGTATACTCCCAGCACTAGCTTAGGAGGCTACATACAGCCAATGAAAATCGATTTACTTATAAATAGTCGCTGGATTATTCCAATCGTTCCAGAGAACCGTGTTTTTGAAAATTGCGCGCTGGCCATTGACCAGCAAAAGATCGTCGGCATCTACCCTCAGGCCGAGGCCTTAAGCAAATTTAGCCCAGACTCGGTAGTTGATCTGGACGATCATGTATTGATGCCGGGACTGGTTAACGCCCATGGTCATGCCGCCATGAGCCTGTTGCGCGGCTATGCCGACGACCAACCCCTAGAACCCTGGCTGGAGGAACATATCTGGCCGGTGGAGAATCGCTTCCTAAGTGAACAGTTTGTTGCCGACGGCACCAAGCTGGCGATGGCTGAGATGATCAAGACAGGCACCACCTGCTTTGCCGATATGTATTTCTTTGCCGACAGCGCCGCCGAGCAGGTTCGCGCCTGTGGTATGCGCAGTCAGATAGGCTTTACAGTTTTTGACTTTCCCACTGCTGGCGGCAAGGATCCCGATGACTATATTCATCAGGGACTTAAGCTGCGCGACACCTATAAAGACAATGATTTAATCAAGATCGCCTGCGCACCCCATGCACCCTACACAGTTGGCGATGAAACTCTGCGCAGAATTGCCACCTATGCCAATGAACTGGATATGCCAGTGCATATTCACTGCCATGAGACCGCTAAGGAAATTACCGATTCTGTTCATCTCTACAGCTGCCGACCCATGCAGCGACTGGACGATTTAGGCATTCTTCTACCCCAGACTCAGCTGGTGCATATGACCCAGATCGATAAGGATGATATTCGCCTGATTCAGGACAATAACTGCCATGTGGTGCACTGCCCCGAATCCAACCTTAAGTTAGCCAGCGGCTTCTGCCCGGTTGCCGAACTGATGGATGCAGGTATCAATGTGGCACTGGGTACCGATGGTGCGGCGAGCAATAATGATCTAGATTTATTTGGCGAATTAAAAACCGCCGCCCTGTTAGCCAAGGGCGTCTCTGGGGATGCCTCTGCACTGGATGCCCACGCCGCCCTGCGCATGGCAACGATTAATGGCGCCAAGGCACTGGGCTGGCAGGATCAGATTGGCAGCTTAGAAGCAGGCAAGAGCGCCGATATCATTGCCGTTGAAATCAATTCTCTGAGCCAGAAACCGCTGTATAATCCTGCCTCTCAGATGGTCTACACCAATGCGGGCAGTCAGGTCAGCCACAGCTGGGTGGCCGGCAAGGCGCTGATGAAAGAGCGCGACTTGCTGACGCTTAATGAAGCTGAGCTGATCCAGAGCGCCGATTATTGGCGTAACCAGATCAGCCCTGAATAAGAGCTATTTTTAAACCGCTTATAAACTAACTTTGGTACTAATAACCTATGTCCAACAGCGAAAAAAACTCGACTTTAAATGTTGATCCTGAAGAGGTTGCCAAGTTTGAAAAACTGGCCAGTCGCTGGTGGGATCGCAACAGTGAATTCAAACCGCTGCATGATATCAATCCCCTGCGCGCCAATTGGATCGATAAACTGGCGCCGGTCGCCGAGCAGAAAGTGCTCGATGTTGGCTGTGGCGGCGGTATTCTCTGCGAAGCACTGGCTCAGCGCGGCGGTCTGGTGACAGGCATAGATATGGGTGAAGCACCATTGGCGGTGGGTAATTTGCACAAGCTGGAATCTGGTGTTGAGGTGGATTATCAAAAATCGACCGCTGAAGATTTTGCCGAGCAGCACGGCGAACAGTTCGATACGGTGACCTGCCTCGAAATGCTTGAGCATGTCCCCGACCCCAGCTCGGTTGTCGCCGCCTGTGCCGCGCTGACCAAACCCGGCGGAACCCTATTTTTCTCAACCATTAACCGCAACCCCAAGTCCTACCTGTTTGCGGTGATTGGGGTTGAATATGTGCTGCGTATGCTGCCCAAGGGCACCCATGAGTACGGCAAGTTTATTCGTCCGGCAGAACTGGGACAGTGGATTAGAGCGGCGGGACTGGAGATCGATGAGATGACCGGCCTGACCTATAACCCGCTGACCAAAACCTATCGCCTGAATGATTCCGATGTCAGCGTGAACTATCTGATTTGCGCGCGCAAACCCGCTTAATGGACTTTTGATATGCTCGATTTTAAGGGGTTGCTGTTCGATCTGGATGGAACGCTTCTGGATACAGCGCCGGATTTTATTACTGCTTTAAACAAGCAACTAAGTTTGCATGGTCGCGAGCCGCTGCCAGATAACGCGATTCGCACCAGTGTCACTAATGGCTCTATAGGTTTAATTCAGAGCGGTTTTAACATCGATCCCGATCACCGCGAGTTTGAGACTCTGCGTCAAGAGTTTCTGGAACTCTACTTTGCCAATCTGGCCGACAGAACGGCTCTTTTTGAGGGTCTACAACAGGTTTTGGATGAATGCCGATCACAGGATATTCCCTGGGGCGTGGTGACTAATAAGCCTTGGCGCTACACCGAATCGGCGATGGTACAACTTGGATTAATGGACGCTGCAGCAACGGTAATCTGCCCGGATCATGTAGCACAGCCCAAACCTCACCCTGAAGCCATTTTACTGGCCTGTTCGGAGATTTCTATCAACCCAACTGATTGCCTCTATGTGGGTGATCATGTGCGGGATATTGAGGCCGGACGCGCGGCGGGCACCCGTAATATAGCGGCGGGCTGGGGTTATATTGAGCAGCACGAAAATATTCACAACTGGCAGGCTGACTGGATTGTTGAGCGATCTGAGCAGTTGCATTCGGTGTTGTTTGGGGGGTGACGGTTTTTTGTTACTTCGTTCTATCTCTACTGTCATCTTGACCGAACGAAGTGAGTGGAAAGATCTCCCGAGGTTATACAGAGATCCTTCGGTTCGTTTCACTCTCTCAGGATGACATAGGAATGATCGGCCGAGATGACAAAATTATTTTTAAGTTTGAATAAAAAGAGTACAAAGAAATATGTTATCAGCAACACAGATCGCCGAATACCAAGCAGACAACAACCTGTTATCAGGCCGTAATATTCTTATTACCGGTGCTGGTGATGGTATTGGCAAAACTGCAGCCCTAAGCTGCGCAGCCCATGGCGCAACGGTAATTCTGGCCGGCAGAACTGTGGCTAAACTGGAGCAGGTTTACGACCAGATTATTGCGGCCGGCGGCCCGGAGCCAGTTATCTACCCTATAGATTTAGAGGGCGCCACCAGCGATAACTTCAACGAATTATGCGGTCATATTGACGAGCAGTTTGGTCATCTCGATGGCCTGCTACACAACGCAGGGATTCTTGGTCAGCGCACACCGCTAAGCAATTATCGTACGGATGTCTGGGATAAGGTTATGCAGGTCAATGTTACTGCCCAGTTCCAGATGACTCAGGCGCTGATGCCGGTTTTGGAAAAGTCTGCGGATGCTTCGGTGATATTCACTACTTCTGGCGTGGGTCGCGTTGGACGCTCTTTCTGGGGTGCTTACGCGGTATCGAAGTTTGCTGTTGAGGGCATGGTTCAGGTCTGGGCTTCGGAGCTTGAGGGACTGGGTTCGGTGCGAGTTAATGCGATCAATCCGGGGGCTACTGCAACTGGTATGCGCGCTCAGGCGTTTCCTGCGGAAAATCCCGGCAGCCTGAAATCAGCTGAAGAGATTATGCCGGCCTATTTATACCTGTTGGGCGGGGATAGCAAAGAGGTCAACGGCCAGTCTATCGACGCGCAACCTCTGCGCTAAAGCTTTTTATTTAAGAGCTTTTTATTTACGAGCTTTTTATTACCAGACGCTCAGTGCTGCTGTTACTTGTAAGTATTGCCGCGGGCGCGCAGCTTCTTCTCTTTGCGCTCGCGCATATCGCGGAAAACACTCTTCTCGCTAAACTTCGGCGGTCTAAGGCTAACGGCATTAAACAGCGACACCACCTGCTTCGGATCGAGCTCAATAAAGTCTGAGCTGCGCACAATCGACGGCAGGTCGATAGGACCGTAGCTAATTCGCTTTAGGCGATTGACTTCGACATCCTGAGATTCCCACAACCGTCTAACTTCACGAGTTCGACCCTCGGCGAGAATCACTCTAAACCAGCGATTGCGTCCACCTTCATCAGAGGCACTGCGGGCATGCTGAGCTTTTACTGTCTGGAAACGGGCGATACCATCTTCCAAAATCACGCCATCGGTCAGGCGCTTGATCATGGCTTCGTCAACATCACCATGGATACGCACCATATACTCGCGCTTCACTTCGTAGGAAGGATGCATCAGGCGGTTGGCTAATTCACCGTGATTGGTAAATAACAGCAGTCCACTGGTGTTGATATCGAGACGACCAATGGCAATCCAGCGGCCACGGCTTAGGCGTGGCAGGCGATCAAATACGGTGGGTCGGCCATCCGGATCAGAGGTAGTAGAAACCTCGCCTTCCGGCTTGCTGTACATCAGCACTCTCGGGACATCGTCGGTAACAATTTTAATCGGTCGGCCATCGACCAGAATTCGGTCATCACTCTCAGCACGATCACCCAACTTGGCCACGGCGCCATTAACCGAAACTCGTCCAGCTGAAATCCATTTTTCAAGTTCACGGCGCGAACCCAGACCAGCGGTTGCCAATATTTTTTGTAGTTTTTCACTCATGAGTTGGAGCCGCTTATCAGATCGTCTGAATCAATATCTGCATCAACATCATCAACGCTATCTTCACCGTCGGCCTGCTGCTGCAAATCGAAGTCTTCAACACTGGTGTCGGACACTTCATCGTTGGCTGCCACTGGGGCAGATTTGTCACCGGAAAGAGCCAGTTCAAGCTCTGGGTCGAGCTCGGCGAAATCTTTGATTTCACTAAGTGCTGGCAACTGTTCAAGGTTTTTAATATTAAAGTAATCGAGAAAGTTCTTAGTCGTTGCATAGAGTGCAGGCTTACCCGGCACATCTCGGAAGCCCACGACTCTGACCCAGTCGCGCTCCTGAAGCGTTCGAATAATATCTGAACTTACTGCAACACCGCGCACCTGCTCAATATCACCGCGAGTCAGGGGCTGACGATAGGCGATTAGGGCCAGTGTTTCGAGCATTGCACGGGAGTAACGCTTGGGCTTTTCAGTCCACAATCGATTGACCCAGGTGGAGAGATCCTGACGCACCTGAAAGCGGTAGCCGCTGGCAGTCTGCATCAATTCAAATCCACGTCCGCGGCAATCGGACTCGACCTCTTCCAGAGCAGCGCGAATTTGATCGCGGGGCGGACGCTCTTCCTCTTCAAAGAGGTTTTCAATTTTTGCGATATCCAGTGGCTTGCCGGCAGCTAACAGGGCACCTTCGATAATTCTTTTTATTAAATCTGCATTCATGATGTTCTAGCTTTTACATGTATTGGGCCAAAGGATTCGCTCTGCACGATCTCTACCAGTGACTCTTTAATCAATTCCATAATGGCCAAGAATGTTACCACTACGCCAAGTTTTCCCTCGGAGAGCTTAAACAAGCTGACGAAAGGGATAAATTGCTCACCCTGAAGCGTATCCAGCACTCTGGTCATACGCTCTCTGGTGGAGAGCTTTTCCATCTCCACCTGATGGCTTTCAAACATTTCTGCACGCTGCAGCACATCGGCCAGCGCCGCTAGTACTTCACGCATATCCACTGTCGGGTGCTGCACTTCCTGATCGCGCTCAGGGGCATGGGCCGACGCCTGATGAATATCGCGGCCAAGTCGCGGCATCTCATCAATGTCGTCCGCGGCTTTTTTAAACCGCTCATACTCTTGCAGACGACGGATTAACTCAGCTCGCGGATCTTCTTCATCCTCTTCCTCTGAAACCTGACGGGGCAGCAGCATACGAGACTTAATCTCTGCGAGCATGGCCGCCATCACCAGATACTCAGCCGCCAATTCCAGATGAATAGACTCCATCAGGCCGATATAGCCCATATATTGGCTGGTGATTTCAGCAACGTTGATATCGAGGATATCGAGATTTTGGCGACGGATTAAATACAGCAGTAAATCGAGCGGTCCCTCAAAGGCTTCGAGAAACACTTCCAGAGCGTCCGGTGGGATATAGAGATCTTTGGGAACTACCGTAAGCTCTTTGCCCTGCACCATAGCAAAAGGCATCTCTTCCTGTTCCGGGCGCAACTTATTGCCCGCGACTTCGCCGGGTTGTTCGAGGGTAGTATTTTCTTCCAGAGGAGTAGCTTGGGTAGACACAGTCGACTCAATTTATCAGTTGAACGAGATTATAACCGCAATGACTCTCTTGACCATCATTGAAACGACCATGATTATCAATTTGACGAAAAATCACCCATACCCTGACGGGTAATTTCCGGCAGTGATCCGGTCATATCCACCACGGTAGTGGGCTCAAGCCCACAGTAACCCCCGTCGACAATCACATCCACATGGGCTTCCATCGCAGCGCGAATATCGTAGGGATCGGAGAGCGGATAATCATCGTCGGGCAGAATTAAGGTGACACTCATCATTGGCTCGGCCAATTCTTCCAGTAGCGCCTGGGCAATAGGACTGTCTGGCACGCGCAGGCCGATGGTTTTACGCTTGGGGTGCATCAGTCGACGGGGCACCTCAGAGGTGGCCGGCAGAATAAAGGTGAAGGGCCCCGGTGTGCTAGCTTTAAGGCTGCGAAAGGCGCTGTTATCAACCTTGGCGTAGCTGGCCAGTTCAGACAGGTCTCGACACATCAGGGTAAAGTTATGCTTTTTGTCGATATGTCGAATGGCACGAATACGGTCGAGGGCCTGCTTGTCACCTATATGGCAGCCGATGGCATAGACAGAGTCGGTGGGATAGACAATCACGCCACCTTTGCGAACAATCTCTGCCGCTTTGGCGATCAGACGCTGCTGGGGATTTTCTGGATGGATAGAAAGATATTCGCTCAAGGGCTGGCACTCATTGGTAATATTAATAGCAGATTAAACTTCGCCGCTATTATCCCATACAGCACCTTATAGAGCACTCAAAAAAGTACAGGCTAAAAAGTACAGGCTCTATAAACAGCCCAATAAGTTTATTTAGGTAACTTTTTCATTGGAGAGAAACTTCTTGGCAAACAACTTGGCCGTCAGCGGCTTGCTAAACAGATAACCCTGATAATTATCGCAGCCTAACTTTTCCAATATCTGGCGCTGCTCTTCAGTTTCAACACCCTCGGCAACGGTTCCCATTTTAAGACTTTTGGCGAGCCCGATAATACCTGCAACAATAGCGCTGTCGCTGGGGTCTGATTCAATATCAGAGACAAATGAGCGATCTATTTTCAACACATCCACGGGCAGCCGTTTTAAATAATTAAGCGATGAATAACCACTGCCAAAGTCGTCCACGGCAATGGTGATACCCATTCTTTTGATCTTGTTAATTTCGGTGATCATCAGCTCCGGATGATCCATCAATGTGCTCTCGGTAATTTCCAGTTCCAACACATTTTTCGGCAGACTGTTGCGCTGCATTAGATCATGTAATTTAGTGTGCAGTTCTTCAGCCATCAAATCTTTGACCGATAGATTAACCGCCAACGTTAATTTGTGACCCTTCTGAATCCAGTGTTTTAACTGCATGGCGGCATTTTCAAGAACCCAGTCGCTCAGCTGATTAATCAGACCGCTCTCTTCGGCCAGAGGAATAAATATATCCGGCGACACCAACCCTTTAACCGGGTGCTGCCAGCGCACCAGTGCCTCGGCACCAATTAGCTCGCCGGTTTTTAAAGTGACCTGTGGCTGATAGTGCAAAACCAACTCGTCTTCGTCGATCGCTTTGCGCAATTCCTGCTCCAGCTTTAAACGCTTGGCGATCTCCGCTTCCATACCCTGTTCGTAGAAACAGAAATTGTTGCGCTTTTCCTTGGCGCGGAACATTGCCGAGTCTGCGTGTTTGATCAATGCACTGACATCCTCACCATCATCGGGGAAAATCGAGATACCAATACTGGTGGTGACAAACATCTTCTGCTGCATAAATACAAAGGGTTGCCCTACTGACCGGCAGATCTTTTCGGCGACATTGGCGGCGCTTTCCGGGCTCTCGATATCTTCCAGAACAATGGTAAATTCATCACCGCCAAGGCGAGCAATAAAATCACTTTCCCGCACGCAGTGGCGAATCCGATCGGCCACTGCCTTTAGCAGCAGATCACCGGCATCATGCCCCATGGTGTCATTGATCATTTTAAAGCGATCCAGATCGAGGAACATAATCGCAAAGCGCTGCTTTTCTATGGCTGCGCGGTTAACAATAATGCGAATCTGCTGTTTTAACTGGGCGCGATTGGGCAGTCCGGTCAGCGGGTCATGGTAGGCCAGTTTCTTAACATCTTTCTCCGCCTTATTGGCTTTAATCAATCGTGCTACGCGCTGCTTCATCACCGAGAAATTGATTGGCTTGGCAATATAATCTGTAGCGCCACTAGAAAACGCTCTGACTATTGATTCTTCATCCTCAAGAGCGGTGACCATCAACACAGGAATATCCGCGCCCTGAGCTGTATCGCGGATCATCTGGCAGGCATCAAAACCATCCAACTCTGGCATCACCGCATCCATCAGCACCAGATCCGGCATCCGCCGCTTGCAGATATTGAGGGCGTGCATACCATTGCTGGCTTCCTCGACTTCGTAGTTTTCTTTAAGGAAGGCATCGACCAATGCCAGACGCATAGTGCGGTCATCATCCACAACCAGTATTCGACTGTGGTGATCATTTCTAAACGGCACTTTAGTGGCCTGATTGACCGGAGAAATTTCCTGCTTTAAATCATCTTTTAAAAGTTCAAAAGCATCAGAAATTTTAGTGACATGATCAAGCACTCGGCTGAGGTCTTCCTGCGCGGCACGATCTTCAAGAACCTTACTCAACTTAACCAGTGCATGAGCACCAAAATTAGCCGCACTGCCCTTGATGGTGTGCGCCATCTCCCGAACATGACGGGCATTGTTATCTATGGCGGCAGCTCTTAATTTCTCCAGATAGACCGGGGTATCTTCAACAAAAGCCGCAATCATGGAAGAGACAACTTCACCCACTGCCTCGCGCAGTGCTTCAATAACTTTAACGTCATAACTCAGCGGCCTGTAGCTGGCTTCCGGCTGCTTTACTTGATGGGTTTTAGCTGGCAGTAACTGAGACTGTTTAAATTCATCGCCAACCCACAGATCCAGCTTTTCACTCAACCCATTGAGGCTTAATGGCTTCGGTAAAAAGTCATTCATACCTACATCTTTGCAATGTTCCTCTTCAGCTTCGCTGTTGTTAGCGGTCATCGCAATGATCGGCAGAGTTCCGGCTTTATCGCCCTCCAACTCCCGTATTTTAGTGGTGGCATCATAGCCACTCATTACCGGCATATTACAATCCATCAAGACCAGATCAAACTGCTCCCGAGCCACCCGCTCCAGTGCTTTTTGACCATTTTCTGCAACAGCAGCTATGCAGCCTAGCTTCTCCAGCATGGCCATAGCGACCTGTTGATTGGCGCGATTATCATCGACAATTAATACCCTACAACCTTTAGTCTCTGGCTCTTTTAATAGTTGATATTCATCGGTCTCGCTAAGATGCTCCGTGACAAAATATTTAACCAGTAATTCTGAGAAAGAATTGGAGCGCAGAGGTTTATTTAGACGCGGTAGTGCGAGATCGCGAATCTGTGGATCCACTGCCCATGGGTTGCTCAACATAACCGCCAGACGCTTACCAAAATTTTCCTCTTTCTTGAGGAAACCAATAAAGTCATTGATTTTAATATCAGCAATATCCTGATCGACAAACAGAATATCAAAGCGATCATGAGCCGTGCTTTCGCGAATAAGCTTTAAGCCCTCGGAGGCGCAATTGGCGAACTGAACCCGAACACCCAACTCCGACAGTTTTTGACTGGCCACTACATTGAGTATTTCACTGTCACTGATAAACAGCGCATTAATACCATCTAGTTCTTCATGGACTGGAACCGGTTCGGGAGACTGTCCGATTTGAATTGGCAGGGTAAAACCAAACTCGCTGCCCACACCCACTTCACTGGAGACAAATATATCGCCACCCATCATCTCAATAATCTGCGTGCTGATTGCCAGCCCCAGACCTGTGCCCTGATACTCTTTGGTGGTGGATGAATCCACCTGAGTAAAGGCTTCAAAAACTCTTGCCTGATCTTCTAGCGAGACCCCTATTCCGGTGTCTTTAACAACAAATTTAAGTTGCGTTGTGCCCTCGACTGCTTCTGCTGCAATAGGGCTGTTTGAATCCAAGCCCTTTGAATCTTGGCTATCATGATCCACACTCACATGAATCGAGACCTCACCACTTTCGGTAAACTTAACGCCATTGCCTGCCAGGTTAATAAGTACCTGACGGATGCGAACACTATCTGAATGCAACGCCTGCGGCACATCCTGATCCACTATATAGCCAATATTGATCTGCTTTTTCAGCGCGGTACTGGACAGTAAGCCGACAATATCGTCGAGGCTCTCATTGAGTAGGTAATCGTGATTATTGATACTGATTTTGCCGGCATCGCCCTCCGAGAAATCCAGTATCTCGTCGATAAGGCTCAGTAAACTCTCACCGGATGACTTGGCTGTCTCAACATATTCCTTCTGCTTAAAACTGAGCCCCATAGTCAATAACAGATCGAGCATACCCAAAACCGCATTCATCGGTGTGCGTAACTCATGGGTAACATTGGCGGCAAACTCACCTTTGACTCGCGCAGACTCGAGAGCCGAATTCATCGCCCGTTCCAAATCACCCTGACGGTCTTCGAGTACCTGCATCATGCTATTAAAGGAATCCTGCATCTCGGTAATATCAACCGGGCCATTGACTCTGGCTCGAATGGTTTTCCTTTTACCGTCCTTGGCTCTGTCCATCACTGCCGACAAACGCTCAATGGGTCGCGTCAGACGGCGCGAAAAATAAAGCAGAATCAAGAGTAAAATCATCGCTCCGGCAAAGGATACCAACAGGTTATTTCTCAGAGTGCTCTTCTGCATTAGCCTTAGAGTATCCTTGCCTACAATAACGGTAATATAACCGAGCAGAATTTTCTCTTGGCCAAGACTCTCGACCTCCTCCATATCCTGAATATCCAGTTCATTGTCATCACTGCTAACAAATACTGGCGAAGTAAATTTCCAAAGATTTTCATTTTCTTCCGCCAGGCTGAGCTCTTTAGATATATCCAGACTCATTCCCTTAAGAGAAGATTGGGCAGTACTTGGGCGGGCAGTGGGAACGGAGGAATCAAGCGAGGTAACACCAATACTAAATAGCTGATCGGCTTTTTCGGTTTCAATCACAATCCCCTTCACTCCGGGGAAATTAATTGCATTTCTACCTATATCTTCAGCACTTTCAGGACTTTGATAGAGCAGCGCCACTTCACTTTGTCGGGCCAGGGATTCGGTAACCTGCATGCCCTGAAGAACCTGATGGTCTTCAATAATGCCACTGGATATCTTGCTCACCACAACCGAGGTGACGGTGGCCAACAGTAAAATTCCCACGACAAAAACCAGCGTAAACTGAGTTCTGAATCTCAGTTTATCGAACCAGCCTTTTTGAGTTCTTCTATTCATGGTTGTCTGTTCATAGTTAGCGCGCCGGCAGAATCAAATCAATATGGCTGCGTATATCCTCACTCAAATTAATACCCAGGTGATTGCTAGTACGCTCATTGACCGTCACAAAGACATCCTCCAACGCCTGCATCTGGCGCTGGGGAGAATTTCCCTGAGCTATATCCCAGGCCATACGACCCAGACTTAAGCCCATCTTGTAATTATTCGGATAGATTGAAAAAAGCGCGCCGCGCTTAACATGGATAGGATTTGAGGAAAAAACCACAAAGTGTTGTTCCCACGACTCCTGAAGCAGAATTGCCAGCACCGCATTGTTAACAAATGAACCCTTGGGCAGAATCCACACAGCATCCTGCTCACCCAGTGTCGGCATAAGATCTCGATAGACCCCGGCGGCAACTCTTACATCCTCAGCCTGATGAATAGAAAGCACAATACCCTGCTGCTGCAGAACCGTTTTTGCGTGATCAAAATCGAGCAGGTTGTTATCAGGATTGGTAACAATATGAACAGTCTTTACATCTGGAACTAACACCGGCAGTTTTTTGGCGATAACCTTGGCATCTGGAATCAGCGTAATACCAAAGACACTGCTGTATTCGCTATTAACAGCCCCAACAATTAAACGGCGTTCGGCATTGTTCTCAGTCACCTGACGAGCCAGCCGATTACCCAGAACCAATACCGGCGAACTCTCATCCAGCACATGCACAAAGTCGACCGGTGATTGGTTATCGGCCATAGATACACGTCTGACCTGCTGCTGATATGCCTCCTCGGCACCTCGAACAATTTCCTCAAAAACTCTGGCAAAGGGTTCGCGCACCTCTGGATAGATAATCACCAGATCCACCGGTCGCTCAGCAGTGGTTGAACCGCTAGCCAGTGACACAAATCCAATTGCGACAAAACCGGTTAGGGTCAACCAAAATACAGATGCCATCTGTTGGATTTTTATAGCGCCACTCCCTGTACTGCTTTAAAAATACTAGCGTAAAATAAACTCAGCCTGCTCTATTAAAAACTATAGCGAATCTCGCCCAAAACCGTTCGCCCTGAGAGAGGCAAATCATTAGGTATAAAAGGCATTGGTGTTGAATTTGGACTCGGCTCTCGAGCATCCTCATCAAAAGCATTATTAACCGTTAAACCAACCTCAAATGAATTCGTTAACGCCTTACGAACTGATACGTCAAAGACAATATAGTCATCAATCTCGGGGCGCAGATCACCCGCCATACGATTTCTATCCATCACCCAGTTAGCCTGCATATCCACCCGCCACTTATGGGGCAATACCCAGTCGCCACGGAAATAGAACTGTTTTTCCGGAGACTTGGAGGCAGGTACATCCAGTGTCTCATCGGTGGATTTCTGGATTGAGAAATTACTGGTAATGGTTAAGTTATCAGTCGCCGACCAATTAACTTCAAACTCCATACCATAACCAGTCTGCTCACCGGCATTCTGTGCAGTTCTGGTACTGCCGCTAAGGTCGGGCACAAACTGAATAATATCCGTCCAGTTATAGTAGAAAAAGTTAGTATTTAAAGTCAGTTGATAATTGGGACGGTAATCAAATGCCACCTCATAACTCTCGATATCCTCTGGCTTAAGCTCGAGATTACCGAGAATCAATGGATTATTAATCGCTCTGGTCTGGGCAAATGAAGGCGCACGAAATGCCTCACCGTAGAGAAACTTGGTAGTCAGCTTATAACTGGTAGACCAGACCAAGGCCAAACGAGGATTAGTGGTCGAGCCAAATCAGAATAATTATCGTGGCGTATACCGGCGGTTAGCTCCCAGTCATTGTCGAGCAGCCAGACATCCTGAAAATAGACATAGCTGTTTTCACGTTTATCTTCGGTCAGAAATACCAGCGGTGTATCGGAAACATCAACCAATGGATCACCAGGTAAAATAATCATTCCGGTAAATGGATTAAAACCAAAGTTCTTTTCCTCGGTCACCTTATCAATTTCCCCATGATAGTAACC
>JAQWGK010000076.1 GCA_029238255.1 Porticoccaceae bacterium | reverse complement strand
TGGCTGGCCCACCCAGTTCAATCCATAGCTGTTCAACGTTCTCGCGAAGATTACTGCGCCCACGGTTTTTCCATGCGTTCAACAGCAGGGGGATAACCCGCTGTAATGTACTCTGGCCATAGTCAGAGAGCTGAGCGTAAACAGCTGAATCAGTTAATTTTTCCAGTTGCACAAGTACTGCATTTGAAGCGCTAAAGGGTTTGATAGGGTCCGAGCTGCTATTGGCAATGGCCAATAGGTCTGCTGAATCAAGACCGCAAAAAGGGGCGCGCAATAGGGATAACCAGGGGATTTTATCGGCTGGTGATAATAGGGCGCGGGTTATGGATAAAAGATCAATAACCGGCATCCGGCTGGATAGCGGCGTTATATTTATCGCCTGCCATTTAAGATTGGCTTCACGCAGTGCCGGAACTATATGTTTTAGGTGACCGCGGCTACTCACTAGAATAGCAATTGATTGCCCCGGCTGATTATCGACCAGCTCTGTGCAGAGTTCTGCTATATATATGGCCTCTGACTGTTTATCTGAATCTCCCGAAAAACCTCTAAACCGCACGGCTGGCTCAGTCCCTGAAGCTTTAAAAGCATCTGAGGGTGAGTAGGGGACAGCGCCGCGGTTAATATCGGCTATAGTCGGAAATGCATCGCCAAAGGCGCTGTTAACCCATTCGATAATGCCTTGCTGTGAGCGGAAGTTGCAGCTTAGGGTCAATGGTAAGCATCGCACTGGCCCCACGGGATGTCGCTGGGCATTAATAAACAGCCCCACATTTGCATTGCGGAATCGGTACAGGGACTGCATCGCATCGCCCACCAGAAAAAGGGTTCTGCCATCGTCTGGCTGCCAGCCAGCAATTAAATGCTCAAGTAATTTAATTTGTGCGCCGGAGGTATCCTGAAATTCATCCACCAGTATATGTTGCAGCTGATAATCCAGACGCAGAGTTATATCGGAAATAGATTCATCTTCTGCTGAAGGTTCTATGGCTTCCAGTGCGGCCAGTGTAATTGCCGGATAATCGCACTGATCCTGTTGTTTAAAGACTAAATTCAGCTCAGCGGCTAAGCTGTGAAGTAAATTGGCAAGTGACTCGAGTAAAAGCTGCTGTGATGAGCTTATCTCTGACTCAGGTAGGTACAGTGCATTGAGGATTAACTCATGGATATCAGGGTTGTTACGGCACCAATCCAACAGTTCCACCATGCGTTTTTTATAGGCTTTTTGGTCTGAAGGAAAGCCTTCATTTTTGGTGACCTGCTTACGAAGGTTAAATTCTTTAGTGACCAGTAGACTTAGTATGATTTTCCAATGTTCAATGCCATCGAGACTGGTATCGGGAAACTCGATAATGCCGGCCAGTTTTGCCAGAGCGGGGTTTTTGTCCATCGGTGCATGAGTGCCGGCAAAATCTGCCAGTTCGATCAAGTCACCAGCAATAGGTTGCAGGGCTGATTCCAATTTAAATAGATTTTCGGCAATTATCTGATCTATAACTTCCTGAAAATATTGTTGATTTCCCTTGGCATTGAAAATCAATGGCAACCACTGTTCGCGCTTATCCAGTATATCTGTCAGCAGTCGTTCGCAGCGTGTACTGTCATTGCCTGTATGGGCCAGTAGTATGGCGAGTTGTTCGCCAATAAGACTATCTTCTTCAACTTTATTCAGAAGATTGCGTGCGGCCAGCTGATAGAGAACCGTTGGCTGTTCGCTGGGTTCAGGAAGGGCACCGATTTTTGTTTCCAGAGCAAACTGGCTGGCAATATAGCGGCTGAATCCATCAATAGTTTTAATCAGTAGACGACCCGGCATCTCCAGAAGATTCCATCCGAGCTGATTGTTGCGTGCTACAGCCTTTGCGGCAAGATCCCAAATTTGGGCTTCATAGCTATCACTGGGCCGTGGCTCAAAAGCCGCTGCCTGCAGGGCACTATGAATACGACTGCTCATTTCACCCGCCGCTTTGCGAGTAAAGGTAATGCAGAGTATCTCTTCAGGGTTTTCTACACTGCATAGTAAGCGTAAAACTCGCTGAGTAATCAGTCCGGTCTTGCCGGAGCCGGCAGGTGCCGAGACAATAAAGCTCTGGGTTGGATCCAACGCTAGCTGACGCTGATCAGCGTCTCGCACTTTATTTTGTGGCTGACTCATAACCCCACCTTCTTATGGACCAGAGCATTGATCTCAGGCTCTTCCGGCCAGCGATTTAAGGGTAATAAATGTTCCTGATAGCCAAAGCTGGTGTTGTCGTAAACTTCGACACTGGCATATCCTTCGGTAAATTCAGCGGCTAAATTAGCTAGGGCAGACTGCCATTCATCGATCTGGGCTGGCCAGTTATCTGCAGGTTTTTCTCCGTTGAGTAACTCGCTATCGCTGTTGCCAATTAATTTGATATCACCGGCTCTTAACTGGGCAAAGGCGCAGCCATTGGCCTGGGGTTTACTGGCCAACAAGTACAGTGGTAACTGGGGTTCAATGGGTCTGGGCCCATCCCATTTGCTAGGTTTTACCTGACCGGTTTTATAATCAATAATCAGCAACTTATCGCCGACCTGGTCGACGCGGTCTAGCCGTAGGGAAATATTTAAATCACCAAAGCGAATACTGGCATCACTCTCAAGGTTTTGGACTTCAAAGGGCTGGCGCAATCTTTCTTCTTCTATCCACTCACTGAGCAAACTGTGCAAGCGCTGTTGCTCTAGTGCGCGGAAGCGATTGCCCTGTAGTACCGAGTGTTTTGGTGCCCACTCAGTCAGTGTATCGGCAATAGTGGATTCTAGCTGCTCTGAGACCTGCTCTGTGGAAAGGCTATTTAGAAAAGTAGAGCTCTGCCACTGAGTCCATAGCCGATAAAGGATTTCATGGATTAGAGAACCCCGATCTAGCGGCGATAAACCCTGCACAGGTTCTTCAAGAGGCTCGGCTTTTAGACGGTGGATAGCAAAGGCATTAAATGGGCAGACGGCCTGATTCTGTAATAGCTTGCTGCCGCCACGAATATTTTCTATCGCCGGATTGTACTTAGGCGCCTTATCTTCAACCAGTTGGCACTGCTGAGGCTGAGA
>JAQWGK010000073.1 GCA_029238255.1 Porticoccaceae bacterium | reverse complement strand
GCAGGATTTATTCGTAACAAACTGAAGTTTGTTGCGAACCCCTGCGGGGCTGCGTCGCTGCGCTTATTGCCATGGATGGCATGTATGCAGATTTTGCAGGAGCAAAAATCTGTCCTTGTTCAAATTTTGCCGTAGGCATATTAGTGATTCAAATAGCCTTTGGGCTTTTTGAACCCCTTCGGGGCATCGTCGCTACGCTTCTTGTCCTGATTGCGCCGCAGGCACAATCAGTGAACCTGGGCGCTTTGAGCCTCGAAATCCGCCGTCACGGCGGTTAAATAATAAAGGCCCGTCTACTCACTATCCTGTCATCCCAAGCGCAGTCGAGGGATCTCTTGGGTTGGTTAGTGCACTTGAGGACTGGGAGCAATACTGATGGGGGACGGCAGGATTTATTCGTAACAAACTGAAGTTTGTTGCGAACCCCTGCGGGGCTGCGTCGCTTTGCTCCTTGTTCAAATTTTGCCGTAGGCATAATTTGTGAACCTGGCGCTTTGACCCTCGAAATCCGCCGTCACGGCGGTTAAATAAAAAAGGCCACCTACAAAGTAGGTGGCCTTTTTTATTTAATTGGTCGGGACGGCAGGATTTGAACCTGCGACCACTACACCCCCAGTGTAGTGCGCTACCAGGCTGCGCTACGCCCCGATTTGAGAGCCGCAATGATACAGACAATACCTGTATTTGCAACCGCTATAGAACGCTCTGATCAGGGTTTATCCAGCATGGTAAGAACAGCTTCGAGTTCAGAGATGGTCTGGTCGATTAGTTGCTTGTAGGGGGTCTGTTCTTGCTTGGTGGTTTCGCCTTCAATACGCAGGCGGGCGCCACCGATGGTAAAGCCGTGCTCATAGAGAAGTGAACGAATCTGGCGAATAAGAACTACATCTTCGCGCTGATAATAACGGCGGTTGCCGCGGCGCTTTACTGGGTTGAGGGTTGGAAATTCCTGTTCCCAGTAGCGCAGTACATGGGGCTTTACTGCGCAGAGCTCGCCAACTTCACCGATGGTGAAATAACGCTTGCCGGGAATTGCCGGCAGTTCGTTGTTGTTACTTGGTTCCAGCATAGTTCTCTACCCTTGCCTTGAGTTTCTGACCGGGTTTAAAGGTCACGACTCGGCGTGCAGAGATTGGGATTTCTTCACCAGTTTTAGGGTTTCTGCCCGGACGGCTACTTTTGTCACGTAGCTCAAAGTTGCCAAATCCGGATAATTTGACCTGATCATTGTTTTCCAATGCGGTGCAAATCTCGCTATAAAACATCTCAACAATTTCCTTGGCCTCACGTTTATTGAGTCCAAGTTCGTCGAATAACATTTCAGCTAAATCAGCTTTGGTCAGTGCGCCCATTTACTAGTACCTAATCTCAAATCTCAGATGCGACCAACATGCGGTCAGCCTCTAAGTGCAGCATTAAATTTAGACTCGAGCTGTGAAACAACCCGATCTACCGCAGAATTAATTTCTTCGTCAGCTAGAGTGCGCGAACTATGCTGAAACGTCAAGCCTAGGGCGAGACTTTTTCCTTTGTTTTCAACATCTTTGCTGTGATACACGTCAAATAACTTTAAATTGGATAAGTGCTCACCGGCCGCTTTACGGGCTTCTGCAATCAAATCTGCAGAGGCAACTGCGCTATCGACAAAGAATGCCAGATCACGACGAACTTCAGGGAACTTGCTGACTTCTTTAAACTTAGGCAGCCTACTTTCGGCTATCTTGTCGACATCTACCTGAAACAGGTATACCGCAGTATTAATATCCAGTTGCGCCTGAAGTTTTGGGTGTAACTGCCCTATCCAACCGATATTCTCGCCATTGCGCAGCACTGCGGCTGACTGACCCGGGTGTAATGAGGGGTGTTCGGCAGCGACAAATTCAAACTGTTCAGGCAGTCCGGTGTGAGCAAGTACCTCTTCGAGGTGACCTTTGATATCAAAGAAATCGACCTTGTCTTTGCTGGCGGTCCATCCGGTGGGAGTTCTTGATCCACAGATTAATCCGGCCAGTGCCATATTCTGTGTCAGTGACTTTTCAGAGCTCTCACTGGAAGAAGGCACAAAGCACTGCCCTGCTTCAAAGATGCGCACGCGGCTCTGCTGACGATTTAGATTGTAGGTAGCCGTAGATAACAAACCGGTCCACAGGCTGGTACGCATGACCGCCATATCCGCAGAAATAGGGTTGGCCAATGGCACGGGGGCAATTTCCGGATCAATCAACTTCTGTAAGGCTGGATCGACAAAGCTATAGGTAATCGCTTCCTGATAACCACTGGCAATCAGCTGGCGTCTAAATACATTGAGACCCTGCTGCACTTCCGGATTGGCTTCCAGCTCAAGAGCCATGGTTGGCGTGGATGTAGGCAGATTGTTGTAGCCATAGATACGCGCCACTTCCTCGACCAAATCCTGTTCAATGGTTAGATCAAAACGCCAGCTCGGGGCTACCCAGGTTGAACCGGTGCTATTGCGTTCAACAAAGGTCAAGCCGAGACGGCTTAACATATCATCCACTTCAGCATTGGCAATCGACACACCTAACTGCTGGGCGAGTCTTTGATCGCGCAGTGTGATGGTTGCAGGTACCGGCAAATGCTCTGCTGATTCTTCAATAACTACTGGTCCTGCCTGACCACCGCAGATATCCAGCATCAGGGCTGTTGCGCGTTCGATAGCGGCAACCTGAAGCTGTGAGTCTACCCCGCGCTCAAAGCGGTGGGAGGAGTCTGTGTGCTTGCCGTAATTACGTGCCCTACCGGCAATCGCCAAGGGATTAAACCAGGCGCTTTCAAATAGGATATCAGTGGTATCGTCGCCTACGGCTGATTCATCGCCGCCCATAATGCCGGCCATGGCCAGTGCTTTACTGTTATCGGCAATCACTAATGTTTCACCATCAACCACAACTTCAGAGTCATCGAGCAGCTTTAATTTTTCATCGCGGGCCATACGTACAACAATATCACCCTCAATTTTTGCCAGGTCGAAGGCGTGCATTGGCTGACCCAACTCCAGTAATACATAGTTGGTAACATCTACTGCAGGCCCAAGACTGCGCACACCGCTGCGACGCAGTTTTTCCTGCATCCACTGGGGCGTTGGCTGACTGAGGTCGAGACCGCGTATCACTCGGCCTACATAGCGCGCACAGGCATCTGGGGCATCGAGACTGACCTTGACTGCATCGCTGATCGTTGCCGGCACAGAGGCACAGGCTTGCTGTATAACCTCGGCTTTATTTAATACGCCCACTTCACGGGCCAGGCCACGAATACTCAGACAGTCACCGCGGTTAGGAGTTAGATCCACGTCGATAAGATTATCGTCGAGATCCAGATATTCAATCAGGTCAGTGCCAACGGTTGCATCTGTGGGCAGTTCCCAGAGACCGTCGTCATCATCGCCAAGCTCCAGCTCAGTCTGTGCACAGAGCATACCGAAGGATTCAACACCTCTGAGTTTGGCTTTCTTAATCTTAAAGTCACCGGGCAGTTTGGCACCTACGATGGCGAATGGTACTTTAATACCAGCGCGTGCGTTGGGTGCGCCACAGACAACCTGAGTGGTTTCGCCCTCACTACCGCCTGCAACCTGGCAGACGCGCAGTTTGTCCGCATCGGGATGCTGCTCTACAGAGATAATCTCACCAACTACAACGCCAGAAATTTTGGGCGCAGCGGGCTCAACGGCATCGAACTCAAGGCCGGCCATGGTTACCTGTGCAACCAGATCGGCGGTTGAGATGGATGGGTTTACTGATTGTCGCAACCAGGATTCACTAAATTTCATCGCTTACCCCAGCTTAAAATTGTTTTAGGAAACGCAGATCGTTTTCGAAAAACAATCGCAAATCGGTGACGCCATAACGCAACATGGCCAGACGCTCCACACCCATGCCAAAGGCAAAGCCGGTGAACTGGTCTGTGTCTACATTACAGCTTTCAAATACATTGGGATGGACCATGCCACAACCCATTACCTCTAACCAGCCAGTGTGACTGCAGATACGACAGCCTTCACCGGAACAGTTAGTGCACTGAATATCGACCTCGGCAGAGGGCTCAGTGAACGGGAAATAGGAGGGACGGAAGCGCACCGGCAGGTCCGCTTCAAAAAAGGCTTTCAGGAACTGATCAATCACCCCTTTCAGATCGGCAAAGCTAATATCTTTATCGATTACCAAGCCTTCCACCTGATGGAACATTGGCGTGTGGGTAATATCAGAGTCACAGCGGTAAACACGACCGGGACAGATAATCCGAATCGGCGGTTCCTGCTTCTCCATGGTGCGTACCTGAACCGGCGAGGTATGAGTTCGCAGTACAGTACTTGGATCTATATAGAAGGTATCGTGCATGGCACGAGCCGGGTGGTGGCTGGGGATATTGAGCGCTTCGAAGTTGTGGTAGTCATCTTCAATTTCCGGGCCGGTCTCAACGTCGTAGCCGATACGGGCAAAGAACGCTTCGATACGTTCCATGGTGCGAGTGACCGGATGCAGGCTGCCGACTTCTTCACCGCGACCTGGCAGTGTGACATCGATAGTTTCACCGGCCAGCTTGGCATTAAGTGCAGCACTTTCGAGCTGTTCTTTTTGCTGATTAATCTGAGCCTGCAGCGACTGCTTAACTTCGTTAATCTTTGCGCCTGCAGCGGGTCGCTCTTCATTAGAGAGCGCTCCAAGGCCTTTTAGCAGGCCGGTGAGCTTGCCCTTTTTGCCGAGGTACTCAACGCGCAGGTCATCCAGCGCCGACAGTTCGGTCGCTGCGGCAATCGCAGCTTCGGCACTGTTGGCAATCTGTTCCAGTTCAATCATTTTTGTTCACCACATTGTTCTGTGTTGGCTATCTTATTACTGATAAAAAAATAGGGAAAGAGCAATAGCCCCTTCCCTATTCGGTTAGCTTCTAAACGCCTGCGCAAGCAGGTAGTGCGCTGTTTTAAGCTAGGGCAGCTTTGGCCTGATTTACTACGGCACCAAAGGCTGCTTTGTCATGTACGGCCAAATCGGCGAGTACGCGACGGTCAAGCGAAATGTTTGCTTTGCTCAGACCGTTGATCAGACGGCTGTATGACAAGCCCTCTACACGGGATTGAGCATTGATTCGGGCAATCCACAGTCTGCGGAAAGTGCGCTTTTTGGCGCGACGGTCACGATAAGCGTATTGACCTGCTTTAGTAACTGCCTGAACAGCAACACGGTATACACGACTACGTGCACCGTAATAACCTTTTGCTTGCTTAAGAATTTTTTTGTGACGACGGCGTGCTTCTACACCACGTTTTACTCTAGCCATTTTCTTCTCCTACCAATCAGTTATTAAAGTGAACTACGCAGCATGCGGTTAACGCGAGGGATATCAGCAGCATTAAGAATGCTGGTTCCACGCAGTTGACGCTTACGCTTGGTAGTCATTTTGGTAAGAATGTGGCTTTTGTGCTGGTGCTTATGCTTGTAGCCCGCTGCCGATTTTTTGAAGCGTTTTGCAGCTCCACTGTGTGACTTAGCTTTTGGCATTTCTGTTCTCCAGTTTGAGAGTTTAATTAATTATCAAGAAGAGACGCCCGGACAGCCTGCCAAAAACATTGGCTGAACGCGGGTCGCGTTAGTTACTTCTTCTTGCTGCGTGGGGACAACACCATAATCATCTGGCGACCTTCCATCTTTGGAAATTGCTCCACTTGTGCCAGCTCTGCGAGATCCGCTTCAATGCGTTTCATCATATCCATGCCGAGCTGTTGGTGAGCCATCTCACGTCCGCGAAAACGCAGACTGATTTTAGCTTTATCACCATTTTCCAAGAAACGCGTTAAGTTGCGTAACTTGATGTCGTAATCACCCTGATCTGTACCCGGGCGAAACTTCATTTCTTTTACCTGTGTCTGCTTCTGCTTTTTCTTTTGCAGGGCGACTTTCTTCTTAATATCAAAGACATGCTTGCCGTAATCCATGATTTTACAGACTGGAGGCTGCGCATCTGGTGAAATTTCAACCAGATCTAAGGTCTCTTTGCGCGCAGACTCAAGGGCAGTTTCAAGGCTAACTACGCCAACCTGACTACCGTCTGATGCTACCAATCGTACTTCTGAGGACGTGATATCGTCATTGAGACGCGCCCGTTTGCTGCCTTTTTTAATAAGCTTTACTCCGCTTCAACACTAGTATGCCCACGTCGCTCCACTTCCTCGGTAAACATGGCTGCAACCTGATCTAAAGGTAAGCTGCCGAGGTCTTTTCCATCCCGAGTTCGGACCGCCACTGAGCGCGATTCTATTTCTTTATCACCGACAACGAGAATATAAGGAACTCGCTGCATTGAGTGACCGCGGATTTTAAAGCCGATCTTCTCGTTTCTCAAGTCACAATTGACTCTAAATCCTTTATTTTGCAATGATTTAGCAACTTCTTGTGCATATTCGGCCTGAGAATTGGTAATATTCATCACAACCGCCTGTTCCGGTGCCAACCAAAACGGAAAAGCGCCTTCGTAATGCTCGATCAAAATACCGATAAATCGCTCAAAGGAACCGAGTATTGCTCGGTGCAACATCACCGGCACCTGACGACTGCCATCTTCGGCAACATATTGAGCATCGAGGCGACCAGGCATCGAGAAATCGACCTGCACTGTACCCAACTGCCAGACACGACCAATACAATCTTTTAATGAAAACTCAATCTTCGGTCCGTAGAAAGCGCCCTCACCCGGCAACTCCTGCCAAGGTAACTCTTTGGCATCCAGCGCATCGGCCAGAGCCTTCTCGGCGCGATCCCAATCCTGATCCGAACCCACTCGCTGTTCCGGGCGAGTAGAGAGACGGTAGATAATCTCAGAGAAACCAAAGTCCGCGTAAACCTGATGCAGGAAGTCAATAAACTGCGCCACTTCCGGCTGAATCTGATCTTCGGCACAGAAGATATGGGCATCGTCCTGAGTAAATGAACGTACGCGCATAATGCCGTGCAGAGAGCCAGAGGGCTCATTGCGGTGACAGGAGCCAAACTCAGCCAGTCTTAGGGGCAAGTCTCTATAGCTTTTTAAGCCCTGATTAAACACCTGCACATGACAGGGACAGTTCATCGGCTTAATGGCGTAGTTGCGATCTTCGGTGGCCACGGAAAACATATCATCGCCAAACTTATCCGCATGGCCAGATTTTTCCCAAAGACTAAAGTCGACAATCTGTGGTGTTTTGATTTCCTGATAACCCTGCTCGCGCTGCTTGTCGCGCATATAGCTTTCAATGGTGTTGTAAACACTCCAGCCTTTCGGGTGCCAGAAGATTGAACCCGGCGCTTCTTCCTGCATATGGTAGAAGTCGAGCTTCTTATTAATCTTGCGGTGATCGCGCTTCTCAGCTTCGGCAAGGCGATTGATATAGGCCTTCAACTGCTTCTTATTGGCCCAGGCAGTGCCGTAAATACGCTGCAACATTTCATTGTTCTGGTCGCCACGCCAGTAGGCCCCGGCAACCTTGGTCAGCTTAAAGGCCGGCAATTTAGCCGTTGAGGGAACATGGGGGCCGCGACAGAGGTCGATAAAATCCCCCTGACGGTAGAGACCAATCGGCTCGCCGGCAGGAATGCTGGCAATAATCTCAGCTTTGTATTCTTCACCGATACTTTTAAAGAATTCCACTGCCTCATCGCGATCCCACTCTTCACGGGCAATACCGTGGTCGGCTTTCACCAGCTCGGTCATGCGCGCTTCGATAGCCTCGAGATCTTCCGGCGTAAAGGCGCGCTCGAAAGCGAAGTCATAGTAAAAACCATCTTCGATCACTGGGCCAATAGTCACCTGTGCCGAGGGGAATAACTGCTTTACAGCCATAGCCAGCAAGTGGGCGGAGGAGTGACGAATAATATCCAATGCTTCATCGGAGCGATCAGTCACAATCGCCAGGGTCGCATCCTTATCCATAATAAAGGAGGCATCGACCACCTCACCATCGACAACACCGGCGAGGGTGGCTTTGGCGAGACCAGCGCCAATATCGGCGGCAACATCGGCCACAGAAACTGGATTATCGAAAATACGTTGGGAACCATCAGGCAGGGTAATAGCGGGCATAGTCTTGTCCTTATTCAGTGGTGACCATTACCAAAGGCCACTTGGGATTGAAGTAAAGCGCACATTTTACCCTGAATCCCAACAGTTACAAGGCCTACAGCCAATCGGTTAACTCGTGCACAAAAATCTATGCCAATTGGCATATCCCGCACAAAACCCTTATTGACTAGGATAATTAATAGCAGTCACAACAATCGCACCACGCACAGGGGAGTGCCTTATGTACAGAGCCAGCGGTATAAGCCTAGATGTTAGCCTAGATATAGGCCCTGACCGCAGCTATATTCAGGATGATCCCTCGATCAGCCCCACTTTTGTAACTAGCTCTCAAACACCCTGCGCCAACGACAGTGGCCCAACATTGGTGCACGACAACCATCAGGCCAGCGACTGGGATCTTAGCTCAGAGGCATGGAAAAATAGGGGCTGGGCCGATGTTAGCCACCAGATCGACTATAAAAATGAGCTGCATGCCGGCACCTTGGTAGAAGTCACCGGCGGTATTCGCGAAATTGGCCGCAGCTCCTTTACCAGCTTTTACAGCCTGCGCAACAAGATGACGGGCGTGGAGGCCGCAACCATGCTGGCCAAGGTGGTGTTTTTTGATCTGCAGGCACGCAAGTCGATGCCCATAACCGATAGGATGCGCGAACAGATGGCCAGGCTCTTGGTACCTAAACGGGCGATTGGCTGAGCTTGCAAACTGCTCTGGTTAGCTCTATAAAGCCCGCTGATGTAACCATGAGAGCATAGCAACTTGAAAATCTATGTAGATGCCGACGCCTGCCCAACTGTGATTAAAGAGATTCTCTATCGGGTCTCTCAGCGCACTGGAATCGAGTTGATTCTGGTGGCTAACCAACCTCTATCAACACCAAGAATTCCCAGCGTGCGAAGTATTCAGGTGAGTCAGGGCTTTGATGTGGCAGATAACCATATTGTGGAGCTGGCGGCAGCCG
>JAQWGK010000057.1 GCA_029238255.1 Porticoccaceae bacterium | reverse complement strand
CTGTAGCTGAACCTGATTCACCTAGTGGTGGTGAGCAGCAGGGTCTTCAAAATGGACGAGAGCATATTGAACTTGAGGCGGTAGACAATAAAGCGGTCAATCGTTGTCTGGAAACCTTCTAAATAAGGGTGAAAAATCTCTTGCTATCACTAGTTCAAAGTCGCAAGTGCCTGTAGCTGAACCTGATTCACCTAGTGGTGGTGAGCAGCAGGGTCTTCAAAATGGACGAGAGCATATTGAACTTGAGGCGGTAGACAATAAAGCGGTCTTGCGGGCACAAATAAAAGCCCAGGCAGATATTGAAACCGACCCTGAAATAAAAGCAAAATTAATTGAACAAATCGAGGCATTAAAATGAAGTTGTTAACGTGGATGAAAAGAACTGGTAGGCATATAGCTGCACTGAGCATAATCATGTTGCTTGGTGCTTGTGCCAGCACTGGAGGGAATTATGTTGTTGGCCCAAGAAGTGATGACGGGAAAATAGCTTCTGGCGAACCTAAGGTGATACCTTCTACTCAGCTCAGTGTTTTAATTCCAGTGCTGGATCCAAATATCCCAGTTAATCCAAAAAATTTCAAAAAGAAAGGTGTATGGCCTGAGTTACGTCGTGCAGAGGCAAATCGTTTCGCTGTTCAACTTCGTGATGCAGTTGCAAATACTGGTGCATTTGGTGCAGTCAGAGTATCTCCAGATAATACTGCTACTGCTCATCTGTATGTAACTGGGAAAATTGTTAAGTCTAACGGGGAAAACGTTAGCATTGCTGTAAGTGTGGTTGATATTTCTGGTAAGCGTTTGCTAAAAAAGATCTATAAACACAGGGTAACTGAATACGCGCTCAATGATCCACGGAATCCGAATGCTGATATATATGCTCCCGTGTTTGATAAAGCAGCCGTGGATATTGCGAAATTATCAAAGAAACTCAAGCCTAAAAAAATAGCCGAAATCAATGGCATTGAAGAGATGCGATTTGCTGAAAGTTTTTCACCTGATTATTTTTCTGGGTACATTAAGAGCAGCAAATCCGGTAAGACAAAACTACAGGGTTTCCCTGCTGATGATGATCCAATGCTTGCTCGAATTCGTGCGTTAAGAGTCAGAGATCAAATGTTCATCGACAACATTCAGGTTGACTACGATAGCTTTAGTAATGGCATGAATGAAGATTACATGCTTTGGCAAAGGCAGGCTTTTACTGAAAGTAAAGCTGCTCGTGAAGCTGCAGCTGCAGCCAATGCAAAAATGTTTGCTGGCCTTCTGGCTGTCGCGGCAGGTGCTGCAATGGCATCAAATTCAAGTCCTTATAGCAGTAGCTCTTACGGTGGGGCAGCAGTAGCTTTAGCTGGTATTGGCGCTATATCAAGTGGTATTCAGGACTCAAAGCAAGCAAAAGCTCATCGTGAAAGTTTGAGTGAAATGGGTAGATCTTTGAATATCCAGTTAGCGCCTAAAGTTATGGAGATGGAAGACCGTACAGTCGAATTGAAAGGTACAGCTTCGGAGCAGTTTGTTGCATGGCGTGGTTTCTTGCGCGAGATTTATGAAACGGAGAAAACTCCCGAGATATCGCTTTAGCAGTTATGCGAGCATAAAATTTATTTATGATAAATGATAACAATGCTGATGTTTTGCTAGCATCAGCAGCAAATAAGAAAAAATCAGAGAGACTGCAGCTTATATCCATTATAGCTGTGGTCTCTCTTGCTCTTGTACTCAGTATTTTCATATTTTTAAACTCAGATACTGACCCTGTCTCAAGCAATGATTCTGCTCAAGTGGTTCATGCCAATAAAAATTCGGTTATTCCTGAAAAGAGCTTTGGCGAAGAGAGTAGTCATGAGCTTGATATGATTTTACAGAGGTACCGCACAGATATTGAGCCTGTTCTCCAGGCCATACCTGTACAAACGCTCTTTGGCGAGAAATCTGTCGATATTCAAGATCGAGTTGAAAATTTTGTAAGAAATTCTGCGAAAAATACCAATTTTAACCCGCAACTTAAAGTCGAGGTGCTCAAAGCGGAGAAGCTGTTAGAAAGTTATCAAATAGAGGTTGATTCCGCGCTAGATAGATTAAAGAAGTCTTTTGAGGCCCTTAATGCTAATGGATTCGAAAGGGAGCTGGCAAATCTACTTATACTTGCTGTTGAAAACAAAGAGGTTAAGTATTGGTCTGCTCAAAAGAGCAAAGTAATGGAATACTTTGAGTATGCAGAAAAAGCAAATCGAGCTAATGTTGAATTTAAGATCGAAGTCGAGCTTGAAGCTCTAAAAAAGATAGAGCGATTAGGTTTTGCTGATTCACAATCACTGGCTCGTATCAATGAATTACAAAATACTGTCGCAGAAAAGAGATTTGCAAAACATATTAACTCTACAATTGATTTTCTTTCGCAAGATAAGTTAAAAGAAGCTAATAACGAAATATTAAAAGCTTCTGCAATATTTCCTCAAAGGCCTCAAATTAAAGAGTTAAAAGCCACTATAGCGGACGAGCTGAAGAAAGTAGAAGTGGCTTCCATTATTAAAATGGCAGAAAAATATATAGCTCTTGATCAGTGGCAGGATGCAAAGCAGACTTACAAAAAAGCTATCAACATTATTCCAGCTTCAAAAATAGCCGCAGATGGCTATCAACTGTCAACGTCGATTCTGGATGTTAAGGCTCAGTTGAAGGATATTCTAAATCAGCCTTTACGGCTAAAGGCGGTAGAAGTTTTAGACTATGCAAAGAGTCTGATAGCCAAAAGTGCATCCTATAGTTCATACAGTGAATCATTAGACAAAGCCCGTATAGATGTTAAAGAGCTTGTGGAGGTAAAGATGCTTCCACGAAGTGTTTGGGTTGAGTCTGATGGTAGGGCGAATATAAGAGTTCAAGGTGTTGGTTTTATTAGACCGACAAAAGGGAAGTATGTGAATTTTAGGCCAGGGGATTATCTTTTTTATGCTGAGTGTAAAGGGTATAAAACTGAAATTTATAGAATAACAATCCCGCTTGAGGGTGAAAACTTACCAATAAAGGTTATCTGTGGAAACTCGCTTTGAATTAGATATAGAGCAGGCAAAACGTAGAAGTAAAAAGCGTACGCTTAACTTTATTTACTGTTCAGCAGGGGCTTTATTGCTCCTTTTCTGTGTGTATATTTATTTGACCGCATACCAAATTAAGGTACTTCAGCAGGACTACAAGAGTGAGATACTATTTTCGACAGAATCTGGCGAGATCGCTCGTATAGGTTTTGGCAGAATGTTATTGCTCTCTGATAGTGCAACAGTGGTTGTATCTGCCCCTGGCTATGAATCGCGGTTTGTGTATTTAAAGAGGTCTCAGGGAGATAAAATCCGCCTTATTCAGCTTGAGTACGATTATGCCCCGGTAAAAATATCAAGTAATACTGATGCTAAGGACTCGGTTTGGTATGTTAATAGCAATATTGTTGCATCGAATAGTGATTTAAATATAGCTCTGAAACCCGGTTCGTATAGTTTGTCGCTAATCTCCAAGCACTTTAAGGATTATTCCAGCTCAATTATTGTGGAGCCTGAATTTGGTTTTAGCGGTTCTGTTGAATTAGAGCCGGTTAAAGTTCAATACAATATTAAGACCAAGCCAGTGGGCGCGCGCCTATTTATAGGTGATAAATATATAGGCATATCACCTTTGACTGGGTTAATCGATTCAGCTGATATTGTTGTCCAGGCATCTCTGGAGGGTTATAAAGATATTGTGGAGAGCGTTGATCTTTCCAGAGAAAAACCCGAATTTTCGAGATCTTATCAGCTGGCCTCAGCCAAACAAGTTTTAGCTATTACATATAAGCCAAAAGGTGGCCGGTTATTTAAGGATAACCTTGAAGTGCCAGCGAATAGCAATATTGTTGTTAATAAGGTTGGGAAAACCTCTCTTCGTTACACCCATCCAGGATATTCCGATAAGACTCTCAGTGTTACAGCAAAGCAATCCCGGGTAGAGTTTAACCTGAATCCGGAGTTCGGTGAGTTATTCTTTAAGTCAAGTCAACCCGCTCAAGTATTTATAGATAATAAATATTACGGAGATACACCTCTTAGCCATAAGGTGATAGCCACTACCCACAAAATTAAGTTAGCAAGAGCAGGTTATGTTCCTCAGGAGTTTAATGTAGATGTACTTAAAAATGTACAGCAAGAGATTAATGTTAATTTGATTACATGGTCTGAGCACTTCTTAAAGAACAGCACACCCAAAATGACTAATAAGATAGGTATGCAGTTCATAAGATATCAGGGAAAACCCTTTCTAATGGGTGCCCCTAGAACTGAGAGAGGGCAAAGAGCCAATGAACTCAGTCGAGCAGTCAGCTTTGAAAGGGCTTTTTATCTATCTAGTAAAGAGGTTAGTAATTCCGAGTATAGCCTTTATAAAAAACAAGCCGGTAAGGCTAAAAATCCTGTTGTTGGTGTGTCCTGGAATGATGCAGCAATGTTCTGCAACTGGCTAAGTGCAAAAGTCGGCCTTGAGCCATTTTATCTTGCCAGAGGTGGCAGGGTAGTCGGGTATACAGAGTCTTCACGTGGCTATCGATTGCCAACGGAAGCTGAGTGGGAATATGTTGCAAAATTGGCAGGGAAAAGACGACCTTCGATTTTTGTCTGGGGTGATGATTACGATGGAGCTGAGTTGCTGGGTAATGTGGCGGACAAGAGTGCCGAGGGTGCAGTTAAAACCTATTTGGCAGACTATAATGATGGTTTCAAAAGTATTGCCCCGGTAGGTAGCTTTTCTTCGGAACCTTCAGGAGTATTTGATATGTCTGGAAATGTCAGTGAATGGGTCAATGATGTTTACTCTTTGCAAATTCCGAACCCGAAAAAAACCTATGTTGATTTTTTGGGCCCCAAAAATGGATCGGACCATGTGATTAAAGGTTCAAATTACTCTTCATCAACCTGGACTGAACTAAGAGCATCATTTAGGGAGTCATCCGATAGTGGACGAACTGATGTTGGTTTTAGGGTAGCCAGGTATATCAACTGACATTGCGGAGTGTATGAATGAAGAAAACTATAACAATATTGATAGCTTTATCTATCTTGGCTTTTGGTGCACTTAGCGTTCAGGGTAAGTCTAATGCTGATGTATCTTTAAATGAACCCGCTCCTTTTCCAGAGAATATGTAATATGAATAAGAATATAAAACAGATTCTTGCACTCGTTATATTTGTAATTGTTGTACAGGCGATGTACTCCCTATGGATTCTTCCAAATGTTAGGGCGCTGGAGGCAATAGCATTAAATACTGGAAGCATACTACCGCGAAATTTCTTTGTAATTGTTAAGGATTTTGAGCAGCAGGTTTGCTTTGTGCTCTTCTTGTGGGGAATGTATTTATGTGCTGGAAAATTAATGCAGCTTTCCTCTCAAGCCTATCTGTTTGATGTAGATTTATTGAGTGATATTGAGGACACATCTAATGATATTGTCAGTACTCTTGATTCGATTGATAAGCTTCCAGAGGAAATTAAAGGTACTCCGCTAGTACAAATTACCTCTTCGGCACTACGTAGATATGCCATCACTGGAAGTATTCAAAATGCTTCCGAGGCCATCACTCCGGCACTTGAGAGCATGGCTATAAAAAACGAAGCTGAATTATCGGTAATTAAATATATTACCTGGGCTATTCCCTCTATAGGTTTCCTTGGTACTGTTCGCGGGATTGGCCAGGCTATGTCTCAGGCGGAATCTGCAGTGGCTGGCAATATTGGGCCTATGACGTCTAGCTTGGGTGTTTCCTTTAATTCCACATTTGTTGCATTGATGATAAGCGTGGTTCTTATGATGTTGGTGTCCTACTTGCAGCGAACTAACGATGATCAGCTAGTAAAGGTTCAGGAGTATTGTGAAAAGTATCTGATACGACGTATCAGTATATCAAGGCACTAATTATCTTGAGACCTAGTAGAGCTATTTCAACCTCATCTCTTGCTTTTATTGACGTAATGTCCTGCGGTTTAGGTGCCGTGATATTACTGTTTATTTTACTTGATTTTAATCGGCCTTCTGATGACATAGAAGCACCGGTGCCTATTGTAGTTGTCAACGAACAAGAGGCCAATAAAAAGCTTCTCCTTAGAAAGCAACAGCTTATTGATGCGACAGCTAAGGAAAGCACGAAAATAGTAAAGTTGATTGCAGATATATCTGATGTGATGATTGATAGTAGTCAAAAGACAATTCAGCTTGAGAATATTCCCCCGACTCCTGAGCCAAAATTAGAAAAGAAAAACTTATTGGATAAACCTGCATCAGGCGAACTTATTGGCTTGTCTGTTAAGGGAAAGCGTATTCTTATAGCTTTTGATACCAGCGCATCAATGTCCAATGAAAAGCTTATCGATATTATTTTGGGACTCAGTGACCCTTCTGGAAGCCGTCTCGCGTCAGGGAAAAAATGGCTGCAGGCAAAGCGAACCCTGTTGTGGACCATATCAAATGCCCCTTTAGATAGTCAGATTCAGGTTATAGGTTACGCTGACGGTGTAGATCCCCTTACTACAGGCTGGATGAGCCAAAAGGATGCATTGAGGAGCATGAAAGTTGAATTAAAAAGTCTTATGCCAACTGGTGGCACCAGTTTAGGTAAAATGCTTGAGTACGTGGAGGATAAATCGCTCTCGGCAAATAGTCTTTATATTATTACTGATGGATTACCAACAATCGCTGGGCAAAAAACCTCAAAATTGAAAGCCTTAAAAAGTTGTTTCAATTTAGGTTCGAAAAAGAATAGGTATATTGATGGTAAATGTCGAAGGGAGTTGTATATAGACGCTGTCACCAGATTTCAAAAAACCTCCAGATCTGTTGTTAATGTTATCTTGCTGCCTCTCGAGGGCGACCCAAAAGCTGCCCCCTTATACTGGACATGGTCAAATTCGACCAAAGGTATGCTGTTTTCACCAGCACGAGGGTGGCCCCCCAGATGATTCGAAGAGAAGAGAAAGAAATTTTTGGCACCGCATTTCTAGATGTTATTTCCTGTGGACTTGGCGCGGTAATTTTAATGATTCTTTTGGCCAAGGATGGAGATACCAAAGATATTATTACAGAGCTGATATCCGACCAGTCACGCCCACAATCTATACCGTTGGATGTGGTACTTGAGCAGGAAGTTATAGCGTTAGAAGATGAATTCAGGCAATTGAGTGACAGGTCATCAAGCTTAAATGCGAGGTTAGCCAAGATCAGCAAAGAAAATGCGATGCTAAATATTGAAATTAAATCTGCTTCATCAGAAGCGGAGGAAAGCGGTGATATTGGTTCAATTGATTCCCAATATACTGGCGGTATCCCTGTAGGAAGGGAGTATGTTATTTTTATAATTGATACATCTGGGAGTATGAAGCAAAACTGGGCTGAAGTAACATCCACCATTAAAGGAATACTAACAGCACATCCAAGGGTTAAAGGTATGCAAATCATGAATGATAATGGGAATTATCTAATTAATGGTTATGCGAAAAAATGGATACCTGACACAGTATCTGCAAGAAAGCGTGCACTTGATAAGTTTGCCAATTGGACATCATTCTCTAACAGTAGCCCTGCTGAGGGATTAGAGGCGGCTTTAAAAACCTATGCTCAGCGCCAAGGTGATGTATCAATATATGTATTGGGTGATGATTTTACTGGTGAGTCTTATGAATTGGTGACTCGAGTGGTGGACCGGTGGAACATCAATAAGGTTGATGGGAAGCGTCATGCGATTATTCATGGTATTGGTTTCCCCTGGGGGCTGGCTGACAGGTTTTCGACTTTGATGAGAGAGGTTGCTGTACAGAACGGAGGCGTTTTTATAGCCCTATAAAACATTCTATACAGTTTTCTCCTATCAATAGATTTACTTCTAAATCTCTAGTATCACTATATTTACTTGCAGCTGTGTTTAAAGTATGAGATGGTATTCATGTTCGTTATGCAGCGATATTGTGTATAACAGAGCTAACTTAACGGGTTGGAGTTTAAGTTTCAAAAACATATCGTTTTCTGAATGTCCAAATATATGCTTAAATGAATAAAATATATATGATATCAAAGTACAAAAAATGAAAGGGGAGATTTAAATGAATTTTCTAGATGCTACAAAAAATTATTTTGTTAAATGGCTGGATTTTAGAACTCGTATTTCAAGATCAGAATTTTGGTGGGGCTATCTAGGGTCAGTAATCGTAAGCATTTTGGTTGGAATCTGTATCGGATTTGTTTTTGGGTTTATCTCTGTAATGATGGGCTGGCCAGTCGAGACAACTGTTAATTTGGCGATACTGCCTTTTCAAATATACGTAGCCATAGCAGCTTTTTCTCTGGCTGTTCGCCGGTTACACGATGTAAATAAGTCGGGCTGGTGGCTGTTAATCACGCTGACCATAGTTGGGATTTTGTTGCTATTCTATTGGTACTGTAAAAAAGGTGATGATATTGAAAATAGATTTGGCCCTAATCCACTTAAGTCGGAGGAGTTTGAACTCAACGCTACTGAAGAGTCAATTTAATTGATCTTAAATCAAAAAAATCTAGGGCTAATATGAGTTATTAATTATCTGATTGGAGTATACATAGTAGTATATTTCTTCGGTCGATTTATTTGTTTCGACGTCAAACTAATAATAGGCTTAGAGTATGTTTAGTAAAGCAATAAGCCTGTGTTATGCAGGCTTTTTTATGCCTCAAACTTTTCGGAAAATATATCCTGTATCGCATCAGACGGGAAAAGATATAGTAAGTAATGGTTTCGGTAGGGCTGATGCTTATAATCTTCCTAAGATGGCCTTATTTAACCACCACGGGTGTGATTT
>JAQWGK010000056.1 GCA_029238255.1 Porticoccaceae bacterium | reverse complement strand
CTATTAACTTTGTGTACATATGGTAAATATATAAAGGCTTACTCATTAGGCATTATGGAACTACCTAGAAATAGGCTTGCAGGCTACGCTTAAAATATTTAAAAATGCATAATATCTGATTGTAAAGGACGTAGCTAATCTTTCAGTCTCCATTAGCTAGAACCTGTGTAGAGGGAGTTCATTAGCTTCTCTAAGCTAAATTTTCGTGACAGACAATAAGTGGGATTGGATACGTTTTACATTCTGCATTTAAATACTGGCATGGGCTCTTAGCTGTATAACCTTTTTCTCAGACTCTCCATAGGCATAGTCACTGTAATGCTGCATCATGACTCTGCGTTTACTCAGGAGATTACCCTGTTGATAAGCAGCTTGAGCTTTGTCCTTTAGCTTATGAGATAGAGCAAACTCAGCAATCTCTCCATTGAAAGCCGTTTCATTGGCAATGTATGTACGGAATGTTGTTCGGAATCCGTGAGTGCTAATATCTCGGCCCAGCTCATCCTGCCATGATTCTATTTTTTGCATTCGTTTTAGAACAGATGACATGCCTGCCTGGGATAGATGCTTTCCATTGGATATATTTGGGAAAACATATTCGCTAATTTTATGCTCGTTTAACGTTGACAGTAATGCCACTGCTTGATCGGTAAGAGGGATAGTATGCGCAATCTTTTTCTTCATTCGTATAGCCGGAATAGTCCATACACGCGTATTCAGATCAATTTCATCCCACTTTGCCCCAAGGACTTCACTGGTTCTATTGGCATGTAAAACACATATTTCTAAAGCTCTTGCGCCCATACCGTCCATTCCGCGGAGTTGAGTCATAAATGCAGGAAGCTGCTCGTAAGGTAGTGAGGGGTGATGTCGATTTTCTTCGGGAGCTCTTGCATCCTTAGCGGCCTTTGGGGAATCAAACAGATTACTTAAATGATCTCTCCACAAAGCTGGATTCTCTCCAGTTCTCAACTTGAGAGTCTTAGCACGGCTTAATACAGCTTCAATACGCCGTCTTACACGATCAGCAGTTTCTGTCTTTGTGTACCATATTGGCTTGAGAATTTCGTAGACGTGATCTGTGTCAACTTCTGAAACGGGTAGATTCCCAATAACGGGGAATGCATACTGCCTTAAGCTGCTCTCCCACTGATCTGCAGTCGTCTTGCTTGTCCATCGATGTTTCTTAGCGTCTATAGTCTCGAGCGCTATCCTCTCAAATGTAGCGTCTTCAAGTTTTCTGGCTTTGCTTAACTCTTTTAATCGCTTTTGTTTTTCAAGGCTCTCTAATTGCTCCTCTTCTTTAGGGTCTATACCATTTTTTACTTTTGCCTTTAACTTGATCGCCCGTGCTCTTGCATCTGCAAGTGTGTTAGTGACCGAATTGTATGCCTGCAGGCCCTTCTTTTTCGCTTTTCCATTAATCATATAGCGGAATATGAAAACATTTGAGCCGCCTTTTATTTGAAGATACAAGCCATCACCTAGCGAATGGAGTTTCTCTTCTCCAATTCTAATTATTTGCTTTAATTCGTTAGCAGTAATCTTTTTTGCCATCTTAATTAATTCCTTTGTGTTTAAGCCCCGTAAAGCAGCCTTTCACAGACTTTATTCCTCTGCCGCATGGATGGGAGGTACGCCCGCCGAAACCCCTCTTAAGGGGCTATAAAGGGATTTCTAGGTACAAAAATAGGTACAACAATGAAAGGGTATGCCACAGTGTAGTATAAGACGCTAGAATACACTAATCTATACAAGCTACATATAGCATGGGATACAGAGGTAAATATAAGGGTATCATAAGACAGTAAAAGATATGAGTTACTCGGTCTCTCTCTCCGCCAAAATCAATCCCCCGCATCACAGATGCGGGGGATTTTTTTTGGCGGCGAAAGAAGGGTGAGATCCCTAGCCGGTTCGACAAAACACATCGTGTTTTGGACGCCGCAGGCGGTCCGAAGGACTAGTTAGCAGCCTTCAGGCTGCTAACTATCAATCCCTTCTAGCAGCACCAGTCCAGGCTCTTTTTCGCTAAGAAATACAAACCATCGGCAGGTAATGTTAGGCATGAGATCCTTCGGCTTCGCTCAGGATGACAATCTCTGGTGTTTTGGACGCACGCAGGGGTTGTTAGTCCGCTTTAGCGGACTAACAATCAATCCCTTCTACCACCACCAACCCAACTCTTTTTTGCCAAATAAAAAGCCTCGGCAGATACGGCTAGCTTGAGATCCTTCGACTACGCTCAGGATGACAAAAAAAAGAGGCAGGATGACAAAAAAAGGGGGCAGGATGACAAAAAAAAGAGGCAGGATGACAAATAAAAGGGGCAGGATGACAAAAAAAAGGGGCAGGATGAAAAATTAGGCACTGTCTCAGGATAACTACAGATCCTTCATACTGGCGAAGGCACGCCACCCCGGCGCAGGCCAAGGCCAAGGCTAGTAACTCCATAACTCACAGCGTAATTCAAAAGGTCCCAGCCTTCGCTGGGATGACGTTTCTTCGTTAGGGGAGACGGTGCAAGGGCAACAAGTTTCTAGCTTAATTTACGACATACCCTGATAATCATTTCAAAATGAAACAACCCATCCCAGGAACCAACTTGCTCCACATACTCCTACACTTTCTAATCCCCGCACTAGTCGCCAAAGCATTCTTCCGCACCCAGTGGAAAAACGCCTACCTACTAATGCTAGCCACCCTAGCAGTAGACCTAGATCACCTACTAGCCAACCCCATTTACGACCCATATCGCTGTAGCATCGGCTTCCATCCACTGCATCAACCGGTCTTTATAGGGCTATACCTAGCCCTATGCCTGTTCCCAAAAACAAGAATTATCGGTATTGGTTTAGTTCTGCATATGGCGCTGGATAGCATAGATTGCCAGATCACCAATGGACTGTGGATTATGTGATAAGTCTGATTGGATGCGCATCAGGAAGTGCGCCAAGAGAAAATTTTACTGCACAACCTCAATACCCAGCAGCTCACTCGCATTACCCAAGCCCCCAGCATTGATAACATTGGTATATCCCAAACTATCCATAATTATCTTAGCCTGCCCAGATCTGTTGCCACTTCGGCAGTACAGATATACCTGTTGATCCTTATTTTGTACTACGGTGCTTATTGACTTCGCTACCAAATCCAGCTGCAGATGCTTTGCCGTGGCAAGGTGTCCGGCATTCCATTCATCCAGGGTTCTAACATCAATAATCACGCTTTCGTCTCCAGTCGCCCAGGCGGGGGTTGCCATGGCTGTAAATATTATTGCAAAAAGTATTGCACTGAGTTGTTGCTTCATGGGCTTAATCCTTTATAGCAAGTTGTAAAATAACTATAACCCTGTTTTAGAAAATATTCCGCACAATAACCACCGACGACAAGCCAATCCACAGGGTATTAAAGGCTACCATTGTCGGGAGTAGTTTTCGCTCAGACACCCAGATCAGTAGACCTGAGGTAAACAGTGTAACCAGATGCAACTGCCAAATTTCTTTTTGCCAGATAAGCCCCGGTAGGATAACCGCAGCTTTTGCAATCCAAGCTCCGGCTTCTACTACATTGTAGTTTACCCAGTAACCTTCCTGAAACCACATGCGATAGCTTCGACCAATATTTGCATATCCAACTTTAAAGTAGACGAAAGCGGTTATAGTGAAAAAACATAGCGCCGCAATAATAGCTTCCAAAACATACTCCAGTAAAATTTATATATAAAAGGACTTACGTTACCTTAAGCAGCTAAGATTAACTATCTATTTACACTGTTATACCAGCAATATAATCATTGTTTTGAATTTCTCTATTTATAGAGATGGTGGTACTATCAGAGGTGTTAGGCACATAATAACTATAAAATAACGACATAATAAAAAGTTGGCTCCAATATCTGCTTATAGATTTATTTTCATACTGTTCATCTGTTGAAAATTCTATAGCAGTGTCCAGGTGATATATGAATCAATCTCCACTGCAAAATGTTGATAATGCATTGCGTGAATTTACTACTCATGCTCTCGCGGATCTCGACGATTTAAAGTTAATGGATCGGGTTGATAGCAAATTTGTTGTGCCTGCGGAACTGCTGCCATTTCTACTACAGGAATCCCAACGTCAATATTCTCTGCTGAGTATTGATGGTGTTGTGCGCAGTGATTATTTAAATGTCTATTTTGATACCGACGGTTTTGATTATTACCTTATGCATCACAATGGTAAGTTAAATCGAGTCAAGGTTCGTCATCGTCACTATGTGGATACAGGGACTGCCTTTTTAGAATTGAAGTTTAAAAATAATAAGGGCCGAACACTCAAGACGCGTGTTCAAGCCGATCTGGATGCAGATAAAGCCATAGTCGAACACAGAGATTTTCTGTCGGATCATGGAATTGCTCAGCAGTGCAACTTGCGACCCTGCCAGATTAGTTCTTATCAGCGTATCTGTCTGGCCAGTCAGAGTATTGGCGAGCGTATCACCATAGATACAAAGCCGTCGTTTGTTGCGTCAGATTCCGGCGCTAAAGTGGTATTGGATGATGCGATTATTATCGAGATAAAACAGCCTCGTATCGATCGACAGTCGCCTTTTTACCGTCTTGTTCGTTCACTCGGACTACGACCACAATCTTTTAGTAAATACTGTGTAGGCGTCTCCCTGACTATGCAGGACAGAATTAAAACTAACCGTTTTCAGCGGGATATTAGAAAAGTTGCTAAATTCAGCAACTCATTGAGGACTATTACTGTATGACCATGGATTTATTTGATTTTCATTTTTTATCACTTCTAGTGATCAATCTGATCGCGGTGCTGGTTTTGATGCGCGGTATTTATTACCGCTATTCAACCAATCGTGACTCTCTGCTCGGTTTGACGATGTTTGGTATGGGCGTGTTTTTGGTTGCGCATCTACTTCACGATATTGAGATGTCGATGGGTTTTGCCTTTGGGCTTTTTGCGGTTTTTTCCATGCTGCGCTATCGCACCGAGTCGATTCCGATTCGCGATATGACCTATCTGTTTTTAGTGATTGTTATTGCACTGATCACCGCTGTAGTGCCTGCAGCGCCCTTGGAGATACTACTTGTTGATATGCTGATCTGCCTACTGGCAAGGCTGGCTGAAACCAGACTGCTGGCGCCGAGAACCTACAACAAACGGGTAATCTATGAAAAAATTGAAAATATTAAGCCGGAGAATCATCACCAGCTAATCGCAGATTTAAGGGGGCGCACTGGTTTGGATATCTATAGATTCGAGATAGAAGATATAGATCTGCTTAAGGATATAGCGAGCCTGCGGGTGTTTTATCACGAGGTCGCACAGGTTCAGGAACAGGCTGCCAGTGCAAAAGTCAGAAACTCAGATGCTGCTATTACCCTGGGTAAAACCGTATCAAAAGAGAGTTAATACAATGAAAAATATAACCGGTTTTTTTTCTATCTACACCGCGCTTGTATTTGGCCTGCTCGGAACGGGGCTAGCTGTTGCTGAATCGGATCATATTGAATACGAGTATGGCGGCAGTATTTTATACGATGTTGATGACTTCGACGGTGTCTACAATTTTGATAAGGATGCGGAAGGTATTGATAAAGGTCAGGGTGAGGGGGACAGAGTCTCTGAACTGCGCCGTGGGCAACTTTATTTAAAGGCCGCTATAGGCAAAGATTGGTCGACCAAGTTGCAGCTTGGCTACAATGAAGCCCGTGGTAGTACCGAAGTAAAGGATGCCTATATTCGCTACAAAGGTTGGGATTTTGCCAACATCACCATTGGTCAGGACAAAGAGCCGTTTGGTATGGATCTGATGACGGCTCTAAAGAACAGCTCGGCTATTGAGAAAAGTGTCGCCAGTAGGGCATTTAGTATTGGTCGTAATTTGGGGGTTAATTTTTCCGCTGCTAATAAAGGCTACAGTTGGAGTGTCGGAGTTTATGAGGTGGGTGAATACGACAGCGTTAATGTTCAGGAGAGCGGTGGCAATCTGGCAGTAACCGGTCGATTTACGCTGAGCCCGATCAATAGCGATAGACAGGTGCTTCACTTTGGCGGGTCTTTTTCAACCCGTAATCTGGAGAGTGCTGAGTTTGAAGTCGAAAGTAACGCCGAAGTTCAGACTGCGATGGATGTACTGGATACGCGAAATTTTGCTGCAGATTCTATTGATCAATACGGCCTTGAGTCGGCTTGGATCAAAGATCGGTTGGCGCTGACGGGTGAGGCTTTTTATCAGGATGTCAAAGCGGATCTGAGCACTGATAGCGCAGTATATTCAGGCTATTACCTTCAGGGTAGCCTCTTTCTTAGCGATGATTCACTGCGTTATAAGAAGGGTCGTTTTAGTACAGTTAAACCCACAGCGGACTCTGGTGCCTGGCAGCTGGTCGCAAGACGCAGCTATCTGGACGCGGAAGATAATCAGGACGGGTTGGAGATTCGCAATACTATGCTCGGCGTTAATTACTATTACCGAAAAACTATTAAATTGATGCTGAACTATACTCGCACCCAGTTGACTGGTTACGATGTTGAAGCTCTGGATAGTGGTGATGCGGTTTCTTTGCGCGCTCAATACCGCTTCTAGAATGGCTTTTTTAGGATTGGTTTTATCTGTTCAAAATGTATAATCGCGCCTCTTAAAACAGGCGCATATTCAATGAAAAAAATTCTCGCAATTATCCTTTTAAGCTTATCCCAGTCGGGCTGTCTAATTGCCGCCGCTGTGGATGGGGTGACTGATGTCGCCATTGCCGTAGTAAAAGCACCGGTTAAAGTGGGTGCGGCAGTAGTCGATGTTGCGGTTGGCAATGATGAGGAGGAAGAGGAATAAAATTAGGCCAATTTTGGCTTAGTTAAATAGGCTTTATTTCTAGTCTTATTACTCCTCTAGACTTTTCAATAACTGTCTCTCCAGATATCCTTAAGATAGCCTCTCAAATTGGATTTATCTGTCATTTTTTTTATTAAATTATGAATTGACAATAACGATTCGAGATGTATATTGGTATCACCAGTAGCTATGTAGATAGATGCTGCTGGAAGCGCCCCCTAGAGGTGTAATCAATTATATTGGAGAGTCCTATGAAAAAATTAAGTTTTATTGCAGCTGTGTTGTTAGTTTTATCCGCTTGTTCAGCTCAAACTTATTATGTTAATTCAGTCCCTGCAAACCAAGAACCGTCAAAGCCTTCAAAAGAGAAGTTTGACCATTTCTTTATTTCTGGAATTGGACAAGAAGCTGAAAACAATGCTGCAGAAGTTTGTGGTGGTGCTGATAAGGTAATCAAAGTAACTTCACAGATGTCATTCCTAAATGGCTTTGTTGGTTTCCTTAGCTCTGGTCTCTACACGCCACGAGTTTCAAAAATCTATTGCAAAGATTAATATAAAAAAAAGGGCAAGCTCTGCTTGCCCTTTTTAGTTGTATCTTTTTTTATTTTATTCGTCACAGTTAAGCAGGCTCAAGGCCACAGCCTCAGCTACCTTTATACCATCAATGCCCGCAGATAATATTCCGCCCGCATAGCCAGCACCTTCCCCGGCAGGGAACAGTCCGCTGGTATTTACACTCTGATAGTATCGATCCCGTTTAATGCTCACAGGCGCGGATGTGCGCGTCTCTACGCCGGTCATAATCGCATCAGCCATGGCATAACCCTTTACCTGCTTATCAAAGGCGGTAATGGCTTCACGAATAGCTTCGATAGCAAACTCAGGCAGTGCCTTGCTGAGGTCCCCAAGAGTAATTCCCGGTTTGTAGGAGGGGGTTACGCTGGCCAATTCTGTCGATGGCCGTCTGTTTAAAAAATCACCGACAAGCTGTGCCGGTGCATTGTAATTTTCACCGCCGAGCTGATAGGCCAGAGATTCCAGTTTACGCTGAAGATCAATACCGGCAAGGGGATGATCGGGGAAGTCCTGCTCCGGTGAAATACCCACCACTATAGCGGCATTGGCATTTCGTTCATTTCGTGAATATTGCGACATACCATTGGTGACTACGCGGCCTTCTTCAGATGTAGCAGCAACCACTGTGCCGCCGGGACACATACAGAAGCTATAGACACTGCGTCCATTTTTACAGTGATGAACCAGTTTGTATTCCGCTGCGCCCAGAATGGGGTGCCCAGCCTGTTGACCAAAGCGTGCGCGGTCAATGGTCGACTGGGGATGTTCTATGCGAAAGCCTATGGAAAAAGGCTTGGCTTCTATATAGACACCCTGATCGTAGAGCATCTGAAAGCTGTCGCGGGCGCTGTGACCAATGGCGAGAATAATATGCCGGCTGTGCAGGGTTTCACCGCTAGACAGCTTGATACCAGTAATCTGTCCCTGGTCTTCGCCATCAGTCTTGCTGTTCTTTTCGCTGTTGGTTTCGCGAAGAATGCTTTCTACCTTTTGCTCAAAGCGTATTTCGCCACCCAGACGAATAATCTCGGCACGCATATTCTCGACCATGGTGACCAGCTTAAAGGTGCCAATATGAGGTCGGCTTTCGGTAAGGATTTCCTCCGGCGCACCGGCAATCACAAATTCTTTTAATACTTTGCGTCCCAGATGGCGGCGGTCTTTGACTTGGCTCCAGAGTTTGCCGTCGGAAAAGGTGCCGGCACCGCCTTCACCAAATTGCACATTGGAGTCACTGTCGAGTTTACGCTTGCGCCAAAAGCCCCAGGTATCCTGAGTTCGCTGGCGCACCTCGCGACCCCGTTCCACGACTATGGGTTTTAAACCCATCTGTGCCAGCACCAGTGCGGCGAGTATTCCACAGGGGCCAAAGCCGATAATAATTGGTCGCTGTTGATTCCCTGCGGGGAAGTCTGCAGCGGCTTCGGTAACAAATTTATAGTTGGTGTCCGGACTCGGTCCAACACGGGGCAGGGCGGGGGTTATTTCCAAAATGCGTTTTTCTACGCTGCCATCAAGTTCAATATCAAGTTGATAGATCAGCAGGATATTGCCTTTTTTGCGGGCATCATAACTGCGCTTGTAGATGCTAAAGCCGAGCAGTTCCTGAGCACTGATATTGAGGGTTTTCAGGATGGCCTCAGATAAATCATTCTCTGTGTGATTGAGGGGCAGTTTGATTTCGCTGAGTCTTAGCATGGCTGTTTAGCTTATAGGCGGGCTGTTAAGACTCAGATTTTATCATGAATAGTGGGGCTTTTTTGCACGGCTGTTAAATGCTTTCGCTGCGGGCCAGTGGCGACTAAAAATAATGCTTAATCTCTGCCAGAACCCCACGCCCCTCACCGACAAAGTAGCGATAGCTGCCAAAGGCAAAATCTGCGCGGTCAGCAATACGTCTGTCCCCAAGGTTGGTGGCGCGGAGGCGCAGTTCCCAATGCTCAAAACTCTGTCGCCAACTTAGGTTAAGCACATTGTGTCCGGGGTATTTATGAGCGTTAACAGCATCGAGAAAGTAGCTGCCAAGATATAGCCATTCAAGCTCAGCAGTCATGCCCTCTGAGGGCTGATAACGCAGTTGCGCGCCGCCCTGATAGCGTGGCGCTGTATCTATATCATTGCCGTTAACCGAAACGCCATTTAGCGGGCTGCTTTTACTGTACAGATGTTTTGCCCAGGCGCCGGCCGTTGCAATCTGCCAGTTAGAGTTTAGGGCGTAACCGAGTTGCCACTCTACGCCTCTATGGGTGGTTTCCCCATCATTGACCAGAAAGCCATCGGAATCCTTAAGGATAACCTGCTTTTTATTCATACGATAAAAGTTCAGCTCAGCACTTAGTGCGTCGTTGTAAAAGCGCAAGCCGGCTTCAAAACTTTTTAGCTGCACCGGCTTTATATCGTTGATTTGCTGTTCTTTTTGAAGCCTATACAGCTCATTGATCTGAGGTGCGCGGTAGGCGCTGGCGACACGGCTATAGGCGGATAGTGCCGGGCTGATCTGGTAGTTAACGCCGAGATGAAGGTTGAGATTGTCGTTGCTGTCGGAGCGATCTTCAGGGCGAAAATAACGACAGCTGCCATCGCTGGAGTTGCAGGCGCTGCCATCATCTCTCGTGGTTCCGGCAAGCATATTGTTTTGGTAGTCATAGTTAATAGTTTCAAGTCTTACACCGGCTTCAGCAGTCAACTTCGAGCTAACGGCTGATTCCAGATTGGCAAAGGCGGCGAACTGTTGGCTGTCGACCTCAAAGTCATAGTGTTGACCCTGATAGCGAACATTATCGGCAGTCCCAAGGGCATTGGCCTGAAATTCTTCCACCCACATACTGCCCCATTCAATATCAGCACCGAGCCAGAGGCTGGTGTCAGCATTTAAATACTGTTTATGGCTAGACTGAATGCCGGCACTGGTCTGGCCATTTTTCTCTTCGGCCTGTCCCGGAAGATAGTGCTGTAAAAAAGTCATACTGCTGTGGCGCAGGTAGGGGGTTATTTGCCACTCACTCAAATCATCCTTAGTGTTGGAAATGTTGGAAATGTTGGAAAGACGAGTGGAGAGTCTAAATGCCTGTGCATCTCGAAAGGCTTCCGGGTTGGGATTGGTTTTCCATAGCAGCGGGTCGCGGTAGGCATTTTCACCGCGAATAAAGCCGGCGGTTTCCTGATTTAGATTAACTGCGGAGAAGTGGGTGTCGCTGCTAATTTCAGTGCCAGACCACTGGTGTTTTAGGGACAGTTTTTGCTGATCAAAGCCAGAGTCGTCTTTAAAGCCGCCATCTTTTACCCCATTGGCGGCGACCTGCCACTGCTGTGTCCCGCGCTGTTGATTCCAGCCGAGTTTGACGCGGTTGTAATCGTTGCTAGCGGTTTCAAGGGAGAGATAGTTGCGCTCGATCTGTGGCGAAAGGGTATTAATCACACCGTGCAGGGCATTGGAGCCATAAAAGACTGTGCCCGGTCCACGCCAAACTTCAAGTCCAGCGGCCTGTTCACTATTGACCTCGAATAGCTGGTTAACATTACACATGCCCGTGGGTCGAATCGGCAGGCCATCTTCACTGGTTTGAATTTCACCGCAGCTACCGGCACCGGTAAATACGGGTGAGCGCACTGCAGCGAGTAGCTCCTGTCCATTGCCGCGACTCAGCCAGACACCGGGAAGGCGAGCGGCTGTCTGGCTAATATGCTGATGCCCAATAAGCTGCATATCCTGATTGTTAATCTGCCCAATTGCACCAATCAGATTTTCTATAGGTTGGCTGTCCCGTCGACCCGTCACCACAATAGTTTCAATTGCACTGTTGCTTATAGTTGTATCTGCAGATAGTTGAGTTGAGATAGTGGTGCTTAACAGTATTGTTGAACCGAGTAACAGTTGAGCCGTAATCTTCATGGAAAATCCCTTTCAATATTATTTGTAGGTTGCCCTATTATAGTCAGATTTTTCGGTTTTGCTTTTAAGTAAGTCAACCCAATTTAATCAACTGGGCGTATTGATTGCTAGCGGTGGATTAATTTCAGAAACAATAAATTAGAGGGGAAAGCTTTGACCATAGTCCTATCCAAGTTGGAAAAATATTTTGTCGTGGAAAAACTGATTTTCCACTCTGTCGATTTAAGCCTCTATCAGGCTTCGGCCATGATTGATCAACAGGAGCATTTTATTACTGATAATAAAGGTGCTCTGTTGCGCTCAAGAAGTTTGGTGGAAATGCAGAAACTGTTGCGCAATGTCTCTGCCACTCAGGCGGTGCTGCGCCATACCAGCGCCTATGATGAGATGATTGGTGGTTCTGAAAAGCCGGCGACCAATGCTCTGGAAGTGCCGCTCAGTGATAATCAACTTTACTGATCATAAGGATTAGCTCAAAATAATGTTTTGATCTTTGATACTAGTGTTTTTTCTTTTGACTGAGTTTCTATAGCGAGTTTTACAATGCCTTTTTTTCTTGTTCCGCTGCTGGTTATCGGCGGCTTATTTTTGATTTTGTATACCATTGATTTAGCTAAGAGAGTGAAAAAAATGGAAGCCCAGTTTGCTGAATTCAGAAAGCAGACCCATCGGGTGATTGTCGCTCATAAAGAGCAGATTGAATTATTGAGAGATGCTGATTGAAGCGCGTTAATTAAGACCAGAGTATCCCGGAGTGCTGCAATACACTCCGGAATAGGTCTTCTTTTTATAAGGGCCCGTTTTGCTCGGTGGGGTTATTCCACATGGTCGACCAGACTGAGCTGCCATTGATAAAGTAGACCGCATCACCATGGAATACTGAGCGCTGCAGGCTATCCCACCATTGGGACTTGGCGCTAAGATGCCCGACCTCAATTATCGAACTTAGCTCAGGTACATCCTTGCTGTCGATTTCAAATAGATAGAGTCGATCTTCTTCCCTGTAAACACCCTCTGTTTCATCGTATAGGCCCAGCGAGAGGGGAATAGAGAAACGGTCTGTGCTTTCACTGATCGGTTGATAGGTGAAGGCGTGGTGATTGTAACGGGCTTCAGAGTGACTCCAGGAAGCCTCTGGCGCTAGAGTAACGGTGCCGAGAGAGTAGGGGCTGTCGATGGAGGCGACATTAAATAACTCCAGTTTCACCGCACGGTTCTCATCTTGGCCCAGACCCAGCAATAAATCGCTGCTAACCGGATGCAGAAAATCCGAGAACCCGGGTACGCTAAGCTCGCCGGCAATCATCGGCTCTGTTGCCGTTGAAAGATCCAGTACATAGAGTGGATCGGTGCGTTCAAAGGTGACCAGATAGAGGGTGTCGCCAAGGAAGCGAACACCGTAGAGGTCTTCATTGGGCTTGCCTATTTCAGCGGGACGCTGCTCATTGGGCAGTGTTGCCACCACATTGAGCTCAGCTGCAGTGGCTGATTGTTTTAAGACAAACAGTTGATGGTCGAGTCGATCGCTTGAGTCGTCGATAAATTCTGTGGTCACCAGTCGTAGATGATCGGCATATTCGTTAATACGGAAATCACTGCTGCTGCCATTAATAGTTCCTTGAACAACGCCGGAACCTGAATAGCTGATTTCTTCGCCTGCCATTTCACCAATAGAATATTTATGAACAAAGGTTCTAGCCTCTGAGTTGCTGTATTCCGCCTGAGTCAGGTAGATGGCATTTTCAGAGACATAGACACCGGAGGTCGGCTCCATATAACAAACCGCCTGGCTTACCACCGGCTGTCCATCGGTTGAGGGCCCCAGATCGATAGCGATAAGTAAGGTCATAGTTGGGGTATAGGCGGCGCTGGGCGAGCTGCTGTGCTCTGAGTCGGCAATACTGCAATCTGTGGCTGCCAACAATGGGCTTTCGCTGCCATTAATCGATACCTTGGGCAATATATCTTCAATGCTTAGAGCATCCAGAGTCGCTATATTTTCGGCGGCCATCTCGTCGTCACTAGGGTAGTAGTGCAGACCCTCTGCGCTGGGTGTATGGCGGGCAACCAGATAGACGGTATCGCCTTTTTTACGGCTGCTGATAAAGCCGCCTTCAATCTCAATCTGCCAGTCGAGGGTAGGGTTGGCTGTATCGCTAATATTGTAAACTTCCAAGCCGGTGCTCTGACCCTGCCAGGTGCGTGGGCTGATAAAGGCGTCGCCGTAGAGTCCCCACCAGCCGGAGCTATTAATAGAGACTAGCTGTGAGTTATCAATATACAGTCCTTCGATACTGCGGTTGCTATCGACGGCAATGCTGCCTACCTGAGTGGCACCAGCTTGCTCGGGATCTGTGGCGAGTATGCGAATGCTGTGCTCATCACTCTCTATTGAGCCATCTTCAGGGATCATGATCGCATCAGTGGCTATCATCACATCGTCTTCAAGGGCAAAATCATCGACAATAAAGCAGCAATCCATACTGCGGCTAGGGGCGATAAATAGATGTGAACCATCGTATTTAACGGCGTCGTGTTCATCGATACCCCTCTCAAGGGTATAGGTTGTGGTAAAACTTCTTGAGCTGGCGCTATCGCCGCTGATGGCCTCGGCTACCGGTGCCTGAACCATTGCATCATTATCGAAGGCGACTTCATCTGTCGCTGCAATGGTCTGAGTAAACCCCTGTCGAAAGGAATTCACTAATTGCTCCTGGGTTTCTACCGGGACTAACAGTCCGCTAGCAACAGGTTCATCTACCGGGTTTGGTGTTGGCGCTGTGCTGTCACTGCCGCCACCGCCACAGGATACCAGTGCGATTGATGCTGCTATTAGTGAATATTTTAAAATGCTCGGTAAATTATACTGCGAGTGCATATGGGTTACTCCCCAGGGTGTTAGCATTGTTTTATAGTTTTATTGGGGATTATTATCACCGATTACAGAGAGCAATACTATTTGGTTTTTAATAGGTCAACTCTAGCCTGTGTGTCATGCCTTCTGTGCAACTGATCGGTAACTATCGTTAAAACGTATGACTAAAAACCCACGGGCTTTAATCAGCTTGGCAAAATAATAAAAAGTATAAAATTATGAATCGCATTCTGATAACACTGGTTTTTCTATCCATCGCCTCCTGTGCGCTGTTTGCGCCCCAGGAACCTGTTATTGAGCTGCTTAATAAGCATAAGATCGCTACTAACAGTGGCACCGTTCAAGGCCAGTTTGCTAGCTATAATAACGATTCCAGCCCGGCCTCCACTGTGGTTAGTTGGCGCGATATTCCCTATGCCCAGCCGCCGGTTGGCGAGCTGCGCTGGCGAGCACCGCGGGCACTGCAAACCCCAGAGGCGGTAATTGCAACTAAGGGCGATATAGCCTGTGTGCAGCCGGCCGCTGAATACGGTGGTGCAAGTGCCGCTAATGGCGAGTCGGTGGTTGGTACTGAGGATTGCCTGTATCTGGATATCAGTGCGCCAGAGGATTTTAATAAAACCAATTACCCGGTAATGTTTTGGATACATGGCGGCGGGAATACCACCGGCACCAAGAACTACTATGACTTTACCAAACTGGTAGACAGTCAAAAGGTTATCGTCGTAACCATTAACTATCGCCTTGGCGCGCTCGGCTGGTTTACCCATCCGGCCATTCAGGGGTTGCAGACTGGACTAGATGGCGCATCCAACTTTGGCACCTTAGATATTATTCAGGCACTGCAGTGGGTGCAGGACAATATTGCCCAGTTTGGTGGCGATGCCAACAATGTGACTATTTTTGGTGAGTCGGCCGGTGGCCATAATGTCTACACGATGCTCGCTTCACCTTTAGCCAAGGGGCTGTTTCATAAAGCGATTGCCCAGTCCGGTTATACCATTAGCAATAGCTTGGAAAATGCTTACAACGATAAAGCGGCCAATAGCTATGTGACTAAGGGTTCATGGCAGGTGATTGAGGATCTATTGGTTAAGCAGCAGGGCAGCAGTCAGCAGTCCTATTCCACAGAGCAGCTGCGCCGACTGCTTAAATATGTCGATGCCCGAGAATTTATCGGTCTCTATAACCGCGGCGATAAGATTGACTATCTTCCCCTGACCACGGCGGACGGTATTGTTATCCCTAGTGAAGGGTTGTTGGCGGCATTGGCTGACCCCCAGTACGCAAAAGATATTCCGGTGATCTCCGGGGCCAATAAAGATGAGGTAACCCTGTGGTTGGGGCTGCATCGTTACTTTATCGATGTCGGCTATCCATTGACCAAATTGTTACCGCCGCGCATGACCATAAAAGACCCCGAGCTCTACAGCTTTTGGGTTCGAGTTAGATCTCAGGCCTGGAAGGCGCGGGGAGTGGATGAGCCGCTGGATGCGCTGGAACTTGCCGGGTACGAAAATCTCTATGCCTACAGATTTGACTGGGATGATCAGGTGAAATCATTCTTTGCCGATTTCCCAAATATTATTGGCGCTGCCCATGGCACCGATATCTCTTTTGTTACCGGTGATTTTAAGTACGGCCCTATCACTTCCTATATCTACCCTGAAGGGGCAGAGCGCGACCAGATGCAGCGCACGGTAATGAATATCTGGGGTGATTTTGCCCAGTCTGCAACCCCTGATAAATCCCTGCCTTTTCAGTGGCAGGCATATAATAGTGCGGATAAAGCCTATGTGCATCTGGACAAGGATGAGTTTCTGGCGCTGGATTTTGAGACTCAAACCCTCGACAGTCTGCTGGCTCAGGTTGCCGGCTTTAGTTCTGCCAGTTACTCGGAGAAATGCATTCTCGTCTGGGAGACATTGATCAATATAGGTGACGCGGATATTCCCCGTTATAAGGATTGGAACAATGGGCAGTGTGCGAAGTTTGATGCCCGTGCCGAGCAGGATAAGATTGCCGCCGAGCTAATCCGCCAATACGGGACTTCATCCGTACTATAAATTGCCTGCAGGGAAATTAAAATGAACCAAACCACGTCCAAAAATACCGGCATAGCTAGAGGCCTACTGAACTGGTTTGAATTTCCCGTCAGTCGAGTAAAAACCTTTTTTTTGATTTTGCTCAGTGTGTTTTTTACCTATGCGGGAATCGATCATCTAATCTCTCCAGATTTCTATGTCAGCATTATGCCGCCGTGGATTCCGGCCCATTTAGAGTTGGTCTATCTCAGCGGTGTATTTGAAGTGATGGGCGGTGTCGGGGTGCTAATCCCACGTTTTCGCGCCTTTGCTGGCGCTGGGCTGGTAGCACTTTTGATTGCAGTTTATCCGGCCAATCTGCATATGGCCTTTAACCCCCATCTATTTCCTGATATTCCGCTGGTGGCGCTTTATATTCGATTGGCGCTGCAGTTTTTGGCCTTCTACTGGGCCTGGACTGTAACTAGACCAGAGCGGTTCCAGACCAGCAGTTAATAATTTATGATAAGCCCTTAATTGGTTATTTAATTTAACTGGCTGGATTAATAATGGGCTTTGACACTTCTACTGATAATAATAAATTTTCTGATCCCTTTATTACCTCTGATGGTTCCACCCGAGCCAGTGTCAAACTCAAGCAGTTACAGACCCTGTGGTTTAATACCGGCACTCTGTGCAATCTCGCCTGCACTAACTGCTATATAGAATCCACGCCTTCCAATGATCGTCTTGAGTATATTCGCCTCGCGGAGGTGCAGCAGTTTCTCGATGAAATTCAAACTGATCAATTACCGACCGATGAGATTGGCTTAACCGGCGGTGAGCCTTTTATGAATCCGGATATTATTCCGATTATGGGTGCGATTTTGCGCCGTGGCTTTGGCCTTTTGGTGCTGACCAATGCCATGCGTCCCATGGCCAAGCTTGCTGATCAGTTGCTGAAGTTGCATAAGCTTTATCCTCAGCAGCTAACAATTCGTGTCTCGGTGGATCACTACCGCCCTGAATTGCACGAAGAGGAGCGCGGAGCCCGCTCATGGCAGCCCATGCTTGATGGACTCTGCTGGCTATCCAATAATGGCTTTAATCTCGATGTGGCAGGGCGCACGCTGTGGGGCGGCGATGAGCAGAGTTTAAGAGAGGGCTTTGCGGCGCTGTTTAAGCACAACAATATAGCGGTAGATGCGCTGGATAAAAAACAGCTAGTGCTATTTCCTGAGATGGCCGAAGGCAAGCCGGTGCCTGAAATCACCACTGCCTGTTGGGGTATTCTCAATGTGGATCCAAATGCGATGATGTGCGCCTCATCGCGAATGGTGGTTAAGCGCAAAGGGGATTCTGCCCCCAGTGTTATGGCCTGTACTCTGCTGGCTTACGATCAGCAGTTTAATCTCGGTAGCACGCTGGCCGAAGCTTCGGGGGCGGTGCAGCTTAACCATCCGCACTGTGCGGCATTCTGTGTGCTGGGGGGTGGCAGTTGCTCTGCGTAGGCTTGATTACAGGCTTAATATTTATTTAAGGTAAGTTCTAGTTAATATCTCTAACTATATAATTTACAAGTATTTTCTGTCTATTGCTTCTAAAGTTTTCCGCCGGTAGCTCGCGCTGTAATGCGCTTATATCCTCAATGGTATCCACATCGGTAATGGGTTCTAAAAGAGCCGTTTTAGAGGGCAGTTGGCCGAGTAATTGCTCGCCAGTATCCGCTGCGCTGTAAGTCACATTGGTCCACATATCTCTGGCAATAGCTGCTCTGCCAGCCAATAAATAATAACCCCCATCCACTGCAGGGCCCAGTGCAAAGCTATTGCTCTGCAGAGCCTCTATGGCATTGTTCAGGTGTCCCGAGGAGAGTTGCGGTGCATCGGCGCCGATTAGAATAACCCGCTGATATCTGGCCAGAAGGCTCTGATAGATATTATGCTGACGTTCACCAAGACCGCCTTCACCGGTATATAGAGCTTCAAAGCCCTGCCATAGACTATGGGTTAGTCCTTCCTCTTCACCCACCGCCCAAAAAGGCACAATATTCATTGTTTTCGATGCTGCTTCCAAGGTTTCGCGAATAGCCTCTGTGCACAGCACATAAAACTGTTCTGCAGCTGCTGGGCCTATAGTGGCCGCGAGACGGGTTTTGACCGGCGATAGTCCTGGGGTTTTAACAAAGACCGCTATGCCCGTTGAGTTTAGGCGGCTGCTATTCATAGTGCGTAGCTACTCATAAATAGCCCTGATACGTATCGCGATAAGTTTTAGCAGTTGCGGTAATGACATCGTAATCCAGCGCCACTGATAGAGCAGGGTGAGTTTTAACCATCCCTGTTGTCGATACTTACGGCCACTGGTGGTAAGTGTTGAAGGAATGCGCCGCAGCTTAATACCGGCCTGACGTGCCTGCCAGACAAAGAGTAAGTCTTCTCCGTAGGGAGCCTTTTCCGGATAGCCACTGAGCTGCTTAAACAAAGATTTTTTTATACAGAATCCCTGATCCCCAAACGGTGTGCCACAGAGGCGGGAACGCAGATTGGCGCCCAGTGCATTTAGATACAGTGGGCTTTTATTGGAATTCTGATCAGAATCTTGGTCAGAATTTTGGTCAAAAGCCAGATCAAAATAATGCAAATCCTCCGGGTACTGTTCAAGACTCTGTGCCAGAGCACAGAGATTATCTGTGCTGATACGGCTGTCCGCATGGACAAACCACAACCACTCACCACTGGCCTGAGCGGCACCGGTGTTAAGGCTCTTGGCGCGGCTGCTATTACTACAGGGGATAATCTCTGCCTTTAACACGCTGTGTTTGTGCAGATCAGCCTCTAGTATTTTGTATTCGCTTTCATCAGCAGCCATGGGAATAACAATACTAACCTGCGCCAGTGCCGGAGCAGGTTGTTTGTTACTGGTTGCAGGGTCTGCCATTAGCGGATTCACTGTTGCAGAATTCCCAGCCATTGTTGCTGATCAGCACTTAGCTGCGCTTTGGGTGTCATCACTGCAGTCTGCAGTGCGCTTCTAATATCCGCAGGCGTTTCCGATAAAGGCTGCGATAGCAACTGGCTAAGCAGGGCCACTGCTTTCGTCAGAGTCCCCGAGTAGACTTCAAAGAACTTGTCGACACTAACATGCTGGCTGGGATCATCCATCCAGCAGTCATAGTCTGTAATCAGGCACAGTGAGCAGTAGGCAAGCTGTGCTTCGCGGGCTAAAAAAGCCTCGGGAACATTGGTCATCCCAACCAGATCACAGTTGGCTGCACTGCGTAAAAAGTGGCTTTCGGCTCTGGTGCCCAGTCTTGGACCTTCGACACAGGCATAGGTGTTATCTGTATGCAGGGGCTGAGCGATCTGCTCGGCAGCGGCTTGAATATCAGCGCTTAGAGCCGGGCAGGCGGGGTTGGCGGTCGAGATATGGGCAACCACACCGCCGCCAAAGAAGGTTTTTTCGCGCACGCCTCTGGTGTGGTCAAAGTACTGGGAAACCAGTGCTAGATCACCGGGTTTAATATCCTCACGCAGGCTGCCGGCGGCAGAGACCGAGAATATCTGTCTGGCTCCCAGTTGCTTTAGGGCGAAGATATTGGCGCGGTAGTTAACCTCGTGGGGCAGCAGCTGGTGAGCGGTGCCGTGACGGGCGAGAAATAAAACAGGCCGTCCGCGATAACTACCCCGGCTAATAGGTGCTGATGGCGTCCCGAATGGGGTTGTGACTTCCAGCTGTTCCTCAATCTCAAGACCTTCGAGCTTATAGAGCCCGGACCCACCCATAATTGCCAACATTCAACAGCGCCCTCCAATGGTTTTTTTGTGCCGATTTATTCTGTAGCTGATCAGTTCTGAAGCAGCGTTTATACAATTCTCTATCATCGTTGATTTTAAAATAGGGCTCAAGCGGGAATCTGTTTGGGAGCCTGTTTGTGGTTAGGAAAATTCCACTGGCGATGGCCGTGAATTGGCCTCTGGCATAGACCAATGGGTCATCTATTGAGGTTTACAGAAAAACCTGATTGCGCCTAAATAGGTTGCAGTTAAGTTTCTACAGTCATGGTTTACAGGGAGAAAGTCAGTGAGTGTTTATGTGGTACCTCAGAGGGAATTGTCATTTATTTTTGATCATATTGTCGCCTACGACGAGCATTGTCAGATGCCCGGTTTTGAGGAGGCCAGTGCTGATCTGGTCGAGGTGATTCTGCCCGAGGCGGCCAAATTCTTTGAGCAGGTTGTCGCGCCGACCAATCCGCAGGGTGATAAACACCCTGCCCATTTAAAAGAGGCTCAGGTCATTGCTTCACCGGGTCTTGCCGATGCCTATAGCAAGATGGTCGAGGCTGGCTGGTGTTGCCTTAATGGCGATTCGGCCTACGGTGGTGCAGGATTTCCCGGGGTTGTGGATCTCGCGGTTCAGGAGATGTCCCAGTCGGCCAATATGGGCTTTAGTCTGCTGCCTATGCTGACCCGCGGTGTGGTTCATGCGCTGGGTCTTTACGGCACAGATCAGCAAAAAGATACCTATCTGGAAAAACTGATTACGGGTGTCTGGTCTGGCACCATGAACCTGACGGAGCCACAGGCTGGCAGTGACTTGTCGGCGGTGCGCACCAAGGCGGTGGCCAGTGGCGATCACTATTTAATCAGTGGTCAGAAGATTTATATCACCTGGGGCGATCACAGTTGCGCGGAGAATATTATTCATCTGGTATTGGCGCGCAAGCCGGATTCTCCCGAGGGCAATGAGGGTATCTCGCTGTTTTTAGTACCCAAGTTTCTAGTTAATGGGGATGGCAGTCTCGGTGAGCTCAACGATGTTAAAACCGTGGGCGTTGAACATAAGTTAGGTATTCATAGCAGCCCCACCTGTACGCTGCAGTTTGGTGATAATGGCGGTGCTGTGGGTTATTTGGTCGGTGAAGAGAATCGCGGCCTGCAGTCGATGTTTACAATGATGAATAACGCTCGTCTGGCGGTTGGTCATCAGGGTGTGGCTGTTGCCGAACGCGCTTATCAACAGGCAGTTGGCTATGCTCAGGACAGAGTTCAGGGTCGTGTAGCTGCGGTTGAGGGGCGTGCTCCGATTATTCATCACCCGGATGTAAAACGAATGCTAATGCAAATGCGCGCCTATACCGAAGCCGGCCGCGCTATGTCTTTTTATACTATTGCCGCTGAAGATCGCAGCTCCCATCATCCAGATCAGACCGTTAGAAACCATAGCGCAAGACTGGTTGAAATAATGACTCCACTGGTTAAAGGCTGGTGTACTGAGGTGGCGATGGAGTCCACATCACTGGGGGTTCAGGTTCACGGGGGTATGGGTTTTATTGAGGAGACCGGTGCGGCTCAGCATATGCGCGATGCGCGAATTCTGCCTATTTATGAGGGCACCAATGGTATTCAGGCGCTGGATTTTGTCGGGCGCAAATGCCTTCGCGATGGCGGGGAGGGGCTGTCCCAATTGATTGCAGAGATGACGAAAACTGTCCTTGATAGCAGCTCTCTATCAACATCCTCCGCAACGATAAAGGGATTGGTTGGCTCCCTTGAAGTCGCTATTCAGCAATGTCAGCAGGGGCTCGATTATGTGCTGGCCAATCCACAGCAGTCAGCCAGTCTGGCCTATGGCTATATGATGTTATTTGGAAATTCTGTGGCGTACTGGCTGATGGTCAAGCTGGCAATGGCGGCGCAGCAGTCTATTGATCAGGGTTCCGATGATCGCTTTTATACGCAGAAAATTGCTACCACTGAATTCTTTGCCAACCAGTTGCTCACTCGCAATTACTCCTATCTGTCGGCTATTACAGGGGGTTCAGGCTATTTGGATAATCTTGATGATAAGGATTTCACAACCATTCAGTGATGGTTGTGAGGTCATTTAAATAAAACTCCCGAAAAAAACACAGTGTCGAAAATACCGACTAATAATTAATTAACGAATTAGTTGGCGTACAGCTACTGCTGCACTTGGTAGTTAGTGCGTCATAAATAAAGAGAGCAACGTTAATTATTATTTGGGGAGAAATTTAGATGAAACAATTTACGATTAAATCAATTTTATCTGTAGCTATCGCCAGTGCTGCCGGTATGTCTTATTCGGCTATCCTGGAGGAGATTGTTGTCACCGCGCAACAGCGTGCGGAATCACTTCAGGATGTGCCGGTTTCAGTGGCAGCGGTTACGGCGGAAAAAATATCTGATGCAGGTGTTGTCGATCTGCAGGGACTGTCGGAGTTTGTACCTAACTTTTCGATCAATGAAACCGGTATTTCTACCACCATTACTATTCGCGGCATCAGTTCCGGTATTAACCCCGGTTTTGAGCAGTCCGTAGGCATGTATAACGACGGCGTTTTTTATGGCCGCGGTCAGTTGGCTCGAGTGCCGATGATGGATATGGAGAGGGTGGAAGTACTGCGGGGTACACAGAGTATTCTGTTTGGTAAAAACAGTATTGCCGGTGCGGTTAGCCAGATCACGGCCAAGCCCACCGATGAGTTTGAAGGCTCGATTACTGCACTGTACGAACCCGACCATGGGGAAGAAGATCTGCGACTGGTTCTATCCGGCCCATTAACCGATAACCTTAGCGGTCGACTTGCGCTGTTGACCCGCGATCTGGATGGCTATGTTAAGAATGCGGTAAACGGTGAAGATGAACAGCAGGAGTCGGAAGAAGTGTTTCGCGGTTCCCTGCGCTGGGCTATCAATGAGGATGTTAGCGCTGATCTAAAAGTTTCACGCTCTACCTTTGATGTTATCGGCAGAAATCTCGAGGTTTATAACAGCATAGGTACCCCAGACCATATAACTGTATTGAATTCACTTCAGGCTTTTCAGGTGGATGCAGAGCTCAATTATATCGGCGATAACAATGGCCATTTCAGTAATAACGAAGTCAACAATACCACTCTGAATGTCAATTGGGATCGGGAGGGTTATACCCTGACGTCGACTACCGCCTATGTGGATTATGAGTTTAGCGAAAACTGTGACTGCGACTTTACCGGCGCAGCTATTTTTGATGCAGCAGGGCAGGAAGAGTACAGTCAGTTCAGTCAGGAATTCCGTATAACCTCTGACCTTGGCAATAATATCGACTATATTGCCGGGCTGTTTTTCCAGTCCACGGATCTTGAATACACCGATCAGATTATCCTGCCCGATCCAACAGTGATTACTGCGGCTCTGGTGGGTGCCGGTGCTGCCAGTTTAGCGCCTCTGGCGGCGGGTTCTTCGACCAATCGTGAGTTTAATCAAGAGGGTGATATCTGGTCGCTATTTGCTCAGGCAAGCTGGTCTATAGCCGATGATATGCGCCTGACCTTCGGTGGTCGCTACAGCAGGGAAACCAAGGATGCCGATCGTCTTCA
>JAQWGK010000043.1 GCA_029238255.1 Porticoccaceae bacterium | reverse complement strand
ACCCACTATTCAAGAGCAATGCACTCACTGCGAACATCATTGGAGGCATCCTGGCATGAGTAACACAGAAGACAATAATCGAGGGCAAAGCAAGCTGCGCGGTCAACTACAGCATGATTTAACCAGCCTTGAGCAAGAGACTAATAACCCTGATCTATTCAGCCTGGCCCAGGCGCGTAAAGCCGCCCTCGCCCAATCTCCGCGGTCGTCAAAACGGTATCTGTGGCCGGCACTGGGTGCTTCACTGGCTTCGGTTATGCTGGTGGTTGTTTTAGTTAATCCCATAGATCAGGGCCAATCGAACCCGGATTTGGCAAACGCCAAAATTGCTGGCGAGATACTAAGTGATGGCTCATCCTTTACGCTCTTTGAAGACTCATTAAGGCCAGCTGAAAGTCTGGATAAAGGCCTGTATGACAGCGTAGATATCTATGAAGATCTAGACTTTTATGACTGGCTGGCACAGGCTGAGACTTAAGCGCGGCACCCAGAACCTAAACACTTAAATATACAGAATTGAAAAATTGTGAGAAAAATTATGAATACTAAATTATTAGCTCCCTTCTATATAGCCGCAGCCTTTACTCTCACTACCCTACCGGCCAGTGCAGAGGAATCAGTGGAAGCCCTTAACTGGGAAGAACTACCTGCAGAGATTCAGCAGTCCCTATCACCGATGGCTGAGCGGTGGGACAAGTTGGCACCACAGCAACAGCATCGTTTGGTGCGAAGAGCTAGCGATAGTGGGTTTAAGGATAAAGCCGAGCGCTGGAAACAACTTAGTCCGGAAGAGCGCCAGCGAATCCGTAAAGCCCGCGATCGTTTTCAGGACATGCCCCCGGAAAAGCGTCAGGAACTGCGCAGCCGCTGGGAAAATATGAGTGATGATGATAAGCAGAAAGTCAGAGAGGTGCGCAATCGAGTTAAGAGTCTCCCGCCCCATGTTCGCCAACAAGCGCGAGAAGATATGCGTGATATGAGCCCCAAACAGCGCCGCGAATACCTTAGAAAGCTGAAAAATTCCAAGTCGGGCAACAAGAATAAAGGGAAGAAAGAGCAGGAGTAAGAAAGCACCAAAGTAAAAAAGCACCTGAGTAAAAAAGCACAGGAGAAAAAAAGCCCCGACCATAAAAAAGGCTCCGCAAGGAGCCTTTTTTAACAGAATAAATCTATTTAAAACAATAGATTAAAGCCTATATTGCAGAATCCACTTCAGGTAGTGCAGTAAATAGATCAGCAACCAGACCATAGTCAGCAACCGAGAAAATCGGCGCCTCTTCATCCTTATTGATTGCCACAATCACCTTACTGTCCTTCATACCCGCCAAGTGCTGAATCGCACCGGAGATACCCACCGCAATATACAGGTCTGGAGCGACAATCTTACCGGTCTGACCCACCTGCATATCATTGGGCACAAAGCCCGCATCCACTGCCGCACGGGATGCACCAACGGCAGCACCGAGCTTATCCGCCAGACTATAAAGCAGATCGAAGTTCTCTCCATTGCCCATACCGCGGCCCCCAGAGATAACAATCTTCGCTGCAGTCAGCTCAGGTCGATCAGAAGCCGCCACTTCTTCGCCAACAAACTCAGATATATCGGCATTATGAGCGGAGCCCACAGCTTCAACAGCAGCAGAGCCACCCTCCGCGGCCGCTGCGTCAAAGGCAGTACCACGAACGGTTAACACCTTAATCGCATCGCTGCTCTGTACAGTAGCAATCACATTGCCCGCATAGATTGGACGCTTAAAGGTATCCGCGCTAATCACTTCACTAATCTCGGAAATAGCCTGAACATCCAGCAGCGCTGCAGCTCTGGGCATGACATTCTTGGCCGTCGTCGTGGCTGTTCCTAGAATATGACTGTAGCTCGCGCCCAGTTCGGCGATTAATGGCGCTACATTCTCGGCCAGAGCATTGTTATAGGCTTCATTGTCGGCAACCAACACCTTATTAATACCAGCAACCTGTGCAGCCTGATCAGCCGCTGACTGACAGCCGGAACCGGCAACCAGAATATCGATCTCGCCACCTATAGCCTGAGCGGCGGTGACAGAATTGAGAGTTGCTGCCTTTAAGCTGCTATTGTCGTGTTCCGCGATAATTAAAATAGACATCAGATCACCTTCGCTTCATTTTTAAGTTTATCGACCAGCATGGCAACATCATCGACCTTGATGCCGGCCTGACGCTGGGCTGGCAATTCAACACCGAGCAGCGACACACGTGGCGTGATATCCACGGATAAATCAGCAGGCGTGGTGTTATCCAACGGCTTGCGCTTGGCTTTCATAATATTGGGCAGCGAGGCATAGCGCGGTTCATTAAGGCGCAGATCAGAGGTCACAACTGCCGGTAGCTTGAGTGCCACCGTCTGCAGACCGCCGTCGACTTCGCGGGTTACAGTAGCCTTGCCATCTTCAACATTGAGCTCAGAGGCAAATGTTGCCTGACCACAGTCCAGTAGTGCCGCTAGCATTTGTCCTGTCTGGTTATTGTCCCCATCAATTGCCTGCTTGCCGAGCAATACAATATCCGGCGATTCAGAGTCACAGACAGCCTTCAGGCACTTGGCAATCGCCAGAGGCTCAAGGGTTTCATCCGTATTGACCAGAATAGCGCGATCAGCACCTAGCGCCAGTGCGGTACGCAACTGTTCCTGGGACTGTTGCGGGCCGACAGAAACTGCAACCACTTCAGTAGCTACGCCCTTTTCCTTGAGTCGTATAGCTTCTTCAACAGCAATTTCACAAAATGGATTAATAGACATTTTTACATTGGCCAAATCGACATCTGTTCCATCCGACTTGGGCCTAACCTTGACGTTGTAATCAACGACCCGTTTCACGGCTACCAGAATTTTCATGGATATCCTTTTACTTTTATTAAATTGATAAAAATTATTCGCTGATTTTGCTGATATTAAAGGGTTATAACAGCTCTAAAACAGCCAAATTTACAGGCCTCATAGTGCCTAAACAGGTAGTGCAAATCAAGCTTGGGGAGCCTTTCAGAATTAACGAATACGACCAGCGAGTCAGCTTGAATAGCCCGCCACTTATATAAATTGCGGCTATTTATTGTGATTATGGCTATGCTTGCAGCATGTCATTAAACTAACAGCATAAACATTCTAATAATTAGTCGGAGAATTAACTTGGAACGTGAATATATGGATTACGATGTTGTCATCGTAGGCGCAGGCCCCTCAGGTCTTGGGGCTGCCTGTCGACTCAAACAGGTCAACCCGGAT
>JAQWGK010000030.1 GCA_029238255.1 Porticoccaceae bacterium | reverse complement strand
ACCCGATGATCGCGTCATCGATGGCGTTGACCAGACTGATTTTTTTCTTGGGAAGAAATCAGTATCAAATAGAGATAGTTTTATTATCTACTCCTGGGAAAATATCTATGGTGTCAAATGGACAGACTGGAAACATGTAGTAGGCTCAACCCGTAGCGGGCAAATATTCCATCTCCTCAGTGACCCCAAAGAAAGGAACCGTGACACGGTTAAAAATATTCACAATAGCTTTGTTAAAGTAATCACTTCTAGGCTGATAAAGGAACATAAAGAGTCGCTTAAGCGCTACCCCCCTGTCTTGCAGGGCACGCCGGACCCTTATGAACCGCCAGCCTATCCTTAACAATGTCGAGGTTCTCCAACGACTGGTTTTATTCTTGATCCGCATATTCGGAGGTTATCGTCGGATGTCTAAGATGTTTGGAAAATCTGCAGAAAATTATAATGAGAGAGGGCTGACTATTTTAAGTGCATGTTTATTGTTTAGTTGCCTTTTTTTCATGACTATTAACTGTAGCAATGCCATGGCTAATGAGAAGGATAAAAGGCCAAAAGCTATATTGTTTGAGCAGGACTTGCGTAATGATGTTGGTGGAGTCCTCCCGCTGGAGCAGGCAGCTTATGACGCTCGTCACTATGACTTAGATATCAATGTGGACCCTGAGCGTCGTTTTATTAGTGGAACTGTGGTTGTCAAAGCGAGGGTGCTTAAGCCGCTGAAACAGTTTGTCCTGGATCTGGATAGCACCTTTAAGGTATCAAAGGTTGAGTTACTTGAAAAGAAGGGCTTTAGAAAACCTCTACGCTTTGAACACAGACCTTCGACAAGGACTGTCGCTGGTGCGGAGAATAGATCGGAATCCTTCAATAGCCGCTTGTGGATTGATATGAGTCGTCAATACCGGCCAGGTGAATTATTGGAAATTGCCGTGAGCTATGCAGGCAAACCTTATGTCTCGGCCAACCCACCCTGGGGAGGCGGCTTTATCTGGGATAAGGCGGAAGATGGTAGTCATTGGATAGGGGTCACTTGTCAATCATCCGGAGCGGATGTCTGGTGGCCCGTTAAGGAGCATACTTCCGATGAGCCGGAAGAGGGCGTGACATTGCGTTTTACCGTACCGGCTGATCTGGAAGTGGTTAGTAATGGCCGCTTTCAGTCCAGAGTGGAGAATGAAGATGGTACCGCTACCCATCACTGGCAAGTTACTGCTCCAATTAATACCTATAGCGTGACGTTTAATGCCGGTCCTTTCCGGAAAATTAGTAAGCAGTACCAAAGTGTCAGCGGCAAACGCTTCCCTGTCAGCTACTGGGTATTACCCGAACATTATCAGGATGGTAAGGCTTTATACACCCAGCTGGTTGATGATTTGGCATTTCTGGAAAAACTGCTGGGTCCTTATCCGTTTCAGGGTGACAAGATGGCTTTTGTTGATACGCCGTATGTAGGGATGGAGCATCAGACAATCGTTGCTTTCAATATTGATTATTGGTCTGGAGACGCTAACAACAAGACTTGGTTTGGCCTGCCTTTCCATGAGTTGACGCATGAATGGTGGGGTAACCTGATGACTGTGGCTGAGGCGCGGGATATGTGGTTGCAGGAAAGCTTCGCTGGCTATATGACCTATCTTTATTATGAATATTATCTTGGCAAAAAAGATTACCATCAACGGATGCTTACTCTGATGAGACGTCCGCTTGTAAATAACAAGATTGTCGCGCCTTTGGAACCGATCACCATGAAAGCCTTCAAGCTTGAGAATTCTCCGTATTCTCTTACCAAAGGTGTTCCTGTATTACATAGCTTACGCTTCCTTCTTGGTGATGAAGTATTTTTTGAACTTCTGCGCCGTCAAGCCTATCCCAACCCAAATCATACTCTGGCGGATATTAACGCTTGCAAGCAATGCCGTGTTACCAAAAGTGAAGAATTTATCACCCTCGCGGAAAAAATCAGCGGCCGTGACCTTGGCTGGTTTTTTGAACTGTATTTACGTCGGCCTGAGCTACCTAAACTACTTGTTGAGGATAAAGGTGAAAGCCTGGCCATCCAATGGCAGGTACCTGATGGATTGGATTTTCCCATGCCAGTTGAAGTGGAAATAAACGGTGAGCGTCAGCGTATTGCCATGCCTGATGGCATGGTAGAAATTAGTAAGCAGGTAGGTGACATTGTGCTGGTTGACCCGGATTTTTGGGTATTCCGGCAGGCTGGGCCTAAGTCTGATCAATTCGGTTCATTGCTTAACTGGGGTCGCTAAAAGCAGTAGTTGTGCTGCGTGCGATTGTTTACGAGTCTTCTTTCAGATTGATCCTGTTATTAGGAGAAGTGCCGAGCCTTTACAAGATTTATCGCTATCCAGCGACTGGTCTTTCCGGCGTTCCCTGCATAAATGGACCATCCACACAGATACGCTTGCCATCTGGCGAAGCACAGGCACCACAGATACCCACACCGCACTTGGTCAGGTAATCGATCGCACTAAAGATTTGATCATCGCGACAAAAATCTCGCTGAACTGCCGCTGCAGCATGCACCATAGGCGCTGGGCCGCAATTATAGAAAACCAGATTATCCAACTCAGCCTGAGACATCTGCTCAAGACGACTGCGCAATAGCTCAGTGACAAAACCTTTAAAGCCCTCAGAGCCATCATCGGTAGCAACATGCACATCCGCAATTTTCTTACACTCTTCGAGATAGTAGAGACGCTCAGCTGTTCGTGCGCCAGTAAATACTTCCGCATTGCCAAAGTCTCTGGCCAACTGATAGACAGCCGCCAAACCAGTACCACCAGCCACTGCCATAATCTTGGCATCTTCCGGAGGTGAAGCTGGAATACCGTGGGGACCGCGCACATAGACTTCGCTGCCAACCGGCAGATCCATCATGGCGTGGGTAAAGGTACCCACATCGATAACCGCCAATTGGAAAGGATCATCGGATAGGGCAGAGAATGGTTTTTCACCCAGACCCGGAACCCATAGGAAGACAAACTCACCGGCTTGGATATTAATCTTGCGATCAAAGGTAAGAACACAGATATCATCACAGATACGTTTATTTTCAACCAGAACCACTGGTTCAAAATCCATATCTATATCGTAGCGAATATGGCCTTCAGCTTTGTCGGAATCAAAACAGAGATCTGATTCAAGCTGGCTGAAATAGCTCTCCATATCATCAGTAGTCATACCAGTAAGGGCAGAGCCTACACCGACAATAGTCGAGCCGGCATTGATAAACTCACGCACATCCGCAGCGCTGCTAGCGCCACCGCAACCAATAATCGGCAGATCCGTCGCTGCAGCGATTTCACGCACGCATTTCAGTGCGATAGGCAAAACACCTTTACCGGACATGCCACCGGCACCATTGCTTAACACCGGATGCCCATGGGATGAGGTGTAGCCGGGGCCAACCGTATTAATGGCACAGAGTGCATCTGCGCCGCCAGCGGCTGCAGCAAGGGCTATCTCGCCAATATTGGGTGTATTGGGGGTTAGCTTGGGAATAACGGGGATATCGACCACGGCTTTTACCGCGGCGGTCACCTCACGGACAAGCTCGGGATCCTGTCCCATGGCCATGCCGTAACCTTTGGCGTGTGGGCAGGAGAGATTTAACTCAAGACCGTTGGCCACGGGTGCCATAATTTTTGCCACTTCAACAAACTCTTCGACACTGCCACCAAAGATAGAGACCAGTAAAAAACGATCTGCAGGAATACGTAGCTTAGACATCGCATCGGCCGCTGCTCGCGCACCGGGATTAGTCAGTCCTACCGCATTGACGAAACAACCTGGCGCATACTGGCTGTAGACCGGCTCGCGGTTTCCAGCGCGTACATCGGGGCCGACACTCTTGGTGGTCAGTACGCCAACCTGAGGCATATGATCAAAGACATACTGAATAATAGAGGTGGCAGTAGTAACAATTCCCGAGGGAACTGTAAATGGGCCGGATAGGGTCTTGCCGAGAAATTCTGTTTTCAAGAGAGCTCGCTTAAAACTGGGTGAATAGTTTAGGTTTAAATAGCTGTTTATTTAAGCTCGCAATTATACTGATTTTAAAGAATTAATCTGCTGTGATTTTAAAAAATCCGCGGTAAGAAAAAAGGACAAAAAAAGGGCGAAGTACAACTTCGCCCAAAACTTACCCTGATGGATTTAAAACTGATTCATGGTGTTATCTTTACCCGAGGCTTTAAGAGCCGCTTCGCCGGCAAAGTATTCCTTATGATCATCGCCCATATCTGAGCCCGCCATATTCTGATGCTTAACACAGGCAATACCCTGACGGATTTCTTTGCGCTGCACGCCGGCTACATAGCCCAACATGCCCTGATCACCGAAGTACTCTTTGGCCAGATTATCTGTGGATAAAGCAGCGGTATGGTAGGTGGGCAGTGTAATCAGATGGTGGAAGATACCTGCGTCTCTGGCTGCATCGGCCTGAAAGGTGCGAATCTTCTCATCCGCTTCAGCGGCCAGTTGCGATTGATCGTAGCTGGTATTCATCAGGTCGGCGCGATCATAGTCCGATAGATCTTTACCGGCTTCGGCCCAGGCATCAAAAATCTGCTGGCGGAAGTTTAGTGTCCAGTTAAAAGAGGGGGAGTTGTTGTAGACCAGCTTGGCATTGGGAACAGTTTTGCGGATCTCATCGACCATAGCGCCAATTTGGCCTATATGGGGTTTTTCGGTTTCAATCCAGATCATATCTGCGCCATTTTGCAGACTGGTAATACAGTCGAGCACGCAGCGTGCCTCACCGGTTCCCTTTTTAAATTGGTAGAGGTTGCTTGGCAAACGCTTGGGGCGCACCAGTTTACCGTTTTGTTTGATCACTACATCACCGCTGTTAAGGTCGTCGATTGAAACCTCATCCACATCCAGAAATGAGTTGTATTGATCACCTAAATCTCCGGGTTCGCGGGTCACTGCAATCTGCTTGGTCAGTCCGGCACCCAATGAATCTGTGCGCGCAACTATAACTCCGTTATCAACACCCAGTTCAAGGAAGGCGTAACGCACCGCATTGATCTTGGCCAAAAAGTCCTCGTGGGGCACGGTTACCTTGCCATCCTGATGGCCGCACTGTTTTTCATCGGAAACCTGATTCTCTATTTGAATACAGCAGGCGCCAGCTTCGATCATTTGCTTGGCCATCAGGTAAGTTGCCTCAGCATTGCCAAAACCCGTATCTATATCGTCAATAATGGGTACCACATGGGTTTCGAAATTATCGATCTTGGCCTGAATCGCCTTTTTAGCCTCGCCATCCGCCGCGTCAAGCTGACGAAATAGACCGCCCAGTTCACGGGCATCGGCCTGTCGTAAAAAGGTGTAGAGCTCTGCAATAAGCGATGCAACAGCGGTTTTTTCATGCATTGACTGATCGGGAAGGGGGCCAAACTCTGAGCGCAGAGCGGCAATCATCCAGCCAGAAAGGTAAAGATATTTTTTCTTGGTGGTGCCGAAATGCTTCTTGATTGAAATCAGCTTCTGTTGACCGATAAAGCCATGCCAGCAGCCCAATGACTGTGTGTAGGCGCTGGGGTCAGCGTCGTACTCAGCCATATCTGCGCGCATAATAGCGGCGGTGTATTTGGCTATATCGATTCCAGTTTTAAATCGGTTTTGAATACGCATTCGCGCTACGTACTCTGGATTAATAGCGCTCCATGCGCCTGACTGTGCACTCCGCAACTCAGTTACTGCGGCAATATCTTGTGAAAAAATAGACATCAAAGCTCCCTGTAATAAGTGGTTAATTTCCAAACTGTGGCCTTAGTCTAGTAACCGTGCCATAATTTATCTAGTTGATGGTTTTTATCTCGAGTATTTTTTATATGAATATATCTAAGATTGATTTAAATCTACTGGTTTACCTGGATGTGCTGTTGCGTGAACGCAATGTAACCCGTGCCGCAGAGGAGCTAGGTATAAGCCAACCAGCCATGTCGAACAGCTTAAGGCGCTTGCGGGATCTATTTGATGATCCGGTTCTGGTTCGTACTAGCGATGGTATGACCCCCACTGAAAGAGCACTTGAGTTACAACCACTGGTGCGCAATGTGCTCGCTGCGGCTGAGTTGGCGGTATTACCGAAGACCGTATTTGATCCCTCAGAGTCTGAGCGTATTTTTCGTATTATGGCCAGCGATTACACTGAGGCTACCTTACTGCCCAAGCTGCTAGAGAGACTAAGTGTTGAGGCTCCCAGTGTGCGTTTGGATATTATGACTCCCAGTGATGTCAGCTTTCACGATGTTGAGCGCGGCAAGGTCGATCTGGTAATTAACCGCTTTGATACTCTGCCCCAGTCCTTTCACCAAATTCACCTCTGGGATGATAGTTTCTCCTGTGTCCTTAGAGCGGATAACCCCATTATTCAGGACTGGAATCTGGAGACCTATTTGGCGGCTAAGCATGTCTGGGTTAGCAAGACCGGTATGGGCGTCGGGGTAGGGATGTCCTCGGACGATGTGCAGCGTCTTGGCTGGGTTGATGAGGCCTTAACCAAGATCGGTGTAAACCGCACTATTACCCTATTTACGCGCCATTATCAGGCCGCGCTATTATTGGCAGAGCACAATGATCTGGTCGTCACCATTCCCAGTCTGGCGGCCAGTTCCATGCATGAAAACCCTCATGTAGCTATCTTAAAACCCCCATTTGATATCCCGCGTATGCGCTTAAAGATGGTTTGGAGTCCTCTGCTGCAACACGATCCGGGTCACCGTTGGATGCGCCAACTGATTAAATCTGTTTCCGAGGAGATCACCGGCTAACCATCATTTGATCGCTGAATAGCAAAGATCATATCCATAGATTGGGAAAATCATACCCAGGCATCTAAGCTGCTTTTCATAAGGAGGTCTTAGCAGACCATTTTGATAACTGATTTCAGCGACCAACACTGTGAGGGAGAACAATTGATGAGTGAGCGAATAGAGCAGTCTAACCTTCTGATTGCCAAGCCAATTTACGATTTGGTCAATGACCGAATTATTCCTGGTACAGGCATAAATAGGGATCAGTTCTGGCAAGACTTCGCGGCACTAATTGAGGATTTAGCCCCCCTAAACCAAGAGCTGCTTGAGGTTCGTGAGCAGTTGCAGAGCAAGATTGATAGCTGGCACAGGGCTAACCCTGCACCTTTTGACTTTTCCAGTTACAAAGCTTTTCTTCAGCAGATTGGTTATCTGGTTCCCGAAGTCGAAGATTTCTCCATAAGTTCTGAAAATGTCGATCCGGAAGTCTGCCTGCAGGCAGGGCCACAGTTGGTGGTGCCCATAATGAATGCCCGCTTTGCTCTAAATGCCGCAAATGCCCGCTGGGGCAGCCTCTATGACGCTCTGTATGGCAACGATGTGATCTCTGAAGACGCGGGAGCGGGTAAAGCGGGTGACTATAATCCGGTTCGCGGCCAGAAGGTGATTGACTATGGCCGCCAGTTTCTCGATCAGGCTGTCCCTCTAACTACTGGCTCTCATAGCCTTGCCACGGCCTATCAGGTGATTAATGGGCAGCTGGAAGTGACAGTTAGGGATGGCGAAAAGCACCGTCTAAAGTCTCCAGAGCAGCTAGTTGGCTACTGCGGTAATTCAGATAAACCTGCATCCATTCTGTTAATAAACAATAACTTACATATAGAAATTCAAGTTGATTCTAGTAGCTATATAGGCGCAACTGATGCTGCAGGGATTAAAGATATAGTTTTGGAATCAGCATTGACCACCATTATGGACTGTGAGGATTCCGTAGCCGCCGTGGATGCGGAGGATAAGGCATTGGCCTACAGCAATTGGCTGGGGCTAAATCGCGGCAATCTTGAGGAAACCGTGGTTCGTGGAGAGAAGAGCTTTGTCCGCCGAATGAACGAAGATCGCCAATATACCGCCCCCAATGGCGATAAGTGCAGCCTAAAAGGGCGCAGCCTGATGTTTATTCGCAATGTTGGCCATCTAATGACCAATCCGGCCATTCTCGATGCTCAGGGCAATGAGATCCCGGAGGGGATTATGGATGGTGTGATTACCAGTCTTATTGCCCTCCATGATCTAAAGGGGCAGCAGAGCCTAAGTAACTCGGAAACTGGCAGTATCTATATTGTTAAGCCAAAGATGCACGGGCCCGATGAGGTGGCCTTTACCAATACGCTGTTTAATCGTATCGAAGATATGCTCAGCCTACCTCGCCATACCATTAAGGTTGGCATTATGGATGAAGAGCGACGCACCTCGGTTAACCTGAAAGCCTGTATCCATGCCGCTAAGGGGCGCGTGGTATTTATTAATACCGGTTTTCTGGATCGCACCGGTGACGAGATACACACCAGTATGCAGGCCGGGCCATTTGCTCTTAAAGCCGACTTAAAGGCAATGCCATGGATTGCCGCCTACGAAGATCAAAATGTCGATATTGGCCTAGCCTGCGGTCTTAAGGGTCGCGCCCAAATTGGCAAGGGGATGTGGCCGGTGCCCGATAATATGGCCGATATGATGGCGACTAAAATCGCCCATCCCAAGGCCGGCGCTAACTGCGCCTGGGTGCCATCGCCAACCGCCGCCACTCTTCACGCTATTCACTACCATCAGGTTGATGTGGCAGCTATGCAAACCCAGTTAGCTCAACGGGAACCGGCCAATGTGGATTCTATTCTAACGATTCCGCTGCTCGGTGACCGGCAGCTTAGTGCCGAACAGATTCAGTTGGAACTGGATAATAATACTCAGGGGCTTTTGGGCTATGTAGTGCGCTGGGTAGAGCAGGGCGTAGGCTGTTCCAAAGTACCGGATATTAACAATATTGGTTTGATGGAAGACCGTGCAACTCTGCGTATTTCCAGTCAGCATATTGCCAATTGGTTGGCGCACGGCATTACTAACCGGGATCAGGTGATGGCTACTCTCAAGCGTATGGCTGGGATTGTAGATCAGCAAAACAATGCAGATAGTGATTATCAGCCCATGAGTGCGGATTTTGATAAGAGTATTGCCTTTACTGCGGCCTGTGACTTGATATTTAAAGGAACTAGCCAGCCCAGCGGTTACACAGAGCCATTGCTTCATCATTATCGACAGGTGGTTAAGCGTTCTTCTTAGAATTTAAAAACAACCAATTGAGATTGCCTAAAGCTGCTCGATAGTAAAGAATGGCACTCAAGCTAATCCCCAATTATTCGCAGTGCTCAGCCTATGAAAAAGTTAATGGTTTTTGTTTTTAACGCAGTCAGCATACTCGCCCTTTTCACTCAGAGTACTATTGCTGCTCCGGCTACCCAGGTTGTAGCGTTGGATTCACTGGCTCGCTTCCATCCGGTTATTGCCGAAAATGGCGTAACCGTCTCTCAGGAAGCAATAGCCAGTCAGGTGGGTGCAGATATTCTTGCCGCCGGTGGTAATGCGGTTGATGCGGCTGTAGCCACTGGCTTTGCCCTCGCGGTTACACTGCCCAGAGCCGGCAATATAGGCGGTGGTGGCTTTATGCTGGTCCATCTGGCGAAAGAGAATAAAACCATTGCTATCGACTATCGCGAGATGGCGCCCTCTGCCGCTTCACGAGATATGTTCCTCGACAAGGAAGGGGATGTAGATAACCTTAAAGCTCGGTTTAGTGTTCAGTCTTCAGGCGTACCCGGCACCGTTGCAGGTCTAATTCATGCCCTTGAGAAGTACGGCACCATGAGCCTTGTGCAGGTAATACGACCGGCGATCAAGTTAGCTCGTCGCGGTTTTCCTATTAGCCGCGATATGGCTGGCTCACTGCAGAGATACAGCGATTATCTGACTAGAGACCCAGCAACCAGAGAATACTTTTACAAGCCGGATTCAGGCCACTATCAAGCCGGTGAGACCCTTGTGCAAAAGGATTTGGCTGATAGCTTAAAGCGCATTGCTAAACATGGTCGGGCCGGATTTTATTCGGGCAAGACCGCCGAGCTGTTGATTACTCAGATGCAGCGCAATGGCGGTATTATCAGCGCTGAGGATCTGCTTAACTATAAGGTTATTGAACGCCAGCCTGTCTGTGGTGAATTCCGTAGACAGCGGGTCTGTGCCATGCCACCGCCTTCATCGGGCGGGGTGCACCTTATTCAGATGCTAAATATTCTTGAGGGTTGGGATTTAAATGCCCTTGGCCATAACAGTGCCGCTTACTTGCACCGTTTAGTGGAATCTATGCGCCGCGCCTATGCAGACCGCAGTCTGCATCTGGGTGATCCGGATTTTTATCCGGTTCCGGTCACTCAGCTAATCGATAAAACCTATGCCGCACAATTGCGCGAGAAAATTGATCTGTCTAAGGCCAGCCGCTCGAAAGAGATTAAACCCGCACTTGCGGATCTAGCAAAGTCGAGTAAAAACCCGAGTAAAAAGTCGAGTAAAAAGCCGGGCAAGGAGAGTATGGAGACCACTCACTTTGCGACCTGGGATCGCTGGGGTAATGTTGTTAGCAACACCTACACCATTAACTTTTCCTACGGCAGTGGTATCTCGGTGGCCGGTGCCGGTTTTCTGCTGAATAATGAGATGGATGATTTCTCCTCCAAACCCGGCTCAGCCAATGGTTATGGGCTGATAGGTGGGGACGCTAATGCCATTCAGCCGGGCAAACGCCCGCTGTCATCAATGACTCCAACGATTGTCTTTAACCCCCAGGGCGAGGCTATTTTGACTACCGGAAGTCCCGGTGGCAGCACCATTATTACCGTGGTCTTGCAGATGCTGCTCAATGTACTCGAGTTTGATATGGGCATAGCTGAGGCTACAGCCGCGCCGAGAATCCATCACCAGTGGCTACCTGATACGGTACGCTATGAGCGTGGCATCTCGGTGGATACATTGAATTTATTGACTGAAATGGGACATATTCTCAACCCGAAACCTGTGCGGCTTGGGGCGACTCAGAGTATTAGTCGAGATCAGAATAATATTAAATTTGCAGCATCAGATCCGCGCCGCGAGGGTTCGGCACCCGTGGCCGAATAGTTGGCACTAAAAGCTAGTCTTTTTCACCATTGGTAAATGAACTGCTATCGTCGAGGATTGCGCTTCGGCTCTCGCCGGTCATATCCACATACTGGGGATATTTGGGTCTGGTCATATACTGGGCAAACCATTCACCGAGTAATTTCTCGTTATCCAGCGTTTCCTTTAACAGCTCGCGAACACTGGCTATATGAGCTGCGGTAATACGCTGGTCGGCCATTGCGGTGGTCAGGGGTGGATCGATTAAATGGTTGGGCAGGTCAATGCCACTTAGCAGTTCGGTGGCCAAATCATCCAACATCTCACTGACTGCCGGTGCGCGAAAGCCCACAGAAAAGGTAGTGCACTCGCCGATAGCGACACCGTGGTGGGCTATTTTTGGTGGTAGATAGAGCATATCGCCGGGCTCAAGAATCCATTCTTCAAGGGGCTCAAAATCCTTGAGAATTTTTAAATCTGTATTGGTCAATATCGGGCAGTTGGCATCGCAGGGGCCACCTATTTGCCAGCGACGCTGACCCGCGCCCTGAAGTAAAAATACATCGTAATAATCAAAGTGCGGACCGACACTACCACCGTCAGCGGCATAGCTGACCATAATGTCATCGATGCGCCACTGGGGCAGGAAGTCAAACTTACCCAGAAGTTCAGCTACCTCGGGCACCCAAAGATCAACCGCCTGAACGAGTAGCGTCCATTTTTCTGACGGCAGGTTAGCAAAGGTCTCTTCACTAAACGGCCCGTGCTGTAAACGCCAGTCCTGCTCGACAACTATGCGCGACTCGACTTCTTCTTCAAGGGCCAGACCGGCCAGTTCATCCGCATCGATCGGCGCTTCAAAGTTGGCAATAGCATTGCGCACCAACAGCGGCTTCTTCTGCCAGTATTCGGCAAGAAACTGCTGTTTGCTGATAGCGCCCAGAATAGATGTAATAGCGGTCACCGTTTAGATATTTTTAGCTTGTTGAACTGCATTACCTATATAGGAAGCCGGTGTCATTTGCTTTAGTTCGCTCTTGGCTGATTCAGGCATATCCAGAGTATCGATAAACGCCTGAATGGTCTGTTGATCCATCACATTGCCGCGAGTCAGAGCCTTAAGCTTTTCGTAGGGCTCCTCAATACCGTAGCGACGCATTACTGTCTGGATCGGTTCAGCCAGGACTTCCCAGCTTGAGTCCAGATCAGCATTGAGTTTTTCACTGTTAAGCTGCAACTTGCCCATGCCTTTATTAAGAGAGGCAAAAGCAATCAGCGAGTAGCCAAGACCCACACCCATATTGCGCAAAACGGTGGAATCTGTGAGGTCACGCTGCCAGCGCGAGATAGGGAGTTTGGCCGCCAGATGACCAAACAGCGCATTGGCGATACCCATATTGCCCTCGGCATTTTCGAAATCAATAGGGTTAACCTTGTGGGGCATGGTTGATGAGCCAACTTCACCGGCAATGGTTTTCTGCTTAAAGTAACCCACTGAGATATAGCCCCAGATATCACGTGCAAAATCAATCAGGATGGTGTTTGAACGGGCCAGACCATCAAACAGTTCAGCCATATAGTCATGGGGCTCAATCTGTGTGGTGTAGGGGTTAAAAGAGAGTCCCAGATTCTCGATAAATTCATGGGCATTGGCCTGCCAATCAATATCGCCGTAGGCAGATATATGGGCATTGTAGTTACCTACAGCACCATTAATTTTCCCCAGTAGCGGCACTGCGCTAATCTGATCAATCTGGCGCTGCAGACGATAGGCGACATTGGCAATTTCCTTGCCGACAGTGGTTGGCGATGCAGTCTGACCATGGGTGCGCGACAGCATAGGTGCCTCGGCAAACTCTCGACCCATAGCGGCTAACTTGTCAGATATACCTTGCAGGGCAGGCACAACAATATTGTCGCGACCCTCTTTAAGCATCAGCGCGTGAGACAGATTGTTAATATCTTCTGAGGTACAGGCAAAGTGGATAAATTCGCTGACTGCATTTAATTCAGCATTGTCGGCAATGGTTTCTTTAAGCAGATACTCAACCGCTTTTACATCGTGGTTAGTGGTGCTCTCAATCTCTTTAACGCGTTCAGCCTGTTCAACGCTAAAGTTATCCACCAGATCATTGAGAATCTGGTTAGCTTCATCGCTAAAGGGAGCCACTTCTGGAATCTGGGGATGATTAGCCAACTGCTGCAACCAGCGAACCTCAACCATCACTCGGTAACGGATCAGGCCATATTCACTAAACACCGATCGAAGCTGATCAGTTTTACTGCCATAGCGTCCATCGATAGGTGAGACGGCGCTGAGGGAAGAGAGCGGGAGATTGTTCATTGCTATTCCAGATTGGGTCGTTAATTAAGCCGCACATGATAACGGAAACGGCCACAGGTTTCAGCCGCTTTGGTGTTTAAATATTAGTCTGAAAAAGACTTTTTTAGGCTAATGATAGGGCCTTGATTATGGCCTTGCGACAGAACACCAGATGATACTTTTTGCCCCCCAACTGGCGCCATAAAACAGCGCTTCTAACAGCGGAAAACAACAGGCAGCGTATTCGCTCAGCAACCTTGGGTTGCTGCAGATACATAGCGTTGCCTTTTACCTGAATTCGCAACGGCAGTTTGCTGATCGTCTGTTGGTAGACTGAGGCGAGATTGGCGAAGACATTCTCATGAACCAGAGAAAAGTGCTGGGCTTGACGACCGGCACTCTCTATACCACTGGCAACCGTTTCTAACATCTCGGATCGACTGTTTAGCTGTCGCTCAATACTGATTACCGAGAATGCATAGCTGGCTAAATGCATTCCATAGTTATTTTGATTGGGGTTTTTGTCCCCAAAGAGTGAGGTAATCGCCTCAATACCAATTTGTAAGTTTTCAGGCGATCCGTAGATATCTTCGATAGAACTGGGATTTTGATTGAGTAGGGCAGCCATACTCAACTGGGTTTGCTCTTTAGTAGCCTCTCCCGTATTGGCCAGACAGTCAACCAGGTAGCAGGCTTGAAAGATTGCCGCCAGAGCCAGTGCCTGTTCAGTGGTAGGTTTGTTAAACATGGTTCAATTTACTCGTTATGACTGTTCCAGGTGCTGGCAATAGTGCCGCCACCCAGACAGTGATCGCCCTGATAGAAGACCACGGATTGCCCCGGTGTTACCGCACGCTGAGGTTCAACAAAGCTTACCTCACAGCCAGTCTCTGTAGGTGTCACAAGACACGCCTGATCCGGCTGCCGATAGCGAGTTTTCGCTACGCAGGAGAAGGGCGCCGGAGGTGTGCCATTAATCCAATTTAAACCCTCGGCTTTTAGCTTGTCAGTAAACAGCAGTGGATGCTGGCCACCCTGACCGACGATTAGCACATTGTTATCAAGATCTTTTTGCAGGCTATACCAGGGTTCATCACTGGACCTGTTTTTTACACCGCCAATGCCCAAGCCTTGACGCTGACCTAGAGTGTAGAACATTAGTCCCTGATGCTGACCGATAATATCGCCCTCGGCAGTGACCATATCTCCCGGCTGTGCGGGAATATACTGCTCGAGAAAATCTTTAAAGCGACGCTCACCGATAAAGCAGATACCGGTGCTATCTTTTTTGTTGGAGGTAATAAAACCCTGTTCTTCGGCTATTTTTCGCACTTCGGGTTTTTCCAGTTCACCCACGGGAAACAGCGATTTGGCAAAAGCTTGCTGATTGACCGCATGGAGAAAATAGCTTTGATCCTTATTGTTATCCAATCCCTTGAGCAGTTGGGTTTGACCATCAACGGTTGCTACGCGGCTGTAATGACCCGTGGCAATAAACTCGGCACCGAGTATCTGTGCATAGTCGAGAAAGACTTTAAATTTAATTTCACGGTTACAAAGAATATCCGGATTGGGTGTGCGGCCGGCGCGGTACTCATCGAGAAAATGTTCAAACACATTGTCCCAGTAGTCGGCAGCAAAGTTGGCGGTATGCAGAGGAATATTGAGTCGATCGCAGACCTGTTGGGCATCGGCTAAATCAGCCATAGCGGTACAGTACTCAGTATCGTCGTCTTCGTCCCAGTTTTTCATAAACAGGCCTTCGACGTCGTAACCCTGTTCGATTAACAGGTAGGCTGCAACGGAGGAGTCCACACCACCGGACATACCGACTATCACTTTTTGCGATTTACTCATTATCCACCAGGCCAATTAGCCTCTTATAAAATCAATAAAAATTAAAAGCCGCACTATAAAGCTTTTGCTATAAAGTTTTTACTAAAGTGTGTTGCGAAATATTTCCATAGGGAAAATACGCTTTGCCAGATAATCGTCGAGGCAATTTAATACCGCAGGGCCACGCAAGTGCTCGCGATTATTCTCAATTTCCTCGTGACTCATCCACAGGGCGAAATCTATATCCTGATCAATGGTTGCATCAGTATCCAGATACTCTGGAGTGGCAACAAAGGTCAGCCGGTAATAGGTAACGCCTGTTTTCTCTGCAAGATAGGTTGAGATATCCAGAAACCCAGTAACTGAAACCACCCAGCCAGTTTCTTCAAGTGTCTCGCGCAGCGCCGCGGCAATAATATCTTCCCCAGGCTCTACATGACCGGCCGGCTGATTGATAAGCTGGCGACCCTCTTTGGTCTCTTTAACCATTAGGTATTGACCGTCTTTTTCTACCACGGTGGCAACTGTAAGGTGGATTTTATCCGGCAAGATCAGGTTCTCCGTCTGGTTGATTTTTTAAGCTTTGAACGATTGTTAGGACGCGTTTTTTTCACTGCGGGTATATGCACAGTTTCGATACGGTATTTGCCCAGTTCAAGATCAGCCACTGTCCAGTCGCCGATGGCTGCTCTAACCAGACGCAATGTCGGCAGCCCAACTGCCGCAGTCATTCGACGTACCTGACGGTTGCGGCCCTCATTAATAACAATCTCCATCCAGCTATCGGTCACGGTTTGACGCTGACGAATTGGCGGAACTCTGGGCCATAGGTCCGGCTCATCCATAGGTCGGCATTGAATGGCTCTGGCACCACCATCTTTTAACTCCACACCGCTGAGTAATTTTGCACAGTGCTCGGCAGATACCTGTCCCTCGACCTGCACCCAATAGGTTTTGTTTAATTTGAATTTGGGGCTGCTTATCTGAGCCTGTAACTGACCGTCATCGGTCAATAAAAGTAGTCCTTCGGAGTCATAGTCGAGCCGACCGGCTGCATAGACTGCTTTGATATCAATAAAGTCTGCGAGGGTTTTTCTGCCCCTATCATCGGTAAATTGACTCAAGACATTAAAGGGTTTGTTGAATAAAACGAGTTTCGACACAGATATTCCCAGTTTTTTGCCATTGTAAAGGAAACAGAGTTACAAAAAAGAGTGAATATAATGCTAAAATGCGGCCTTTCGGTAAAACTTTTACAAACCTTACAACCCTGCGGAGACAATGATGGGATACAAGCATATCCAGATTCCTCAATCTGGTGAAAAAATTACAGTAAATTCAGACTTTTCACTTAACGTTCCTAACCAGCCAATCGTGCCTTTTATTGAAGGTGATGGTATTGGTGTAGATATTACCCCGGTTATGATCAAGGTGATCGATGCCGCAGTCGAGAAAGCTTATGCCGGTGAAAAGAAAATCTCCTGGATGGAAGTTTTTTGTGGTGAGAAAGCTGCAGAACTTTATGAAGGTGACTGGTTCCCCGCTGAGACTCTTGAAGCGGTTAAAGATTACGCTGTATCTATTAAAGGCCCTCTGACTACGCCAGTAGGTGGCGGCTTCCGTTCACTGAACGTTGCACTGCGTCAGGAGCTCGATCTGTTTGTATGTCAGCGTCCAGTACGCTGGTTCGAAGGCGTGCCTTCCCCAGTTAAAGAGCCTAACAAAGTTGATATGTGCATCTTCCGTGAGAACTCAGAAGATATCTATGCAGGTATTGAGTGGAAAGCCGGTACTGAAGAAGCCACCAAGGTTATCAAGTTCCTGCAGGAAGAGATGAGCGTTGCCAAGATTCGTTTTGACGAGAACTGTGGTATCGGTGTTAAGCCCGTATCTGAGCAGGGCACTAAGCGTCTGGTTAGCAAAGCGATCCAGTATGCAATCGACCAGAACAAACCATCGGTTACTCTTGTCCACAAGGGCAATATCATGAAGTTCACCGAAGGTGCTTTCTGTGACTGGGGCTACGAAGTTGCTGTAGAGCAGTTCGGTGCAACGCCTCTTGATGGCGGCCCATGGCACGTTATTAAGAACCCTAACACTGGCGAAGATATTGTGGTTAAAGATGTTATTGCCGATGCAATGTTGCAGCAGATTATCCTGCGTCCAGACGAGTACAGCGTTCTAGCTACTCTTAATCTGAATGGCGACTATATTTCTGACGCACTGGCAGCTCAGGTTGGCTGTATCGGTATCGCACCTGGTGCAAACCTCTCCGACGACGTTGCTATCTTTGAAGCGACTCACGGTACTGCACCTAAGTACGCAGGTCAGGACAAGGTAAACCCGGGCTCACTGATTCTTTCTGCTGAGATGATGTTACGTCATCTGGGTTGGGGCGACGCAGCTGATCTAGTGATCAAAGGTATCGAGGGTGCTATCAGTGAAAAGAAAGTCACCTATGACTTTGAGCGTCTGATGTCAGATGCGACCCTGATGTCCTGCTCGCAGTTTGGCGATGTTATGATCGAGAATATGTAATAGTTCTAATTTACATAAGATCACAGCGCAACAAAGCAAAAAAACCCGGTCTAAGGATCGGGTTTTTTTATGTCAGTCATCTGCCAGAGCAGATGATCTGATGTAAGATAGAGTTCGTAACTTATATGTAATCTACTTGGCAAAAATATTAATGAGTGACAAAAATAATCCCCCAGATTGGCAACGCGATAGCAATACAGTGGTCGAAGAAGAAAGGCCAAAATTAAAGAAGCCTTCACTGTATAAAGTAGTGCTATTAAACGATGACTACACCCCGATGGAATTTGTAGTCGAGTTGCTAGAACTGTTTTTTGGGCAGACGCGCGAAACTGCAACGCGCATCATGTTAAGTATTCATACCGAAGGAAAGGGTGTCTGTGGCATCTATACTCAAGATGTAGCAGAGACAAAAGCGGGCATAGTTAATCAGTATTCGAGGGACCACGAGCATCCGCTTTTATGTGAAATTGAACCCTGTAATGACGAAGAAGAGTAAATAATCATGCTAAGTAGAGAACTCGAAGTCACCCTCAATCTCGCGTTCAAAAGTGCCCGTGATAAACGTCACGAGTTTATGACTGTTGAACACCTCCTATTAGCCCTGCTGGACGATGCCTCAGCCTCCAGCGTTCTCAAAGCCTGCGGCGCTGATATCAGCGTACTGCGGCAGGATCTGATCGAGTTTGTCGACTCGACCACTCCCACTATTGGCGAAGCTCAACTGGAGCAGGAAACCCAGCCAACCCACGGCTTTCAGCGAGTACTTCAGCGGGCGGTGTTTCAGGTTAACTCTGCCAACCACAGCGAAGTGGTCGGCGCCAACGTGATCGTGGCCATTTTTAGTGAGCAGGAGAGCCAGGCGGTTTACTTTTTGCGTCTACAGAATGTCGCGCGTATCGATGTAGTCAACTATATCTCTCACGGCATTTCCAAATATGTTGACCAGCCGGAACACAGTAACGAAGAGAGTAGCAATAGCAACGAGAGCACCACTGAGACCGACTCTCAAGAAGAGAGCCTACTCAGTCAGTTCTCCACCAATCTCAACGAACTGGCCATTCAGGGTCATACAGATCCCCTGGTAGGTCGCGCGGCAGAAGTTGAACGAGTCAGCCAGATTCTGGTTCGTCGACGCAAAAACAATCCGCTGTTAGTGGGTGAGTCCGGTGTGGGTAAAACCGCCATCGCCGAGGGGCTAGCTAAATTAATTGTTGAGGGCAATGTTCCCGAGCCCATGCTTGGCAGCACCGTTTACTCTCTGGATATGGGTGGCCTATTAGCCGGCACCAAATATCGAGGGGATTTTGAAAAACGTCTTAAAGGCATTATTGCCGAGCTTGGCAAGCGCGAAAAGTCGATACTGTTTATCGATGAGATCCACACCATTATTGGTGCTGGCGCAGCCTCCGGCGGTGTTATGGATGCCTCTAATCTACTGAAACCACTACTTTCATCCGGTAAGTTGCGCTGCTTCGGTTCGACAACTTATCAGGAATACCGCGGTATTTTTGAGAAAGATCAGGCCCTCTCACGTCGCTTCCAAAAGATTGATGTAGAAGAGCCCAGTGTCGATGAGACCTATAAGATTCTCAAAGGTCTAAAGTCACGCTTTGAGGAGCACCATGACCTTAAATTTACCAATCCCGCATTAAAAGTTGCCGCGGAATTGGCTGACAAGCATATTAACGACCGCTTTTTACCGGACAAGGCTATTGATGTGATTGATGAAGCCGGTGCCTACCAGCGACTTCAGCCCGCCTCAAAGCGTAAAAAGTCGATTAGCGTCAGCGATATTGAACTGGTTATCGCAAAGATTGCCCGGATTCCGGAAAAGAGTGTTTCCAGCTCTGACAAAGAGCAGCTTAAAGGCTTGGCTGATAAGTTGAAGATGGTTGTATTCGGTCAGGATCCAGCGATTGATGCACTCTCTACCTCGATTAAAATGGCACGTGCCGGTCTCCGTGAGGGCACCAAGCCAATTGGCAGCTTTCTGTTTGCCGGACCAACCGGTGTGGGTAAAACCGAAGTTAGCCGCCAGTTATCCAATATCCTCGGTATTGAGCTAGTGCGTTTTGATATGTCGGAATATATGGAGCGCCACACGGTATCCCGTTTAATTGGTGCACCTCCGGGCTATGTTGGCTACGATCAGGGCGGCCTGTTAACCGATGCGGTCAACAAACATCCCCATTCAGTGATATTGCTCGATGAGGTTGAGAAAGCGCATCCGGATGTGTTCAACCTGTTACTGCAGGTAATGGATCACGGTACGCTGACCGATAACAATGGTCGCAAAGCCGACTTCCGCAATGTGATTCTGATTATGACTACCAATGCCGGTGCTGAACTGATGAGTCGATCTTCGATTGGCTTTGCCACTCAGGATCATCGCACCGATGGTATGGAGGCGATCAAGAAGATGTTTACGCCGGAATTCCGCAACCGTCTGGACAGTATTGTTCAGTTTGGCGAGTTGACCATGGATGTTATCACTACTGTAGTCGATAAATTTCTGGTTCAGCTGCAGGGGCAATTGGATGGCAAAAAAGTCTTTCTTGAGATCGACGATGCTGCCCGCCTATGGCTTGCCGAGAACGGCTATGATGTAAAAATGGGTGCCCGGCCAATGGAGCGTCTGCTTCAGGAAAAGATCAAGAAGCCTCTGGCCGAGGAAGTCCTCTTTGGCAGTCTGTCAGAGAAGGGCGGCACCGCCTATGTCAGTGTTGAAGAGGGCGAGCTAACTGTGCGCACTGAAGCTGAATTGGTCGAAAGCCACTGATAACCAAGGCCACCTGTTTTAGCAGGTGGCCTGTTTATTATCCTTTTTAAAAACCCCCGTTTGTGTTTTTCTTATTTCCCTTTCTTTTTTTCTTTCCCCATTTTTCTAATTTTATAGCGCTTAATTGATGCAAATTAAGCGTCAAAACTATGTCGATTAGCTAAGATTAATAGAGCAGGCTTTTTCATTGTCACAGTGGCCACAGGGCGGTTAATTTAAAACCCAGGGACGAGGTAGGATGGAGAATATCAATTCAAGAATTAAGACCAATCATTACAGTATCAATCTCAGCTTACTACCTGTCAGGGTAGTCAAATCAAACCACATCACAAAACTTAGATGCTCTGATTCTATTGGGATTTCCACATTTCTAGAGGACAGACCATGAAAGGTTTTAATAAAATTTTAGCGGTGGTCAATGTTGATAGCAGTGATGAAACAGCGATCATTCAGGCCCTTAGGCTTGCCCGTGACTATCAGTCAGATATCTGCTTTATCGACGTTATAAAGCCCCCCGGACACTGGCGCGGTGCCTTAACCAAACAGCAACTTTCCGATGAAGATATCAGTGGGTTTATAGAACAGAGGCGCTTGGCAATCGAGGGCAGACTGATGGCCATTGATCCCTCGGCTAAGGCCAATATAGTGGTTGATTTGGGCATAGCTTTTATACAGATCATCAAAGCTGTGATTAATGATCAATATGATCTGGTGGTTAAATGCGCTGAGAAAAGCGATTGGATGGGGCGTATGCTCGGAAGCGAGGATATGCACTTGCTACGCAAATGTCCCTGTCCGGTGTTAATGCTTAAGCCGCAGCAAACCCATAGCTTTAGAAATATCCTTGCCACTGTTGATATCAACGATGCTTCCAACGAACAGGCTGACGGCAGAGTTCAGGCACAGCTTAATCAGCAGGTACTGGAGTACAGTGCAACCCTCTGTATGCCGGAGCTCTCTGAATTACATATTGGCAGTGCCTGGGAAGCCTATGGGGAAGATTTTTATCGTAACGGGCTATTCTCACGGCTGCCTGAAGAGCAGGTTGATCAGTTTGTTGAGAGCACAGAAAAGGAATGTGCTGCAAAGCTGGAAAAGCTGGTTGACCAAACCAGCAGCGTACTGGGCAGTGCTGCGGTTCAGTATCTTGAGCCTAAAGAGCACCTAGTCAAAGGAAAGCCATCTATCGAAATTCCACGGATGATAGAGCAATACAGTATTGATTTGATTGTGATGGGGACTGTTGGGCGAGTGGGTATACCCGGACTGATTATAGGAAACACCGCCGAGTCGATTTTAGAGCAGACCCAATGTTCTGTATTGGCGATTAAACCGGAAGGTTTTAAAACGCCGGTAGCATAAAATTAAACCGCCGAAAGTAGACCCATAATAACTGGGATTTACTCGAGGCGGTTTTTTTTTCACGCTGTTTAATTGAGCAGCGGGGCAGCCGTCAACTAACGACTATTTAGCGCTCTCTAAAGGTAATGCGACCCTTAGTCAGGTCGTAGGGAGTCATCTCTACCTTAACCTTGTCACCCGTAAGAATACGGATGTAGTGTTTGCGCATCTTGCCAGAAATATGAGCAATGATAACGTGGTCATTTTCCAGCTTTACGCGGAAAGTGGTGTTAGGAAGGGTATCGATAACCTCTCCATCAAATTCAATGTGGTCTTCTTTCGCCATAAGCTTAATTATTGCCTGTCAAATAAGAATATTGTTTAAGTTTTGTCTGCCAGAAACAGCGCAGTCTGTAAAAACGCGGCAAGTTTGCCCTAAAACGCCGCGCATAGCAAAGTCAATCGGCCAACTGCCAGTGATTAGCTTGGTAGAGTTCCAGCGGTTTATAGCTGGTTTTGTATTTCATCTTGGCGCAATCGGCGATCCAGTAACCCAAATAGAGATAATCCAACTCCAGCTGCTGGGCCATTTTAATCTCATAAAGTACTGCCAGATTACCCAACCCGCGGTCAGTATATTTGGGGTCAAAGTAGGTGTAGATAGCCGAGAGACCGTTATTGAGAACATCCACAACCGCACAGCCAATCAGCTTGTTAGCCAAACGGAACTCCAGAAATCGAGTCGATTGCCAGGGGTTACCAAGAAAATCTTCAAACTGCTTTCTAAAGGGTGGATACATATCGCCATCTTTATGACGATCATTGATATAACGGGCATAGAGAGGAAAGTGCTCATCAATATTGAGCTCGTCGAGCTGCTCAATTTTAATATCAGCGTTTTTATTCCAGCAGCGCTTTTGACTGCGACTTTGCTTAAAACTTGCCACCGGTACCCGAGCTGGAACACAGGCACTGCACTGGGCACACATTGGCGCATAGAGATAGGGACCGCTGCGACGAAAACCCATAGCGGTCATTTTTGAGTAGAGCAGGGTATCTATGCTGAGCTCTGGATCGACAAAGGCTGTTGTTGAGCGGCGACCCTCCAGATAACTGCAGTCGTGGGGCTCAGTCAGGCACAGTTTTATAGTGCCCATATCTGGCGAGATATCTCGAGTCATTAAATGCTAACCATGGTCTTTAAGTTGTTTTAAGACTTATATAAAGGAGTAAGAGTTAAGGTTAGTTGACTGCAGACAGATACACAACGCTGTTTTTGCGACAGAGGATTACCAGCAAAATTCCAATCTTTGTGGTGAGTTCTCTGAGCCCAGATAACCCCAGTTAAGTGGTTTATCGCGACCTTTACGCAAGCGCTTTAAAAACAACCTTCTACTCAGCGGCTCAGCACCCAGACTCAACAGATGGGGATTAACCAACTGGCAGTCAATAAGCTCAAGTCCGGCTTCGGTGCCCCAGCGACATAGATGGGCCATGGCGATTTTTGAGGCGTCGGCACTGCGGCTAAACATTGACTCACCACAAAACAGATTGCCAATAGCCAGACCATAGAGTCCGCCAATAAGTAGGTCATCACGCCAGACTTCTAACGAGTGGGCAACACCCTGATGATGGAGTTCGATATAGGCCTCCGTCATCTCATCGGTAATCCAGGTGCCGCCTTCCAAATCACGGGGATCACTACAGGCATTGATAACCGCTTCAAATGCCTTATTAGTTGTCACCGAGTAATCATTACGACGCAGTGACTTGCTGAGGCTTTTAGAGCAGTGAAACAGAGCGGGGTTGAGTACACAGCGAGTGGCGGGGCTCCACCAGAGGATTGGATCATCATCCTGATACCAGGGAAAGATTCCCTGGCGATAGGCGGATAGAAGGGTAGTCGGATGGAGATTGCCACCGGCAGCCAGAAGTCCATCTGGCTCTTCCAGTGCGTGGCGAGGATCCGGGAATTGGGGATCCTCAAGACTAAGCATTCGAATCTGCATTCCCGTTTGCCCTAAGGTTTACTTGTCGAGAAAGCGCTCTGCATCTAGAGCTGCCATACAGCCGCTACCCGCTGAAGTCACAGCCTGACGGTAGACATGATCGGCCACATCACCGGCAGCGAATACACCGCTAACACTGGTTTCAGTGGCGTTACCTGCCAAACCACCAGCAATGGTCAGATAGCCATCTTTCATAGCAAGTTTATCGGTAAAGATATCGGTGTTGGGTTTGTGGCCGATAGCAATAAATACACCGCTCACATCCAACTCTTTAGTGGAGTCATCCACTGCGCTCTTTAAGCGAACACCGGTAACCCCAGCATCATCGCCCAAAACTTCGTCCAGGTTGTGGCTCCACTCAATATTGATATTGCCATTTTTCTGCTTTTCGAAAAGTTTATCCTGAAGCATCTTTTCAGCACGTAGCTCATCGCGACGGTGAATCAGAGTCACTTCACTACAGATATTGGAGAGATACAGCGCCTCTTCAACCGCAGTGTTACCCCCGCCGAGAACCGCTACTTTTTGATTGCGATAGAAGAAACCATCACAGGTTGCACAGGCACTGACACCCTTGCCCATAAATGCCTCTTCAGAGGGCAGGCCCAGATACTGGGCAGAGGCACCTGTTGCAATAATCAAAGCATCACAGCTGTAGTTGCTAGAGCCTTTCAGCAGGAACGGACGCTGATCGACTTTAACTTCATCGATATGATCAAAAATTGTTTTAGTATCAAAGCGTTCCGCGTGCTTCTGCATACGAATCATTAAGTCTGGACCCTGAACACCATCCGGATCGCCAGGCCAGTTATCTACATCAGTAGTGGTTGTTAACTGACCACCTTGCTGAATACCGGTAATAACAACCGGGTTTAAATTGGCCCGCGCCGCATAAACAGCAGCAGTCCAACCGGCCGGGCCGGAACCTAAAATAATCAGCGGATAATGTTGTATTTCAGACTCTTGAATAGACAAGGATGTTCTCCAAATTTGGTCGTTGTTTAGTCATGGTGACAAATAGGGCGCTATCATAATCAATACTTTGGCGAGGACATATATCTTTTTTAACAAAGTTTCTTAAATAAGTTAAAACAGGCGTTAAATTCGCTCTTTGGGGGCCAAAATTAATTGAAAAGTTAATTAATAAGCCGAGCTCAAATATAGCTTTTAATTGTGAACCGGCTACAATTGACGCTGATAAAAATAACAGGGATTGACCCGTTGAGCACAGATAAAAGAAAGCAGCGTGATTCTGCCTCCACTCAGCTGAGTAAAAATGATAGCCGCAGCAAACGTTTATTAGCTGAGGGCGCATTAATCGGCTGGATTGCTCTCTGCTCAATCCTGCTGCTGGCACTTCTAAGTTACTCCCCCGATGACCCGGGTTGGTCTCATACAGGTACCAGAGTAGAGATAAACAATGCCGTAGGCCTAGCCGGCGCCTGGGTGGCGGATATTTTCTATGCCTTATTTGGTGTGATGGCCTACCTGTTTCCAGCGCTGCTGGCAGTGCGCGCCACGCAAATACTCAAAAACTACATTCTCCGTGAAGCTGAACCCTTTGATTCGGTTACTTTTACCCTGCGAGTAATCGGCTTTATATTAGTGATGATCAGCGCCACTTCACTGGCCAATATCCAATATGCTGAAGTTCATAACAGCTACCCCTTTGGGGTTGGCGGCATACTCGGCAATAAAATTGGCGATGCCACCATGGCCGTGTTCAGCTATGTGGGCAGCACCTTAATATTACTCTCGCTGTTTCTATTTGGATTGACCGTGTTTGTCGATATCTCATGGATTGCCATCATTGATCGACTCGGCATTATTGCCATAAACCTGTCCAATGCCGCCCGCAGCAAGTTCACCGAATGGCAGCTGGCTCGCAGAGAGAAGGCCAAGGCTCGTGAAGCGACCATGGAGCGACAGGTCAAGGTTGAAATCGAGACCAAAGCCAAGAAGTTCCGCGCTCCACCTACTATTCAGACACCCAAGCCCAAGCCTGAGGTCAGTAAACGAATACAGCGAGAGAAGCAGCAGACCCTGTTTGAAGATACCGCCGTGGTCGGCACATTGCCTCAGATCAATCTGCTTGACCCTGCCGACGATAACTCCGGTAGTGGCTATTCTGCAGATTCCCTCGAGCATCTGTCGCGCTTGCTGGAACACAAACTATTGGACTTCGGCATTAAAGCGGATGTGGTCGAGGTTCTGCCGGGCCCAGTGGTAACCCGCTTTGAGATTCAACCCGCCGCCGGTATCAAAGTCAGCCGTATTACCGGTCTAGCGAAAGATCTGGCCCGCTCAATGGCCGTTATCAGCGTTCGAGTGGTGGAAGTTATTCCCGGAAAATCCGTGGTTGGTATTGAAATACCCAATGAAAAACGTCAGATGGTTCGCCTCAGTGAAATCCTCTCCTCAGAGGCCTATGACCGCTCGAGCTCACCGGTTACTCTGGCCTTGGGTCATGATATTGCCGGCTCGCCAATTGTTGCCGATCTAGGCCGGATGCCTCACTTGCTGGTGGCCGGTACCACCGGTTCCGGTAAATCCGTGGGTATTAACACCATGCTTTTAAGCCTCCTGTTCAAGGCTTCGCCCCAGGAAGTTAAGCTAATTCTTATCGACCCGAAGATGCTTGAGCTATCGGTCTACGATGGAATTCCCCATCTACTGACACCAGTTATCACGGATATGAAAGATGCAGCCAGTGGTCTGCGCTGGTGTGTTGGTGAAATGGAACGCCGCTATAAGCTGATGGCCGCTCTTGGAGTACGTAATCTGGCCGGCTATAACCGCAAGATTGAAGATGCCATTAAAGCCGGTAACCCGATCACCGATCCACTGTGGACTTTTGATCCCGCCGAGATGGGCTGGGATGGCACTGAAGAACCACCAGAGGCACCGACGCTGGAAACACTGCCCTATATAGTCGTAGTGATCGACGAATTCGCCGATATGATGATGATTGTCGGCAAGAAAGTTGAGCAGCTAATTGCCCGTATTGCACAGAAAGCTCGTGCTGCAGGTATTCACCTGATACTCGCCACTCAGCGTCCATCGGTAGATGTTATTACCGGCCTGATTAAGGCCAATGTACCCACCCGAATTGCTTTTCAGGTTTCCTCTAAAATTGACTCCCGAACCATTCTCGATCAGGGCGGTGCCGAACAACTATTGGGCAATGGCGATATGCTTTACCTTCCCCCGGGAACCAGTGTTCCGGAACGTGTTCACGGTGCCTTTGTCGATGACCATGAAGTGCATAAGGTAGTTGCCGACTGGAAACGCCGCGGCGAACCAAACTATCTCTCCGAAATCACCGATGAAGCCGCAGTTTCCAATATTGCTGTACCCGGTTATAGCGGCAGCGAGGAGGGCGGTGGTGAAGAGGGAGACGAATCAGACCCGCTCTATGATGAAGCCGTTGCCTTTGTACTGGAGAGCCGTAAAGCCTCAATCTCATCGGTCCAACGCAAGTTGCGAGTGGGTTATAACCGCGCGGCTCGTCTAATTGAGCAGATGGAAGCCAGTGGCGTTGTAAGCCCCATGAGCAGCAATGGCAGCCGTGAGATATTGGCGCCTGGTGGTAGAGATTAAAATGTCTGGCATCACCATTCGGTCTATCAAATCCTTTATTAAGTGCTCTATTAAATGTTCTCTTTTAATGACTGTCGCCGCCGCTAGTGTTCAGCTTCAGGCCGCGGGTAAGGCCGAGGATGTTCTGGCGCTGCGTAATCTATTAGAGCCTATCCATAGTCTCTCGGCTCAATTTACCCAGCAGATAACCGATGCAGAGGGTTTTGAACTGGAATCCTCAAGCGGTTTATTTGAGGTATTACAGCCGACCCAACTGCACTGGCAAGTTAAGCAGCCAATGCAGCAGCAAATTATTTCCGATGGCATCAGCTTATGGATTTATGATCCAGATCTAGAGCAGGTTATTGTGCAGCCCTTTAATCAGGATATTGCTGCAACACCGGCGATTCTTTTTTCTGGTGATCTGGATCAACTGGATAAAGCCTATCTGATTGAAAAGGAATCCGAGGGTCGTTTTAAGCTTACCCCGGAGCGTGCCGGCAGCCTGTTCCGCAGTATGCAAATCACCTTTGTTGATCAGCGACCGACCCGCATAGCCCTAACTGACAACCTTGATCAGACAACCAGCATCGAATTTAGTCAGTTAAAAATTAACCCGCCACTCAGTGCAGATCAGTTTGTTTTTCAAATACCCGACGGGGTAGATGTTATTAACAATGCCAACTGATCTATTTAGTCAGCAAGTCTATCGACCACTGGCTGCCCGAATGCGGCCCGCATCTCTGGATGGTTTTTACGGTCAGGAACATCTAATAGGCGAGGGTAAGCCACTGCGCGAAGCGATTGAGAGCGGGGCACTGCACTCAATGATTTTCTGGGGCCCACCCGGGGTTGGTAAAACCACTTTGGCAAAGATTATTGCCGCCTCTGCAGATGCGCATTTTGAAAGTATCTCGGCGGTTTTATCCGGTGTTAAAGAGATTCGCGCCTCTATTGCCAAAGCTACTGAACAACGTGATCTTCGCGGTCGCAAAACCATCCTGTTTGTGGATGAAGTTCATCGCTTTAACAAATCCCAACAGGATGCCTTTTTACCCTTTGTTGAAGATGGCACAGTGGTGTTTATTGGCGCGACCACAGAAAACCCGTCCTTTGAGCTCAACAATGCACTGCTGTCTCGCTGCCGTGTCTATGTGCTTAAAAGTCTTGAAGAGGCGCAGATTAAAACGGTTATTCAGCAGGCTCTAGTCGATCAACAGGCAGGCTTGGGCGAACGCCAACTAGAGCTCGATGATCAGGCCCTTGAGTTGTTAGCAGCAGCCTCTGATGGCGATGCCCGCCGCGCGCTTAATCTTTTAGAGATCGCCAATGATCTGGCTACGGAAAAGGATGACCTTTCGGTTATCGATAAATCCGTACTCGAGCAGGTCTTGGTTGGTGATAGCAGGCGCTTTGATAAGGGCGGTGAATACTTTTACGATCAAATATCCGCGTTGCATAAATCGGTTCGCGGCTCCTCACCGGATGCGGCCCTGTACTGGCTCTGTCGAATGTTGGACGGTGGTTGCGATCCTATTTATATAGCTCGACGGCTGGTGCGTATGGCCAGTGAAGATATAGGCAATGCCGACCCTCGAGCGCTAGATATCTGTATGAAAGCCTGGGATGTGCAGGAGCGACTGGGCAGCCCGGAAGGGGAGCTGGCTCTGGCTCAGGCGGTGATTTATATTGCCGTTGCGGCGAAAAGTAATGCGGTTTACAACGCCTTTAATACAACCATGGCTGAGGTTCGCTCACTGCCTAGCTATGAGGTGCCCATGCACCTGCGCAATGCGCCCACCAATCTGATGAAAGAATTGGATTACGGCAAAGACTACAGGTATGCCCACAATGAAGAGGGCGCCTATGCGGCCGGTGAAACCTATCTGCCGGATGAATTGACCGATAAGCAGTATTACTTTCCCAGCGATCGCGGCTTAGAGAAGAAGATTTCGGAAAAACTTGATTACCTGCGCTCTCTAGATAACAACAAAAAAGAGGAAAGATAATGCAGTGGTTTGCTGTTGCTCTAGGCGGCGCATTGGGTGCCATGGCTCGCTACGGGGTAAGCCTGTGGATGTTTAATGCCTCCAGTGAAAAATTTCCCTATGCGACTTTGACGGTCAATGTACTGGGAAGCTTTATTATGGGCATTCTGTTTGTGTATATGGTGGAAAAAGCCGCATTGCCCGCAGAAATGCGTGGTCTATTGATGATTGGCTTTCTCGGTGCCTTTACAACCTTCTCAACATTCTCGCTTGATGCCCTGAGTTTGTGGCAAAATGGCCACCTTTTTCTGGCGCTGGTTTATGTGCTGGCAACGGTTATCCTGTGTCTTGTTGCCATTAGCAGTTCAATCTGGCTTGCCCGATTATTTTAATTTAGCTTTTTTATTAAGAGCTTTTAACTGATTTATTTTTGCCCAAGGAATTCACCATGCTCGACCCGAAGCTGTTACGTTCGGATTTAAATGCCGTTGCCGATAGTCTTAAAATTAAGCGCTATGATCTGGATACAGAGGCCTTTCTGGCTCTCGAAGCTCAGCGTAAGGAACTTCAGCTAGCCGCTGAAAGTCTCCAGCAGGAGCGCAACGCCTACGCCAAATCCATGGGCAAGTTGATCGGCGAAGCCAAGGCCAAAGGTGAAGATATTGAACCCCTTAAAACCATGGGTGAACAGCTTAAGAACAACGCCGCACAGGCTGATGCAGCTCTTTTAGCGGTGCAGAATAGCCTCGACGAGATGTTGCAGGGCATTCCAAATATTCCCCACAGCTCAGTGCCTGCGGGCAATGACGAAGACGACAATGTCGAAGTTCGTCGCTGGGGTGAGCCGCGAACGTTTGATTTTGAGATTAAAGACCATGTGGATCTGGGCGATGCTCTCAATGCACTGGACTTTGATACAGCTGCGAAAATTACCGGCTCAAGATTCTCACAGATGCGTGGTGGTCTCGCCAGTATGCATCGGGCACTGACTCAGTTTATGCTCAACACTCATATCCACGAGCATGGTTACGAAGAGGTTTACGTACCCTATATCGTTAACCGTGACTCACTGTTTGGTACAGGCCAGCTGCCCAAGTTTGAAGAAGACCTGTTTAAGCTCGACGACGAGCGTGAATTTTATTTGATCCCCACCGCGGAGGTGCCGATCACTAATATCTATCGCAACGAAATTGTCGACAGCCTGCCGATTAAATTTGTTTCCCATACTCCCTGCTTTAGAAGTGAAGCGGGCAGCTATGGTCGCGATACCCGCGGGATGATTCGCCAGCACCAGTTTGAAAAAGTTGAGATGGTACAGTTTGTTAACCCTGAAGATTCCTGGGATGCACTGGACACACTGGTAGGGCACGCCGAAGCTATTTTGCAGAAGCTCAATCTGCCATACCGCACGGTGATTCTCTGTGGCGGCGATCTGGGTTTCTCTGCGGCCAAGACCTATGATATTGAAGTTTGGTTACCCTCACAGGAGAAGTATCGCGAAATCTCCTCGTGCAGTAACTTTGCCGATTTTCAGGCTCGTCGTATGAAAGCTCGCTACAGAAATGCCGATGGCAAACCCGAACTGCTGCATACCTTAAATGGTTCAGGTCTGGCAGTAGGGCGCACGCTGTTGGCGGTGATGGAAAATTATCAGCAGGCTGATGGTTCTATTGCTGTGCCGGAGGTACTTCAGCCTCTAATGAATGGGCTTACGCATATCAAATAATGGATTACTTACCGCTATTCCACAATCTTAAAGGCCGTAACATTATGGTCGTCGGGGGCGGAGAAATCGCCCTGCGCAAAGTGCGTCTGGTACAAGAAGCCAGCGCTATTATTACTATAGTCGCCAAAGACTTTTGCCCGGATCTGTTAGAGATGGACGCTGCTGATAAGAAGCACGGATGCAATGGCCTGCGTCTTATTACAGCAGCCTACGATCATCAGCATATGCTGGATATTTCAAATATAGTGATGGTTATTGCCGCCACCAATGATCGAGATCTTAATCGACTGGTTTCGGAGCATGCTCAGGCGGCGAATATTCTCTCCAATGTGGTCGATGACCCGGGATTCTCAACCGTTATCTTCCCCTCAATCGTCGATCGCTCGCCGATTCAAATCGCTATCTCCAGTGGTGGTGATGCGCCGGTACTGGTTAGATTGCTGCGCACCAGATTTGAGGCTCTACTGCCGGCGGGCATGAGCAAACTGGGTTCATTAGCGGGCAGCTTTCGCGAGCGCGTTAAAGCCAAGTTTTCCAATGGGGCGGACCGCAAGGCATTTTGGGAAGAGGTTTTTTATGGCCCGATTGCCGAGCAAGCCTATGCCAATAATCTCGATGAAGCCGAGCGTCTCTTAACCGACAAGCTCGACAATACCGATGAATTTAAAACCGGTGAAGTCTATCTGGTCGGCGGCGGCCCCGGCGATCCGGATCTGCTGACCTTTAAAGCACTGCGTTTAATGCAGCAGGCGGATATAGTCTTATATGATCGACTGGTTTCTCCCGAGGTGCTCAATCTGGTACGTCGCGATGCGACCCGCATCTATGTGGGCAAGACTGCCGGTGACCATCCAGTAACTCAGGATAATATTAATCAAAAGTTGGTCGACTATGCCCTTGAAGGCAATCGCGTGGTGCGTCTAAAGGGCGGTGATCCGTTTATCTTTGGCCGCGGCGGCGAAGAGATCGAGACCCTGACAGAGCACAATATTCCCTTTCAGGTAGTGCCTGGTATTACCGCGGCCTCAGGTTGTGCCAGCTATGCAGGAATACCGCTGACCCATCGCGATCATGCCCAGTCGGTGCGCTTTATCGCCGGCCATCTGCGCTCTGGAAAGATGGATTTAAATTGGCCCGAATTAGTTCAGCCCAATCAAACTCTGGTTTTCTATATGGGCTTAAGTGGTATGGAAACTATCTGCCAACAACTGAAAGATCACGGCCTTGCAGCAGATACACCAGCGGCCTTAATCGAGAAGGGCACCACTGACAATCAGCGGGTATTTACCGCAGATCTGGATAGCCTGCCAGGCATTGTTCGCGAGGCCGGTGCCAAGGCACCGACATTAATTATTGTCGGTCATGTGGTCAGCCTGCAGGATAAGTTGGCCTGGTTTAATCTTAAGGAACAAGATAAATGACAGTTGAATTTGATTACGATCTATTTGTTATTGGCGCCGGCTCAGGCGGTGTTCGCGCGGCACGTATGGCTGCTTCAAAGGGCAAGAAGGTGGCTGTTGCTGAGGACCGTTATCTGGGGGGCACCTGCGTTAATGTCGGCTGTGTCCCGAAAAAACTGTTTGTCTACGCCTCGCAATTTCCAGAATTCTTTCATGCCAGTAAAGGCTTTGGCTGGACTATTGACGGGACACCAAGTCTCGACTGGGCGACACTGCGGGATAACAAAACTGCTGAGATTGAGCGCCTTAATGGTATCTATAACAGCCTTATCGACAATAGTGGTGCCGATCTCTTCGATGGTCGTGCAACGGTTGCAGGGCCTAATCTTGTCACTGTTAATGGCGAGACTTATAGAGCCAAAAATATTCTTATAGCGACTGGCGGTTGGCCCTATATACCAGAGTTTCCCGGTAGTGAGCACGCAGTAAGCTCTAACGAGATGTTTTCTCTGGATAAGCTACCCAAAACCGCCGTGGTAGTCGGAGGCGGTTATATCGCGGTTGAATTTGCCGGTATTTTAAATGGTCTGGGTGTTCAGACCCATCTGGTCTATCGCGGCCCACAGCTGCTGAAATCCTTTGATCGGGAAATGAGCGATAAGGTCAAAGAGGGCATGCTGGTCAAAGGGGTCAATATTCATCTCAATACTCAAATCAATGAGATTAATAAAACTGTTGATGGATTGTCTGTAGACCTGCATACAGGATTATCCCTGGATGCTGAGTTGGTGCTCTATGCCACAGGGCGACAGGCTAATACGGCTAATCTGGGCCTCGAAAACACTGCTGTCGCGCTGCGTGATAATGGCTCAATTGTAGTCGATGAGTGTTTTTCCACGGCAGAACCAAGCATTTACGCTTTGGGGGATGTGATTGATCGAGTTCAGTTAACCCCAGTGGCGATTCAGGAAGCGATGGTACTGGTAGATCATCTCTATGGGGATGGCATCGCGAAAATTGATTACAGTGATATCCCAACAGCGGTGTTCTGTCAGCCTGAATTGGGTACTGTTGGCCTAAGTGAAGAGCAGGCGCGCTCTGAGTACGCTGATATAGCGGTTTACACCTCAGACTTTAAACCTATGCTGCAAACCTTGGGTGGCGGCGCAGACCGTATCACCATGAAACTGGTTGTAGATACAGAGACCGATAAGGTGGTTGGCTGTCATATGGTTGGTGAGCATGCCGCAGAGATTATTCAGGGGCTGGGAATTGCCCTTAAAGCCGGTGCCACTAAGGCGCATTTTGACGCCACTGTGGGTATTCACCCCTCAGCAGCGGAAGAGTTTGTGACAATGAGAACTCAGTCTAGATAGTAAAGTCTCGCCTTCAATTCCATAAATATCAATAAGATAGCGGGAGTTAATAAAGTATTTTCTCTTCTGTGGAACAGTTTAAAACTGACTCTTGGCGCGCTCAAGCAGACACAGGCTTAAATATTTCAGATCATTTAAGGTTTTAAGGCTGTCAGCTTTACTCTGATTCACTACCAGTAATAGCATGGCATGATTGATCTCATGATAGGCAAGTCCAAGCCTGGACAGCTCAGCAGGGCGCTCCGCTACCTCCAGCCGCTCAAACATTCGCGCCATAGCGTTAATAATCAGACTGTTATAAGCGGCATCCAAATCCTTTAGCTCCGGAACCCCTTTCATTGCCTGCACTAGCGGTAATAATCCGCGCTGAGCGGTATAGGCGGCCAGCATTCTCTCTACACAGCTCTCAACAAAGCGCTTAAGGCTTTGGGATTCCACTCTAAAGGTCTCCAGCTCATCAAGCGCAGCTTCAATCTCCTCAAGCCACTGCTCGCCAAGCGCATGGAGAATCGCGTACTTATTAGGAAAGTAGTGGTAGAGCGTACCTACAGAGACTTCTGCGCGCTTGGCCACCAGAATCGTTGTCAGATCATCCTGACCCACCTCCTCAAGTAGCAGGGCAGTTACCTGAAGGATATTCGCCCTGCGCTCAAGAGCGCGCTTTTGAATCGGTTCAGTTCTTGGGGTTAACTTTCTAGTGCTCGACATACTGTTTCTCTCAGTAGGGCCTTTTATACTTCAGTTTAATCAATCCAAAACCAGCGGAAACCCCTGCTAATGCTGAGGTTCCCGACTTTCAAAGATTGCTAGAGTAACATCAAATTGAATGATAATTCAAATATTATTGAATTATCATTCAATAAATAGCGAAAATTAAAAAGTTTTATACAAGCTGTGGATGGAGTGCAGCGTAGAGGCTGATCAAGGGAATAGTGATTACTTACAATTATTGGCAAAAAAAAGGACTGGAATAGACCCACAGCAGCACCGTTGTAGGTGCTAGTAATGCTTTCTTAATAGTAGAAATAGGCTGTTTTTAGACTGCTTTTAGACTTTTTTTGATTGTGATTCTGAGCTTAGTTAACCGTTCCAAGCGATTGAAACGACTAAACATCCCGCTGCTTGCCAGATCTGGCTCGTTCTTTCATATCCGATTGGATATAGACCTGGTCCGTAGTGCCCATGCTGGCATGACCCAAATCATCCGCCATATGCTTTAGCGGTCGCGTAGCAATATCCTGTGAAGCACCGGTATGACGCAGCCAGTGGGTAGTGGCTTCCCGCAGTGCCTTGGCCTCAGCTTTAAAGCCCTCGGCTATCATCTTGTCATAAGCCAGATCAAAGGCCTCCTGCACAATACGTCGCAACTGGCGTGAGGTCATACCGCCAACACCGCGGTTCTTGGCCACCAATGTCGAGTTAACACCAAAGGTTGAGCTAATGGATGCACGGTATTTCTGGTAGCGATCAATATAGGGAGAAAGGGCGCTTGGCACTGAAACATCGCGCATTTTATTGCCTTTGCCCAGTACTTTTAGCCATCGATTGCCATCCGTATCTAGCCAGAAATGCTTCCATACGGGTTGCCAGTTGGTACGATCGGAAAGCTCAGAAACCCTTAAATAGAGGGTTTTCAGCATAGCGATCACAAATAAGGTGCGCTCGTGAGTGGCTGAATCATCTGCGGCTTTCTGTGCACAGTCGAGAACATATTCCCACTGCAAGTCCGAGAGGCGTTTTATATTTTTCTGGGTGGCGCCTTTAATAAGGAATGGAGACTGCTTTCTAATCGCCGGGATTGGATTACCAAAGGCGTAACCCTCATCCGTTAAATAGTCGTAGTAACAGGAAATTGCTGAATAGCAGATCTTCATCGCCTCATGGGATAACAGGTGCCCGTCTCGACTAACTTCGACACTTAGCCCCTCAGATAAGGCTTCTTTACGATCTTCCTTGGCGATTCTTACGGCAAATGGCCGCCAGTTTTCATTTTGACGGGACTCTCCGCCGATTATTTTAAAGCGATCCTGGACTGAACTACCGACCCAGGCTGAGGCTGGACTGTGGACGAAATCAAAATAGGCCTCAAGATCTGGCCGCTTAAGCTGAATAACGCTCTTATTGGCGATCGTCCATGCCCACAGCAATAAGCGCTCAACTTCATTGCGGTAACCACGAAAGGTCGCTTCAGATTTTCGGCTGTAACTTTTAAGGAACGCCTGCGTATGCAAAAGATCCTGACGCACATCGGGAATGGTTTCACAAAGGGTTTCTACAAACTGCTTTGAATCCGGGTAGCCGTCGAGCATGGCCATACCCATAGGTAAACGGACAAATGCTTTATGAGCATCAAACAGTGGGGTCGCTTTAAACTTGTTGGCCATTGGTACCAAACCCTTTGTGCATATCGGCGTGAATAACGGCTATACGCCGTGTATTTATTGATAGGCACTGTAACAGCCTGCTTTCTTACTGTCTACCTATGTCCACTAATTTAGATTAGAGGACATTACATAAGTCCATACAATCCTCTTCTCTCAGACCTAAAGCTTTAATAGTCATACCGTTGTATAAAAGCGCGAAACAAAATGCCCAATAGCAAATCAAACTGAGGAGCTAGACAAGGATTGCGTTGTCTATAGTACTTATATTCACTTCTGGTAAACTTAATCCTCCAGACAAGGAAATTAACTATGCAGCGCGTTATCGTCATTCTTCTTTTAAGTTTTATCAGTGTTACTACCTTATATAGTTCTATCTATGCCTCTACAGATGTCGCCCTAGAGCCTATAGAAAAACAATCTGAACAGACCGCACTCTTCCGTGAGATTCTCGACAGACTGGCAACTCGCCATTATCACGGTCAGAAAATTAATGACGAGCTCTCCGAGCGTTACCTAACTACCTATATTGAAATGCTCGATCCGCTGAAAAGCTATTTCCTGCAGTCCGATATCGAAGAATTCTCCCAATGGCAGACCAAACTGGATGACCTAGCGCGACGTGGTGATGTAAACCCGGGCTTTATAATGTTTAACCGTCTGCGAGATCAGGCCATTGCCCAGCACAAGACCAATATCGCACTGCTTGAAAGTGATTATGAGTTCGATTTCACCACTGATGAAACCCTTGTATTAGATGGTGAGGAGCGCGACTGGCTAGAGACTCCAGAGCAACGAGATGAATACTGGCGCAAGCGTATTAAAGACTCGATGATCCGCTTGCTGCTCAACGATAAAGAGCCCGCCAAAGCGCGAGAATTGCTGATTAAACGATTTACCAATCAGAAAAAACAGATGCAGCAGCGGGACAGTCAGGATGTATTCCAGCTCTATGTAAATGCCCTCGCCTCGCTCTATGACCCACACACAGCCTATTATTCACCGCGCACCACCGAAAACTTTCTAATCAATATGTCCCTATCCCTCGAGGGTATAGGCGCTGAATTAACGGTTGAAGATGAGTACACCAAAGTTGCGCGAGTGATCCCTGGCGGCCCTGCAGATCTTCAGGGGTTATTAAAAGCCGGCGATAAAATTATTAGTGTTGGCCAAGATAAGAAAGAGCTGGTCGATGTTATCGGTTGGCGTTTAGATGATGTGGTACAGCTGATTCGTGGCGACAAAGACTCAACCGTCAGACTGGAAGTGATTGGCGGTGCCAGCGATTCCGGCGATAGTACTGAGATCATTGCTATTGTCCGCGATAAGGTAAAACTGGAAGAGAAATCGGCGCAGAGTAAAATCATCGATATCAATCAGGATGGGGCTGAATTACGCCTTGGGGTTATTGATATCCCAGCCTTTTATATGGATTTTGAAGCCTACCGCAAGCGTGATCCGGAATATAAAAGCACCACCAGAGATGTCTATAAATTACTGATGGAGATGCGTGAGGAACGCGTTGACGGGATTATTCTCGATCTGCGCAACAATGGCGGCGGCTCCCTTCACGAAGCTACTATGCTTACCGATCTATTTATTGATTCTGGCCCGGTTGTGCAGATTCGCAATGCTTACCAGCAGGTTTCCCGGGATCAGCGCGCTACTTCGAGAGCCGTCTATAACGGCCCTCTTCTGGTTATGATCAACCGTCTAAGCGCCTCCGCCTCGGAGATTTTTGCCGGTGCAATTCAAGACTACGATCGCGCTCTGGTGGTTGGCAGCCAAAGTTTTGGTAAGGGTACGGTTCAGGATGTGACCGGCCTTAGCAGCGGCCAGCTGAAGCTGACTATCTCCAAGTTTTATCGTGTCTCTGGGGATAGCACACAGCATCGCGGCGTACTGCCCGATATTGAATTCCCTTCTCTTTACGATAAAGAGGAAGTCGGTGAGAGCCACAAAGACAACGCCCTGCCCTGGGATAATATTCACGCGGTGCCCTTTAAGCCCTCTGCGGGAGTTAAGCAGTATGTCCCGCAGTTAAATAGCGCCCATCAGCAACGAATTAACAGCGACCCTGACTTTGTTCATATGGTTAAACAGCTGGAGTTTAGCGATAACTGGGATGCGGATAAAACCATCTCTTTAAATATTGAAAAGCGCCGCCTGCGCTCAGCTGAATGGGATAATCAGCAGCTGCTGTTAGAGAATCAACGCCGCAAGAGCAAGGGCCTAGAGCTCTATGCTGACCGTGACGCGTGGAAAGCCGCTAATAAAAAAGAAGATGATGAAGCGATCGACGATCAAGTCGCTGAAACAGATACCCCAATCGAAGAAGCCAAGTCCGATGAACAAGAGACCCTCGCAAAGGAAGCTAGTGAGGAAGCTAAAGATGAAGAGGAAGAAGAGAATATCGCCGAATCCGACCCTATGCTTCAGGAAGCTGGCTATATACTTTCCGACCAGATTCGATTGTTTTCAAAACCCAATAATAAGCAACTGCTAGTGTTGCGCCAAAGTGGAGAGAAATAACCTTGCCCGCACGTATTATCTCATTTAATGTCAATGGCTTACGCTCCAGACTTCATCAACTACAAGCAGTTATTGATCAGCACTCTCCGGAAATTATTGGCCTACAGGAAACCAAAGTTAGCGATCAGGAATTCCCCAGCGAAGCAATTAACGCCATGGGATACCAGGTCGAATACCACGGCCAAAAAGGCCACTATGGTGTTGCCCTGCTAAGTAAAACCCATGCCCTGTCAGTCACTCGCGGTTACGTCACCGACGATGAAGAGGCCCAGCGACGAATGATTCACGGCCAGTACAGCATTAACGGCCAGACAGTCCATATTATCAATGGTTACTTCCCTCAGGGAGAAGGACGCGCCCACCCGACCAAATTCCCCGCCAAAGAGAAGTTTTACGCCGACCTGCTCGACTATCTGAAAAATAACTTCAGCACTGAGGATCTGGTTCTAGTGATGGGGGATATGAATGTCGCGCCAGCAGAGTTGGATGTGGGTATTAAACCTGAGAATGCCAAGCGCTGGATTAAAACCGGTAAATGCGCCTTTTTACCGGAAGAGCGCCAATGGTTACAAAACCTTAAAGACTGGGGACTGGAAGATAGCTTTAGAGCCATGAACGGTGAAGATAACAGCTATAGTTGGTTTGACTACCGCAGTCGTGGCTTCGAGCAGGAACCCAAGCGCGGCCTGCGTATAGATCTGATACTGGCAACTCCAGCAGCGATGGCGTTACTGAGTGCCACAGGTATCGACAGTGCCGCCAGAGGCTCTGAAAAACCCTCGGACCACTGCCCTATCTGGGCTGACCTAAATTAAATTGCAGTCAAATATGTAGCTTTAGTCAACCGATCTCCTGTGCCGTCGTTCTATAGCGCGACACTTAGACAAGGAGAAAGGTATGAAACAGGCATTGATTGCATTGGCCCTCTGCGCAGGTCTACTGGCATTTCCAACCACAGCGTTGGCTGATTCTGATAAGTCCCACAAGCATAAAAAATTCAGTGATCACAAGCATCTTAAACATGAGCGAGCCCACCACAACTCCAGATCTGAGCGACAGCTAAATCGTCACCAGAGGCAGCATAGAATTGCCAAATACCGTTATTACAACGGACATAATTTTAAAAAATGGCAGGCGCGCAGACATTACCACGCCAGAAATCATTATCGCCACTACCCGATAAAGCAGCACAGACACTCGCTAAGGCACAGGCATTCCAGTCATGATAAGGACTACCTTGAATGGGTTGCGATAATGCTTTTACTGGATCAAGCTCTGGAAGATGACTATCGTTAAAAGCCCTATGGATGTGACCCTTAAAGCAGAATGCTAAGCTAACAGAGCTAGCTATAATCATGAATATAATGACTCAACAATTACCCGCTAGGTTCACAGGAGAAAACCCTGTGAACCAGCCCTGTTCTCGGTTAACGGATACATCTATGGAGCAGTTCCTTAAAGAGATTGAGCGTCGCGCTTTTCATATGGCGAGAATGGCTACCGGTAATCGCGACGATGCACTAGATATAGTTCAGGATGCGATGTACAAACTGGTTGAAAAGTACTCAGCCAAACCAGCCGACCAATGGCGACCACTGTTTTACCGTATCCTCAACAGTAAAATCACCGACTACTATCGCCGCAATGCCGTTAAAAACAGACTTATTAGCCTAGCTAGCTGGGGTATAAAGCCCGACGATAATGGCGGTGACCTAATAGACCGGGCTGAGGGCCGCAGTTCGGAGAGACCGGATCAAATGCTAACCCGCGATCTTCGGATTAAACAGTTAACCGTCGCCGTTAAAAAGCTGCCGGCACGTCAACGGGAAGCCTTTATGCTGCGTTGTTGGGAAGGTATGAGCACAGCAACAACCGCTGCAACTATGGGCTGCTCAGAAGGCAGTGTTAAAACCCA